>JABBAY010000108.1 GCA_018607725.1 K189A clade bacterium
TGACAGCTCTCTGTTGAAATTCACACAGCGCAAACATGCTGCGCTCTCAATTGCCTCTTCAGCAAGACTTCAATCGCTCAATTACCTCTTCAGCAAGACTTCAATATAGCAGTCATAGTGCCCAAGGGCTTTGGTCCGCTTAAATCAAGCGTCACAGCTTCTCTAACATCCACTATTAAATAGCCACCAAACCAGATCCATTCACACGAGCGACTTTTCACACGAGCGACTTTGCCATTCGGGCAATGCCAGCCGTGATTGTATGCATCCAGCGATATGCTGGACACAGCATCGGATATTGATTCACCAGGTCGTTGTGCCGCAGCTGCTCACCTTACGCAAAGTGCCACACAACAAACCAGCGGCACCGTGCACAGCTGTTTTGTTGTGCGGCTCGAATCGCAAATTGAGATTAAAAAAATACCGAGCATGGCCCGGCATTTTTTAATGGAACGTTCTATCGCATGATGGTCCCAACAGATTATTCCGGCGGAGTACGGATGACCAGATTACGGATTTCAGTCATATCTTCCATCGCAAAGCGAATACCTTCTCTACCAATCCCTGAATCTTTCACGCCGCCATAAGGCATATTATCAACACGGTAGGATGGCACATCACCGACTACGACGCCGCCCACTTCCATTTCATCCCATGCCTGCTGCACTTTGTAGAAGTCGCGGGTAAAGATGCCGGCCTGCAAACCAAATTTACTGTCATTGACCATCGCAATCGCATCATTCCACGTCGAGAATTTTTGCAACACCGCAGCAGGACCAAATGCCTCTTCCACACATAGCGCCTGATCTAGCGGAACATTTTCCATTAAGGTGGCATCTAGCATCGCGCCGTTGCGCGTGCCGCCGCAGAGGATCTTACCGCCAGCCGCGGCTGCAGACGCTATCCAGCCATGTAGGCGAGCAGCCTCTTTTTCCGAGATCATCGGTCCAATAAAAGTCTCGCGCAGTTTCGGATCGCCTTTGATCAGAGTAGCCGTTTTAGCCACCAGCTTCGCTTTCATCACATCGTAAATATCTTCATGGATCATGATGCGCTGCACGCCGATGCACGATTGGCCAGACTGGTAGAACGCACCAAAGATAATGCGGTTGACAGCATCGTCGAGATTTTTTGTATCCGCATCGACCACAACGGCGGCGTTGCCGCCCAACTCCAGTACCACCTTCTTCTTGCCGCAACGTGCTTTCAAGTCCCAGCCAACATCGGGTGAGCCGGTAAACGACAGCAGTTTAAGTCGGTCATCGACAGTAAACAGATCAGCACCGTCGCGCGAACAGGCGAGAATTGAGAATGCGCCTTCTGGCAGGTCTGTTTCGGCCAAAACCTCACCCATGATGATCGCACCCAGCGGAGTACGGGATGCTGGTTTCATCACAAATGGGCAGCCGACAGCCAGTGCGGGCGCTATCTTGTGCGCCGCAAGATTGAGCGGGAAATTAAACGGCGAAATAAATGAACAAGGGCCGATTGGCACACGCTTCCACATGCCCTGGTAGCCTTTTGCACGGGGCGAGATATCCAACGCCTGCAATTCACCGTGCATACGCGTAGATTCCTCGGCAGCGATCTGAAAGGTGTCGATCAGACGAGTCACCTCACCCTCCGCATCATTAATCGGCTTGCCGGCTTCGATGCATAGCGCCATGGCCAGCTCGTCGAATCGTTCCTTAAAACGGCTGACACAATGCTCCAGCACCGCCTTTTTCTCATAGGATGGCATTTTTGCCATGGGTTCAGCCGCACGAACGGCACCTGCGATGCCTTCATCGATTGCCTTGGGATCAGCCAGCGCACAGCGCGTCGCAACTTCACCGGTATATTTATCGGTGACCTCAAGATCCTCGTTGGCGTAAACCGCTTTATTGTTCAGATAGTAGGGATATTTGGCCTGAAGCGTCGACATTGACGGTCTCCTTGAGTGATCAGGTGTTAGCAATGACGAGGGGCCCGCAAGCCCCTCGTGGTTCTCAGCCAAACTAAATGGTCGCTGAGTGCTTCTTGATATCGATGTTGAGTATTTGGTCGTTGTCGGCATAATCCACGGGACAATCGATCAAATGCACGCCCGGCGTGGAAAGCGCAGTCTTGAGGATCCCAGGCAAAGCCTCGGCGGATTCAACCCGATGACCAATACCACCGTAGGCTTCCACATACTTGACGAAATCGGGATTACCGTACTGCAGGCCCCAATCATCAAAGCCCATGTTGGCTTGCTTCCAACGAATCATGCCGAATGAATTATCGTTCAGAATCAAAACGGCGATATTCATCTTTTCACGCACAGCGGTTTCCAGCTCCTGCGAGTTCATCATGAACCCCCCATCGCCGCAGATCGCCAGCACCTTGCGATCTGGATAGACCATATGTGCTGCCATCGCTGATGGCAGACCCGCGCCCATTGTTGCCAGCGCGTTGTCCAGCAGTACCGTATTGCGCTGATGGGCGCGGTAGTTGCGGGCAAACCAGATTTTGTAGACGCCGTTATCGAGGCAGATCATACCGTCGTCCGGCAGTGCATCGCGGACCAATTTGACGACATGCTGTGGATAACAAGGGAAGCGCGCGTCGTCTGAACCTGCCAGAATGTTAGCGTCGTGATGTTCGCGAATTGCCATCATGCGGGTGAAATCCCAGCCGGCTTCAGCGCTCGTCTTAACGCCGTTCTTCAGCTCCCAAATGGCGTTGCCAACGTCGCCGATCACCTCTATTTGAGGGAAGTAAACAGGATCAACCTCAGCAGTATTGTATGAAATATGGATGACCTCGGTGCTACCTCTCTTCATAAAGAACGGCGGCTTTTCAATCACGTCATGGCCGATATTGAGGATCAAATCGGCGGCCTCGATGGCACGGTGGACATAGTCGTCTGCAGACAGCGCGGCACAACCCATGAACAACGGATGGCGCTCATCAACCACGCCTTTACCAAGTTGGGTGGTTACAAATGGGATTCCGGTTTTGTCGATAAATTCCGTCAGCATCTTCGACGTCATTTTGCGGTTGCCGCCAGCGCCGATAATAATGATTGGCGATTTTGCGGTGTGCAATTTTTCCAGCGCCATGCTGATCGACTTAAATTCTGGCACAGGACGCCGTACCGCCGATTTTGGAATCGGCCGCTCTTCTGTTTGCTCGTCAGCGATATCTTCTGGCAGCTCAATATGAACAGCGCCTGGCTTTTCTTCCTCAGCAAGCCGGTAAGCTTCACGGATACGCGACGGTATGTTATCACCAGCAACTAACGTGACCGCATACTTCGTGATCGGCTTCATCATCTCGACAACATCGAGGATTTGGAACCGGCCCTGTTTAGATTTTTTCACAGGTTTTTGGCCGGTAATCATCATCATTGGCATGCCGCCCAGCTGAGCATAAGCTGCTGCAGTCGTGAAATTTGTTGCACCTGGGCCAAGGGTTGAAACACAAACGCCGGTCTTGCCGGTCAGGCGACCGTATACAGAGGCCATAAATCCAGCGCCCTGCTCGTGGCGGGTCAGTATTAGCTTGATTTTTTTCGAACGGCTGAGACTGTCAAGAAAGTCAAGGTTCTCTTCTCCGGGGATGCCAAAGACATATTCACATCCTTCGGCTTCTAGACATTCAATAAATAGATCTGATGCTTTCGTCATAGTACCCTCTGTCGCTGCTTGCGGGCATAAAGTAGCCCTTGGTTTTTTATGGGCTTACTTTAACCAAAGACATGTAGGAATAATAATGTTTCTTCGCTAAATCACGCAGACATTAGCTAAGAGTCTCTAACAAGTTGGCGGCAGGGATGCGCTGAAACAGGGGTTAGGAAATTTATCGATTCAATCTCGTTAACATAGAACTATGTTTAATGGTTTACAAACTATTGCACCCGCATCTTACCCCGACCCTGAACCTCGACCTCAAACCTACATACCTATATGGGAAGGATCGTGAATTTAAACCACTGACCCCCAGATTAAACAAGCAAACTGATTGAAGTCTTTTGCTAATGTACTTATATTTGGCCACGGTATCCTCGCGGTTTCTCCGAGCTTGTTTTAGCATCGGGAGCATCGGGTAAATGGCGCCATTAGAGCGGGAGTTTGAAATGAGTTGGTATTTAACGTTCAAATCACTGCTATCTGGGCTACCATCGAAATTCAACGCAACAACTTCACTCTAACGTCTCAATCCACTGAATTGAAAGCAGTCAATACTGACTGAACCTACGTTTAATGGTCTAACTTGATAAATCAACAGGAGAATAACAATGGCTGTATCTGATCACGTAAACCTCGAAGAATTTATGAACGGGGTCGAACGACGCAATCCGCATCAGACTGAGTTCATTCAAGCCGTTCGAGAAGTTGCCGAAGACGTTTTCGAGTTCATCGAAGATAAAGAAAAATATCATAAAGCACAGATCCTTAGACGAATGGCAGAACCAGACAGAGTTGTCAGCTTCCGAGTTTGTTGGGAAGACGACAACGGCAACGTTCGCGTTCAACGCGGATGGCGGGTACAGAACAACAACTCGATTGGTCCCTATAAAGGCGGACTACGCTTCCATCCCAGCGTGACAGAAAGTGTCTTGAAGTTTTTGGCATTTGAGCAAACCTTCAAAAATTCCCTCACTGGCCTGCCCATGGGTGGCGGCAAGGGTGGTTCGAACTTTAATCCAAAGGGTAAGTCTGATAATGAAATCATGCGATTTTGCCAGTCTTTTATGACTGAACTGTATCGTCACGTAGGAGAAGACACAGACGTTCCCGCAGGTGATATTGGTGTAGGTGCTCGCGAAATTGGTTACATGTTTGGTCAGTACAAACGCATAACCAACAGGTTCACAGGTATATTGACAGGTAAGGGACTCGAGTTTGGCGGCAGTCTGGTAAGAACAGAGGCAACCGGATATGGCGCGGTTTACTTCTTGCAAAACATGTTAGAGCACCAGGGTACAAGCATCCTGGGCAAAACTGCCGTTATCTCCGGTTCGGGTAATGTCGCAACTCACGCAGCAGAGAAGATTATTGATTTTGGCGGCAAGGTGTTAACGCTGTCTGACTCCAAAGGTTATATCCATGACCCCGATGGGATTGATCAAAGTAAGCTAGAATGGATCAAAGAGCTGAAGAACGTTCGCCGCGGCCCCATCTCTGATTACATTATTGAGTACAAAGGTGCTACCTACCATGAAGGCGAGAAACCTTGGGGGGTTGTTTGCGACCTCGCACTTCCTTGTGCAACGCAAAACGAACTGCTTGGTCATCACGCGGACTTACTCGTTAAGAACGGTTGCATTGGTGTTTGTGAAGGCGCGAACATGCCGACCGATCTTGCTGGCATAAAAATCTTCAAGGAAGCTGGAATCTGTTATGCACCAGGTAAAGCGTCCAATGCAGGTGGCGTTGCGGTTTCCGGCCTCGAAATGAGCCAAAACTCAGCCCGTCTAAGCTGGACTGAAGCAGACCTTCAACAACAACTGCGCGACATTATGAAGGGCATCCATGATAGTTGTCTTGAGTATGGCCAAAAGCCAGATGGCACAGTCGATTACGTAAAGGGCGCCAATATCGCCGGTTTCGTTAAGGTTGCTGATGCAATGATCGCGTTCGGTGTCGTTTAAAGCTATGTTATGGCAAATCGAGTAATCTGTGATTCCTCGATTTGCCAAAGCCCATAGTGCATTTAAGCCCCATTCACTCGGATTAAAAAATTATCTTGATTGGCGTTTTTGCTAGCATAATTATGTATGCCAGTCGCATCCTCCTCCGAGCCTATTTTTGCGATACTATTTGCCCGACACTATTTGCGCGACACTATTTTCGACCCCGGGACTCTTAGG
>JABBAY010000248.1 GCA_018607725.1 K189A clade bacterium
TTTCCTGTTAGGACACTATAATCAGCGGTTAGTGTCAGCTGATTATAGTGTCAGCAGTTAGGCCGCTGTGCATTCAATGGGTTGGTCATCACCCAGGTATTGGCGCCATAGGTCGACAAACAACGGGTTTACGGCAGCATCTGGTACGCAGCTGTCCGCAGATCGTCTGCCATGGGCAATACCGAACCCAGGTATTGAGCCATGATGATTCCGATCATATCCTCCTTGGGATCAACCCAAAAGTAGGTGCTGGCAGCGCCGGCCCAACCAAATTCGCCTTGGCCGGTAAGAGCCAAGGCTTTGCCTGTATCCATCATGATACGCACACCCAAACCCCAGCCATAACCCGGTAATGGGTTCATGCCGATGGTCAGGGGCAGTTGGCTGTCTGGAATGCGGTTGGTGGTCATCATATCCAGCATTTTTCGGGACAAAAGAATCTGCCCGTCTGGTGTCGTGCCGGTCAACAGCATGCGAGCAAATCGGGCGTAGTCGCTCAGACTGGAATACAGACCATGACCGCCTCGGGTAAATGCCGGGTCAGTGGACGGGTACATGTCTTCAACATTAGCGTCGATCAAACGCTGTTCTGAAGGTGGGTTCAGGGATGAAAACTCGCTCACGTCAGTGACGCCATACATCGGCATTAGGCGTGGCTGTTTGGCGGCCGGTACATGGAAGTCTGTGTCATGCATGCCCAGTGGCGTGAGTATATGCTCTTGCAACAAGCTGACAAGACTCTGTCCCGTGGCTTTCTCCAGTACATGGGCCAGGACATCGGTAGAGACGCTGTAGCGATACTGGGAGCCAGGCTGGAATGCCAGCGGTTGGGCGGCGAGTTTGGTCATCATCTCGTCGAGGCTGCATTTGCCATCACTGCTCAGGTCCACGGCGTCATAGCCCGGTGCAATATGGCAGCCGGTAATGAACTCATAGCTGAACCCGCTGCGATGGGTCAGCAGGTCTTCTACCAGTATGGGTCGCGCTGCCGGTTCAAGCCGACCGTTGGGGTGCAGTACCCGCATGCCGGCGAACGCGGGATTAAATTGCGCCAGGGCATCGTACAAGCGCAGTCTGCCTTGCTCGATTAATATCAGCGCCATCACCGAGACGACGGGCTTGGTCATGGAATAGATACGATACAGAGCATCTTGGGGAATGCCGCTGCCGGCATTCGGATCAACCTTGCCGCTGCTGAGAACCTGGCCCTTGGCTTCTACTAGCCATTCGATGCTGGCAAATTGTTCTCTGTCTATATAGCCCTGGGCGGCAGTTTGCAGGCGGGTGGTTCTTGGCATGATCGGTTACTCCTAAAAAGTGGGTCTAAAAAGTGGGTCTAAAAGTCAGTGTGAAGAACTAATGTCAGAGAAACCTGAAGATAGCCTGGATCAGGCCCGCTGACTACATTTTAGCGTTTTGCCGAGGCTGATGCTGATTGTACTGTTGCGTGTTTAACAAGCCACCTGCAAACACATTCACTTTCGCCTGACTAAATTGGCGGTTAAAGTACGGCGGGGTCGGAGTAAAGTGCCGGGGTAAGCAGGCAGGTTTAGGCGCAGGGGTCAGCACGGCTGTGATAGCTCACGCCATTCTTTGGTTTTTTTCGTGTCTATGTTGCGGGTGGTATACCAATGTCTAGCCAAGTTTACATTAGAGTCGCCACGCTTGCGGATGCCGAAGCACTGGCCGTGCTGGCTGAACAGACGTTCCGTGCCACCTTTGGCGAGGCTAACGTCAGTGAGGACATGGATGCGTATGTTCACGAGGCACTCTCACTGGGCTGCCTTTTGGCTGAGCTGGCAGATAGCGCGAACACATTCCTGGTCGCATTCATAGACGCAGCGAAGCAACCTGTGGGATACGCAAAGCTGCGAACAGGCAGCACGGCTGCTGTGCAAGGTGCAGCGCCGATTGAGCTGCAACGGCTCTATTTGAACGATGGTGCGATTGGCCAGGGTATTGGTGCGATGTTGATGGGCGAATGTCTCGAGCACGCTCAATCGAATGGCCACCAGACGGTTTGGCTCGGGGTGTGGGAGAACAACGCGCGCGCCTTATCATTTTATCGGCGTTGGGGGTTCGAGGTGGTGGGCGAGCATATTTTTCAACTCGGTGCAGACAGTCAGCGAGACCTTATCATGATGCGGCTCATATCAAGCGCACTGACTGAGTAGACCGTCTGATAAGTAATGGCGCCGCAAATTCAGCGAATTAACGCTGCATCGCCATCTGCGGTAAACTCCTCGCCATGAAAACGCGCATTTGCGCCTTACTGTTGCGACCCTTGATGTGCCTAGCGCTGAATGCCAGCGCGTCGGGTGAAACGATGCAGAGAGTGACGATCGCAGTGGCCGGTATAATGAAGAGCAAGACCGGCATCACCTGAATGAGTTTACCCAATGCGGTTGAAGCAGCTCAGCCAAAGGTGCCCGGTGGCAAACAGGTGCAGGTCGACCTGGCGCAAGATGCGTTTACGGTTTCCTATGCTGATGCGTTAGTCGGTGCGCCACAGATGCTCACGACGATTGAGGCGTTGGGGTTCGATCCGGTGCTTCTGCAAAGCGGTCTTGGATTGAGCCAAATCTCAGGCGTAAAGTCACTGCTGGCGCAAATCCAAAAACTGATTGATTAGCAAACATCGATCGCAGTCTATTTTGGCGCGCCATGGCGCGGTGGGCGCTGAGGTCTTCACCGCTGGTTGGGGTCCGGGTAGGCATCGAATTGATATGGAGCTGCAACTGCAGTAGCTTGCAGTCAAGCTCGATGTTAGCGACGATAGCCGTTCTGACATTGGGCCATGACTCACTCGTGGTCACAAAATTTAGGTAAGTCGTTCTCGACTCAGTCGATTCATTTTAGGAGTGATTAATGATCCGTATGTCTGTGACAAAACTGACCGCGCTGGCGGCATTGCTGCTACTCGCTGTTGGTTGCCAACAACAAGATGCAGCCGTTGCGCCGCCAGCAACCAGCCAACTGCTCGTGTTTGGTGGACCGATACTGACTTTGGATGAGGCGAAGGTCGAGGCTATGCTGGTTGAAGAGGGCGTGATAAGTGCCCTGGGCGATCTGAATGATCTGCAGACACTCGCACCTAACGCGGCCAAGCTTGATCTTGCTGGCAGAACCGCCATGCCTGGTTTTATCGACAGTCACGTCCATGTTCGCGAGCTCGGTATGGATGCGATCAAGGCTGATCTGGTGGGTACCGTCAATGTTGATGAGATGGTCGAGCGCCTGCACTTGAAATTCCCCACCCCCAAGCCTGGCACCTGGCTGATCGGTCAAGGTTGGGACGAGGGTGCGTTTGCTTCCCGTGGCTATCCTGATCGTGCTGCACTGGATGCGGCGTTTCCTGACAATCCTGTGTATCTGGAGTCACTCCATGGGTTTGCCGGTTTTGCCAACGGCCTGGCATTACAAGCAGCGTCAATTGATGCCGCCACACCCAATCCTGAAGTGGGGCAAATACTGCGGCGTGCTGATGGCGCCCCCACTGGAGTGTTACTGACCCTGGCGCAAGCCCTGGTGACCCGTGAGGTGCCAGTGGCAGATGCGGAGCAGCTCGAGCAAGCTATTATCGCTGGTCTGAACACCATGGCGCGCGCCGGCGTCACCAGTGTCCATGAAGCGGGGATGGACGGTCGCGACGTCACAGCGTTCATGCATCTCGCCGAGCAAGGCAAATTACCGATTCGCGTGTATGGCATGCTCAATGGTAATAACGATGAATTGATGCAACATTGGTTTGCGCGGGGGCCCTTGTCACGGTCAGACGGCATGTTGGCGATCGCCGCGGTTAAGGTGTTTTATGACGGTTCGCTGGGTTCTCGCACGGCCATGCTGCGGGCGCCCTACAGTGATCATCCGGAACTCGCCAACCCAACAGAGCGTATCACGCCGGCCGCAATCAAGGCTTTGGCTGATCAAGCGGCTGCCAGCGGTTTTCAGATGGCGGTGCATGCTATTGGCGATGAGGGTAACGACAGAACCCTGACAATCTTTGAGAAGGCACTCGCCGCTTACCCGAACAAAGACCATCGCTGGCGCATCGAGCATGCCCAGGTGGTGTTATCAGACTATTACCAGCGGGTCGCCAAACTCGGAGTTATCTCCTCCATGCAATCCAGCCATGCCATGGGCGACAGCGCCTGGGCTGAAGATCGTGTCGGTAGTGAGCGCATTCATTATGCCTATGCCTGGCAGCGGGTGCTGGACAATGGTGGACGGTTGATCATCAACAGCGACCTGCCTGGCGAGCCCTGGATGCCGGCTGAAACCTTATTTTTTGCTGTAAATCGGCAAAAGCTTGATGGCACACCAGCCCAGGGTTGGTATCCTGATCAAGCACTTAGTATCAGTCAGGCGATACACGCGACGACACTGGGGGGCGCTCATGCGGCATTTCAGGAAACCATGACTGGCAGTTTGGCGGTGGGTAAGGCGGCAGATTTCATTATCGTCGATAACAATCCTCTGACGATGGCACCGGTTGAGCTGGCAAACTTGCAGGTGCTCGCCACTTATGTGGCGGGCAGTAAACGCTGATCCTACGTTAGGGTTTTCCATGTCGATCTTGCTCGTATCGACCTTCAGGTTGCGGTTGCCATCTGAACTCAGGTGTACTGCCTGTCAGACTATCGCCGCGTATTACAATCATTAGGTTGTTTGCGGTGTGCTGCCAGTAGGTGCTCGTGCTTGATGATAGATGATTCGTCAAAATGCGGCTGGCATCAGGCGACGCCATCGGTTTCATTCAGCCCGTTAAACTGCAATACTTTTGTCGGGAGGCAATTGTTTGAAGACAATTGTCCGACATCAAACGCAGCACCGCAGTACTAACCAGCGAGCATCCTATGAGCAATATTTACGGCGATCAACATCGTGATCTGCAACACCGGTTCGACACCACAAAACTTGCCGACCGGCTCGAGCAGATGATCATCAAAACGGCTCTTGATGAGACAGACCAGGCCTTTATCTCTAGCCGCGATATGTTCTTCCTGTCGACCATCGATCATCTAGGCCGTCCGACGGTGTCATATAAGGGCGGCGATCCCGGCTTTATTCATATCTTGGATGATCAGACGATTGCGTTCCCCAGCTACGACGGCAATGGCATGTTCCTGTCGATGGGCAATATTCAGGGCTCGCCGGATATTGGTTGCCTGTTTATGGATATGGCCAAACCTAATCGCCTGCGCCTGCAGGGCAGCGCCACCATTGACCTGCAGGACCCGCTGTTGGCTCAATATCCTGAAGCCGACTTGGTGGTGCGCGTGGCGATCCAGCAGGTGTGGGTTAATTGCCCGCGTTATATCCATCGTTATGACAAGGTCGAGGCTTCGCAATTTGTGCCTCGAGTGGCTGTGCAGACCCCGATCGCACCCTGGAAGCGCCTTGATGCTGTGCAAGACGTACTGCCTGCCAAAGATACGGGTCGCGCTGCTGCAGCAGGAGGCGTGCTGACGCCAGAAGAGTATGGCCGACTAATTTCTTGAGATGTGACTTTAGATGTGACACTAGATGCGACTTTAGATGACAATTAGAGTCACTTATTATCCGCCATCACGGTGTTAACAATCCGTGCCGAGGTCACTGCCAGTGGATACAATGCCGGCATTAATTGATCGGGAGTTGGACCTTGAGTACTGAATTAGCGCTGGATATTGGTTATCTCACCATTGCGGGCAAGCAATGGGGGCCAGCGAATGGCCAGCCAACTATAGCGTTGCATGGCTATCTGGATAACGCCAATAGCTTTGACATGATCGCCCCACACCTGGATCACCTGCGCATTTTTGCCATGGACTTCGCCGGGCATGGTAGCTCCGAACACCGTCGCCATGGTGAACTGTACTCCGGCCTGAACGACATCAGGGATATTCTGGCCGTAGCGGACAAGCTGGGCTGGGATACCTTTAACGTGATCGGTCACTCCATGGGCGCCGAGATAGGCTCACAGCTCGCTGGCTTGTTTCCCGAGCGCGTCAATAAGCTGATTTGTATTGACGGCTATAGCGGCACCAATCAGGCGACTAACACCCTGGATCATTATCGCTCGACCATAGCGTCTTCCTTTAAGGTGGGTTCACAACTCAAAGTATTCGCCACTCTGGAAGCGATGACAGAGCGGTTAAGTCTCGCCACCGGGCAGAACGCTATCTCGGCTCGGTGTATCATCGATCGTGGCCACGCAAAAGTAGAGGGTGGCTATACCTGGCGTACCGATCCACGCATCAAAGGCTCCGGCCCGTTTGAGCTCACCAACGATCAGTTTCATGCGCTACTGGATCGAACCACCGCAGAAACCCTGTTTATTGTCGCCGACATGGAAAATGCCTGGCTGAAGCGTTCCATTGAGCTGGTGACCAGCAGAGACGATGAGCACATGACCTTCGTGTCACTGCCCGGACATCACCATCTGCATATGCAGGATCACAGTGATCAAGTGGTAAAGTTGATCCAATCGTTTATGTTAGAGCGATTGGATAAGACTGCCTGATAGAGTAACTTCTATGGACAACTTCGATACACAATTCACTATGTCGCGAGATTATCTGGCGGAGTGTTTCGACCAGACTTTACCCCATGGAAAAAATGCCAAACCCAATTATCTATTTCCGGGTTTGTTGATCGCCACCGCTGCGGGACTTCTGCTTTTTACTGAGGAGCCTAAGGTTGCAGCGAGTATATTAGGCGCATTGGCCGTGCTTGAGCTGATTCATATTCGATATCGACGAGCTTGGTGGATCACGCGGCAGATGTGGGGCAGAAGTGCCGGTAGAGAAGTAAATCTCAGCATCGATGAAAATGGAATTCGAACGCAAAACCCTTTCACACAAACATCACTGCGATGGGCGGATATCGACCGGGTCATTGAAACCGACTTAGGACTGATCCTGGTGGCAAAATCGGGCGGGCAACAGTACCTGTCGAAATCGCTATTTTCTGCCGAGGTGGTACGCCAGATCGTGGCTAACAATACAACCAATGATGCGGTCAGTTAGACCGCAGGCTAATGGCTTTCGGCAAAGCCCCCTATCGTAGTTAGCCTGACTTCCCCTGCTGCAATCCCTGATCGTTGACTCCCCGGCGCCTAATGCCCCTTAAATTCGGGGGGCCGCTTCTGGGCGAACGACGCCATACCTTCCCGCGCATCTTCGGTGCGCATGAGCTGCAGAAAGTTCATATAGACGTGATGTACATGGTCGTTGAACTGTTGAGCCATGCCCATACGCATGAGTCGCTTGGCAGATTGCACGGCCAGTGGAGCGTTGGCGGCAATGTCGCTGGCCAGCTTTATGGCAAACGGCATAAGCTCATCGTTGGGCACCACATGGGCACACAAGCCCAGGGTTTTGCACTCGTCAGCACCCAGATTGCGCGCCGTAAAAAATATCTCTGCGGCTTTTTCCCAGCCTACCAGGCGGGGCAGAATCCAGGTGCCGCCACTCTCAGGCACAATGCCGCGCTTCACCGGTGTCGGGGCTAACTTGGCCGTTTGTGCCATGACCCGAATATCGCAGGCCAGGGCCATATCCATTCCAAAGCCCGCGGCGGCGCCATTCAATGCGCAGATCACCGGCTTCTCACAATTGTAAATAACCGCAGGCGGAAAGCGCTTCACGTCCAGTGTCACCGGGATGGCGGCAGCATCGTTGGTGCCCGCTTGTGAGCCCGTTCGAGATTGGGCGCCCACCACGTCCAGCCCGGCGCAAAACATGCGGCCTGCACCCGTGAGAATGATGACCCGCACCGTTTTATCGTCTTCCGCCTGCTGAATGTACTGGCTGACCAGCGCCATCATAGTGCCGCCCAAGGTATTCATCTGTTCAGGCCGATTGAGGGTAATGATCGCGATGCCGCTCTCAATCTCGTACAACGTATCTTGGTTAGCCATAGTGAATCCTCGACAGTAATCAGTGATGGGGTCGGAGTAAAGTGCCGGGGTAAGCCCAGAACACTTCACTTTACTCTGGCACTTTACTCCGACCCCAAGCCTGAGTCTCAGGCAATTTTCAGGGGTAGGGATCGCAGTCTTTGACCTGTGGCTTGATACACGGCGCTGGCCACAGCCGGCGCGATGGGCGGCAGGCCCGGCTCGCCGACCCCGGTGGGTGCAGTTCCGCTATCGATGATTATGACCTCAACCTGCGGTGCCTCGCTCATTTTGAGAATGGGGTAGTCATGAAAGTTGCTCTGTTTAAACGCGCCTTGCGCTAACTCCAGATCACCATAAAGTGCCGCTGTCAGTCCAAACATCACTGCACCTTCCATCTGCCCTCGAACAATATCTGGATTGACCGCGATACCGCAATCAACGATGCAGGTCACCTTGTGCACTCGGATAGTTTTGCCGACCACGGATACTTCGGCAATCTCGGCCACGTCTGTGGCGAAGGAGTTGTGGGCTGCAAACCCGAGAAATCGACCTTCCGCAGGTTGCATTGTCCGCATGTGTTGCTGCGCGACGCGGATCACGTTCTGCAGCCGTGGATTGCCCTGGGTATTTTTGAGTCGAAACGCGACGGGGTCCATGCCGGCTTTTTCTGCCAACTCATCAGTGATGCCTTCCTTTGCGAAAGAGGTATAAGAGTGGCCAACTGATCGCCAAAACGTCAGCGGAATATCATGTTCTACCGTGACATGGTTCACTGTTTTATTGTCGGTGTCGTAGTCTTCGTACAATCCCTCGACACTAGCGTGATCCACCATCCAACCGGCAAAGATATCCTGTGACAAACCTACCATGAAGTCGATGGTGCCATCATTGAGCCCTGGAAACAGGGCGGGCATCATATTTTGCAGAGTCTTTGGTGTGATGTTGCCGCCGACGCGCTTTGCCTGCCACGCGGTGATGCGGCCATCGTTTTTAACGCCGGCTTTGATCTTCATCAGAGAGGCAGGACGGTAAACGCCGTTTTGGATATCGTCTTCTCGAGACCAGAGCAGATGGATGGGTTTGTTACTGGCAACCGCCACCTCCGTGGCTTCGATGACATGAGTCAAGGTGCCACGGCGTCCAAAGGCACCGCCCAGGTAGGTGTTGTGCGCCCGAACATTTTCCACCGGAATGCCGGAGAAGCGCGACACGAGACCTTGTGCGGCAACAATGCCTTGAGTGCCAGACCAAACATCTGCCTCGCCGTTCTCGATGCGAACAACGGCGTTCATGGGTTCCAGTGGTGCGTGAGCAAGAAAAGGTGCCCAGTATTCAGCTTCAACAATGTGGTCTGCCGCCGCAAGGCCGGCCTGGACGTCACCCTCGTCTGTATCCACGACGCCGTCGTCCTGTTGCATGGCCTGGTTATAATCAGCGCGTACATCGCTGCTGTTGATTTTGCTTAAGGCAACCTCTTCCCATACCGGCGCGAGTTTTGCTGCTGCGGTCTTTGCCTGCCAGTACTTTTCGGCGACCACTGCAACACCACTTGAAATTTCAATGACATCGGTGACGCCCGGCATGTTAAGTGCTGCGGACTTATCGACTGACTTGAGCTTGGCGCCAGCAACGGGAGAGCGCCTGACTACCGCGTGGTGCATGTTGGGAATATCGATGTCGATACCAAACTCGGCGGTGCCCGTTGATTTCGCAGCGGCATCAACCCGCGCGAACTCTTGACCGATATAGCGAAATTCATTATTCGATTTCATGGGCGCTGCAGTTGGCGCTTCTAGGCCCGCGGCAGTTTGCACAAACTGACCATAGGGGTATTGCTGGCCAGCCACGACAATGTGGCCGTCGCGGGTGGAGATGGCGCTTGCCGGGACACCCAGATCCTGTGCGGCTGCCGCTACTAACAGGCCGCGTGTGTTTGCGCCAACCTGGCGCAGTTGCAGATAGTGCGCCTTGAGCGAGCTGCTGCCGCCGGTGCCCTGAACGCCAAAGTCGGGATTGTTGTAATCACTGTGAACCCCGGCGAACAGAATCACCATATCTTTTGGGTGAACATCGAGCTCTTCACCGATCAGTGTGCTCAAGCCAGTCGTTACCCCCTGGCCCATTTCGTCACGAGGACAATAGAAACGAATGCCATTGTCAGGCATGATTTGAAGAAAGGCGTTGGGGACAAAACCCTGTGGTGCCAGCACTATCGGTAATTCACTGGAGGAACATCCCGTCATTGAAAAGCCAATGACTAATCCGCCACCGAGAATTCCGGTGGTTTTCAGAAACTGCCTGCGAGACATATTCATTGCGCTCATGCCTTTTGCTCCTGCGCTGCATTATAGGCAAGGTTTTGCTGCGCGACGCTCAGGATAGTACTCTTGATGCGTACATAGCACCCACAGCGGCAAATGTTGCCAGACATAGCAGCATCGATATCGGCTTCTGTCGGGTTTGGATTGCTCGTCAGTAGTGAGGCCGCTGCCATAATTTGCCCAGACTGGCAGTAACCACACTGGGGTACGCTGGCGTTCACCCACGCAGTTTGTAATGGATGCATATCATCCATCGTGCCAAGCCCTTCGATGGTCGTCACTTGGCGGCCGGCGACCGCGCTGATCGGCAGCATGCAGGTTCGCATTGCTTCATCATCAATATGCATGGTGCAAGCGCCACATAAACCCGCGCCACAGCCAAACTTGGATCCCTTAAGTTTAAAGGTGTCCCTAACTACCCAAAGCAGGGGAGTGGTCGGGTCATCGTCAGTGCTGACTGGCTTGCCGTTGAGTATGAACTCGATCATGAATTGATCGCTCCGTTATGATTGGGATGAGACTCTTGCGAGATAACATTCAGTTTACGTATTTTTGAGTTGCCTGCGTGAATTGGAATTCGTATTGCGTCAATTGCCCGCGAATTCCTCCCAAGTTTGACTTAGATCACTTTGGCATCAATGAGGCTTTGCGCGCCGTCTACAATCGCCTGTTCAGCGCTGCGGGGTTGCCAGCCGAGTTGTTGTGCGGGGGTGATATCATAAAGTTTGACCTTGCCAAGGTCGTTCACAAGGCTGGCCAGGGGTTTGTTAAAGCGCGCCATGAGCCGGGCCAAAAAATTCGGTAACTCACGCCGCGGCAGTTTGGCGTCATATTGGAGAAAGTGCTGGCGCAGCACCGTCGCGATGTCCTTGAACCAGAGAAAACCGTTGCTCGCAATCAGCCGCTGACCGGCGGCTTCAGGCTGCTCATAAGCCAGTCGATGCAAGCTGGCGACATCCCTCACATCCACGATACCCAGACCGAGTTGCGGTACCATGGGGAATTGTCCCGTCAGCAAGATCAACAATACTTCCAGCGATGAGCCGTAATCAGATTCCAGCGCTGGCCCGAGCACCATTGCAGGGTTTACGGTCACGAGCTCAGGACCTTCTTGTGCAATAAAATCCCAGGCTGCACGTTCGGCGATGGTTTTACTCATCACGTAGGGTGTTAATCCAGGCGATTGCAAGTCAGTCCAGTGGTTTGCCGTCAAGAGCTCTCCAGCATGTTGTTGACCACTTGATACGGCGGCGACCGATGACGTGAGTACGACCCGCTTGATGCCTGCGGACTTTGCCGCCTGGAGAACATTCAAGGTCCCTTCGCGGGCTGGCACAATAATCTCGTCAGCATTGTCAGGTTGTTCCACCGGTACCGGCGAAGCAATGTGAAATACTCCGCTGCAGTCTTCGATGGCGGCGAGCCAGCAATCGGCGTCGGTCAAGCTTGCCTGAACAAATTCCAGTGCCGCGATGTTGTTCGTGTGTTTGGCAAACATCGCCCGCAGCGACTCAGCGCGGTCCAGGTTGCGTAGGGTGCCGCGCACTTCATAGCCATGATTTAGCAGCTCTATCACTGTGTGGCTGCCGATGAAGCCCGACGCGCCGGTAACCAGTATTTTTTCAGTCATAGGAATTCACGCCTGAGTTGTTTGAGCGCCAGTGGTGCCCGTGCATTGATCGTTGGCGGCCACATTAACATGAGGAGGTGGTGTCGGACAATTTGGCGAAATTCACAGGCCGAAGTCAGGCGCGGTTGGTGAAAAAGCGTATATCTCGGCTGGGTGCTCTAGGTTTCCTGGGGGCCCGAAGCCGATATTCTGCTTGAATGGTTGCGGCTCAAGGTAGAACTTTGTGGGGTGTGATGGTTTTGTTACGGTGATTGACGTATGTTCACCGTTGTTCAATAAAAAAGGTTTCGCTCATGAATCAGTTCAGACTCTTGTCGATTGTCTTGTTGACGCTGCTGGTTGGCGTCGCTGGGTGTAGCGTTAGCAATACCGAAATAGCTGCCACTGTGCCTAATGATCGCATCGATACTGCAACAGCCAGCAACCCGGATCAGGCGCTAATCGATCGGGCTGGCGCCCCGTTATTTGAGGGAATGGGAAATCATCAACATAAAATAACGACCAGTGATCCCGGTGCGCAACGTTATTTTGACCAGGGCCTGACGCTGGCCTTTGCCTTCAATCATGCGGAGTCCATCAGAAGTTTCAAGGCGGCCCAACGTCTGGATCCCCAGTGTGCTATGTGTTTCTGGGGCGAGGCGCTTGCCACGGGTCCCAATATTAATGTGACGAGCAAAGGCCAAGTCATTATGTCTGAGGCTGAGCGAGTTAATGCCTTCGCTGCGCTACAATCGGCGGTCGCGCTGAAAGACCAGGTTAGCGTCGTCGAACAAAACTATATTGAAGCCCTGCAGGCTCGATACAGCGGTAAGATTAACGCGGGTCGCGACGGTCTGGATGAACAATATGCAACGGCTATGGGTGGGTTGGCTGCAGCGTATCCCGAGGATATGGATGCCGCTGCTCTGTATGCCGAGTCGGTGATGAACACCATGCCATGGAACTACTGGCAAGATAACGGCGATCCTCGGCCGGAGACGGTGAAGGTGATCGCTGCCTTGGAACGTGTTCTGGCTGCCGCGCCGAAACACCCCCTGGCCCTGCATCTCTATATACACGCGGTCGAGGCGTCAAGCGCGCCTGAGCGTGCCGAATCCGCTGCAGATCGACTGGCCACGTTGGTGCCGGGTGCGGGTCACCTGGTACACATGCCTGCCCACATCTATTGGCGAGTGGGTCGGTATCACGATGCCTCCAAAGCGAATATCGAAGCTGCACGAGTAGACGAAGTTTATATTGCCCAGTGTAATGCCCAGGGTTTTTACCCGGCGCTGTATTACCCGCATAACATCCACTTCTTATGGGCGGCATCTACCATGGAAGGTAGGGCGCAGCTCTCTATTGATTCGGCCATCAAGGTTGCCAAGAACGTCAATATTGAGCAGGTCAAACAATTTCCTACCATTGAGTTCTTCAGAACCATTCCATTACTGTCTTATGTGCGTTTTGGCAAGTGGGATGAGATCATGGCTGCCCCTGAGCCACCTGCAGAGTTCAGTTATTCGCAGGCTATTCGGCACTATGCGCGAGGAGTTGCATTGGCTGCGCGCGGTGATCTGAAGGGTGCTCGTACTGAACAAGCGGCAATCGAGCCGATCAAAAGCACAGTCAGTATCATATTCCTGGATAAACGCGACTATCCTGCCAGCCTGCTGCTAGATATTGCTAATGCCCTGCTGTTGGGCGAAATAAAACTCGCTGAACAGGACTATGCCGGTGCGGTCGTTGACTTTGAGAATGCGGTTGCGTTCCAGGATCTGCTACCCTACACGGAGCCCCCCTTCTGGTACTATCCGACGCGGCAATCACTGGGATACGCGCTGTTGAAGGGTGGCCACGCGGCCGAGGCCGAGGCGGTTTATCGTAAGGACCTGACAGACTATCCGCGCAATGGCTGGTCACTGTTTGGCTTGTCACAGGCCCTTGAGGCCCAAGGAAAGACCAGCGAGGCTGCAGCAGTTCATAGAAAGTTTGAGACTGTCTGGCAAATGTCAGATATCAAACTGACCGGCTCAAGACTGTAATAACGGGGTCGGAGTAAAGTGCCGGGGTAAACCGTCTGACCGAAGCAGTCGTGCCTAAGCAGTCGTGCTTAAGCAGTCGTCCCTAAGCAGGCACACTCAAACAATGCTTTAACAGGATCACTGATCTGGCGGAGAGTGGGAATCTCCAGTCAGATCAGTGAACTGTTGTTTGAATTGTTCTGAGCCTAAAATCAAGCCTTTGTTGGCGCAATGGCGAATATTCGCGATGACATTGGCGCCGAGAGATTCGCGAATGAGTTGTTGATATCGGCTAAGTCTTGCGGCTGTGGTTTCGCCGAGGGCAGTATACAATCGGTGGGGTGTCAACATGCTGATCTTCTTGCCGAGACCGTGAGCGGCGTAGCTAGACCAACGATAGTCCCCAGGGTCAATGACCATGCCGGCTCGTACTGGGTTGAGCTCGATGTAGCGTAAACAGGTTAGTAAGTAGATGTCATCCTGCACGAGGCTCGATTTGAATCGGTCTTCGAACAATCCCCCGCTGCGTGCGTATTTGTAGTTAAAGTAACGCACATACAACCTGCCGAGAAACTGCATCAAGTTCGATATTCCATGGTCATCGTGGGGTGTCAGAAGTAAATGTATATGGTTCGACATGAAAGTCCAGCCATGGAGTTGGACCCGGAATTTCAGTGCGCCCGCTGCTAACCAATGTGCATAAGCAGCAATGTCAGCGTCGGATGTGAAACAGATCTGGCGGTTAATGCCACGCTGGATCACGTGAGCGGGAAAGTTGGCTGGGCAGAATCTTCTGGGTCTGGGCATCGAAACTCGATGGCGCATGGCGTTAGGAATAAGGTGAGAAAGTTAGCGCGGGCAGCGTAGCTCGGCTATGGAAAAAAGATTGCCGTCGTGTGAGCTTTGGCCGGTATATCTGTGGGTTTACCCCGGCACTTTACTCCGACCCCAGGAGCTCTTGGTTTTAGCTGCAATAACCTCTGACTATCCACAATGGGTCTCCCGTCTGAGGAGAATGATCCAACGCTTCAATTCCTGTCAGCCCACTTTTTTCCATATAGGTTGCAACAAGCCGGCATCGGTCTGCAGGTGGAAGTACATGGAAGGCATGAATGGCTTTTGTGGGAAAGAGTCTGTGTGACATGGCAACGATGCACTGTCCACCAGTGGTCAAGCAGCGATTTATCTCAGTCATGACTTCTACAGGCTTTACCAGATACTGAATAGAAACAGCGATTAACACAGCATCAAAAGAATTGTCGGCAAAAGGTAAGGTTGGGGTGATGTTCAAATCCTGCACGCAATAATGATGAAGCCGCGGATTTGCCTCAAGCTCAGCAGCGTTCATGCCAAGTCCAGAAACATGAGCATAACCTACGCCCTCAGGTAGATGAGAAATCCATGATGACATGAGGTCAAGTACGCGACTTCCAGATGCAATCTGCTGGCCGTAAAACTCAGTCAGGCTACTAATGGTGGCGTCGTCAATGTGAGTCACGAAACGAGGTTGGCTGTAAAAGTTCTCGTCCGCTGATTCATCCTGGCGTTGAAAAAACTGTTCGGGAAAGGCCGTGTTCATAGGTATTGAGTCCAAGGCGAGGTGAATCGACGAACTGAAGTAACGTTTATAGCACAAATCCAATCGTTCATGAATTCACTGCTCTAGTGCTGTTCATTTTCCAGTGAAAGGCAATAGGGTAACGGTGGAGAGCTGGCAATGCACGATTTTCTCCGGCGAGGGTTTCACATCACTGACCCAAATGGTAATGAGTTAGCGGTTTGGTCAGAGTCAACCAGCCCTAGGTCTGGCTGCGATATGTGCGGTCTAAGCAATCAATCAGATAACGTTTAAACAGGTTAGCATGTTCTTGCTTTATCCAGTGACCTGCCTTGTCTATCAGGTGCATCGCCAACTGGCCGCATCTTTTTGGCATGTCGGCAGCAAACTTCGGTCGCAGGTCGGGGTCCCATTCTGCCGTGAGCATCAAGCAGGGTAGGTCGAGGGATTTGACGCCTAGTTCAGGATGATTCACTGCATTCTGATCGACGTTGCGATACCAGTTAATACCGCCTCTAAAACCTGTCTCGATTAAACACTTGGCGTAGTATGCATAGCTTTCGCCATCCTCTTATTCGCCAATCGTGTTAACAATAGGTCTCCTGAATTGCTGGCGCTAAATCTGCGCAATGGCCAGTTCGCGAGGATGAGTATAGATAATTGATTCAAGGCGTGTGAGACTCGCTGTTGATTACTTGTGCATTTACCTTGGTTGCCCTTGCCGACCCCGGAGTTCAAAGATGTTGAAATATATAAGTGGCGTGGTGATTCTTTGCCTGACTATTTACGTGGCACTGAGTTTTTTACCCGACGATAAAAAACCAGCTGATGAGCGTATCACCTTCGTCGGCTCCCTGTTCACGGGAGCTGAACAATATGAGTTTTTCAATCGCTTAAAAACAGTGTTTCCGACACGAACCATCAAGGCAGGACCAAGTCCTGACCGGTTCTCTGTCGGCAAGACGATGACATTGCCTGAGAGTTACGCCTATGCCGGCGAAAATTATGAGGTGGCTCAATTTCTTGATGACACCCGGACAGTGGCGTTGCTGGTGATCCAGGATGGCGAAATTCGTTATGAAGACTACTGGTTGACCGGTGGTGTTGATGTGAATTGGATGTCCATGTCGGTGGCTAAGAGTTTTGTTTCGGCCCTTATTGGCATTGCGATCGACGAGCAGCTGATCACCGGGGTTGAAGCGCCGATTACCACCTACGTACCCGAGTTACTGGGCTCTGCTTACGCCGGAGTGCGTATCAAGGATGTGCTGCAGATGTCTTCTGGTGCGCGTTGGAACGAGGACTACAGTGATCCGAACTCAGATATCATGCGCTATGGTGCAGTGATGGCAACGGGCAGTTCCTTTGATGATTTTACCGCGAGCCTTGAGCGCGAAAAGCCGCCGGGAACCTATAATTACTACAACTCCACCGACACTCAGGCGCTGGGTATGCTGCTGGCTCGAGCGACGGGTATGTCCATGTCAGAGTATGCGCAGATCAAGCTTTGGGGCCCGCTGGGCATGGAACATGATGCCTACTGGATCACCGACGATGCTGGCGTGGAAATGGCGGCTGGTGGTTTGCAGGTGACGGCCCGTGATTATGCGAAACTCGGCCAGCTGTATCTTCAGCAGGGCAAGTGGCAGGGGCGACAGATTGTGCCCGAATCTTGGGTGCGAGACTCGTTGATCGCTGATGCGCCACACCTGTTGGCGACAGCCCATCCTGAATTTCCGGTATCTTATGGTTACCAGTGGTGGCTACCGGTCAGTGACGAAGGTGAGTTTTCGGCAATCGGAGTCTACAACCAATTTGTTTTCGTCAACCCGCAACGAAATGTGGTGATCGTCAAGCTGTCTGCCAACCCGAAGTATGGCCTGACAAATGATGAATCATCCTATCGCGAATTGGAGAGCTTTGAGTTTTTTCGGTCGATTGTGGGCCAGCTTTAATATAGCGATGATTCACGATTCACGATTCACGATTCACGATTCACGATTCGCATAGGTGCAGTGGATAGGTGCAGTGGATAGGTGCAGTGGATAGGTGAAGTGGATAGATGCAGTGCGTCGCTGCAAAGGATCGTCAGCTAGTCGCTCATAAACACAGCGCTAATAGATATAGATAAAGCGCTCATGGATAAAGCGCTAACGGATAGAGTAGTCATCAAGGGATGGAAATATGAGTCACCGACAAATCCTCATCGATTTGATCAAAGCACCCTCAGCGATGCCGGTTGAACAACTAGACATTACTGTTGGCACCATTAAGACCGCGTACCTGCAGGCAGGCAACGGCCCACCGGTTATTTGTCTGCATGGCGCGGGCGCGGGCGCGGTGACATGGTATCCGTCGCTGGGATCCTTGGCAGAAAAATATCGGGTAATTGCTCCGGATATCATCGGCTACGGTGAATCTGATAAGCCTGATGGGGCTTATGACAGACCATTTTTTGCCGCTTGGCTGCGCGACTTTATGCAGGCGTTGGGTATAGCAAGAGCACACATCGTGGGCTTGTCTCAGGGCGGTGCCATCGCGCTGCAGCTGGCACTGGAAAATCCAGAGTTGGTAGACAAACTGGTGCTGGTTGACTCTGCTGCCTTGGGCGCGCAACCTTCGTTGTCGTCATTTATCTCCATGTTGTGGATGAACCTGTTGCCGTCGAATGCGGCAAGTCGATTTCAGTCGCGGTTCCTGCTCAATGATACGGCCAAGCGGGCGCCGGCCCACCGGCATTATTCCGTAGAGGTGCTGAAAAAACCGGGCGGTAAGCATGCATTTTCTCAGGGTAAGGGTGCTGCGGTGGCGCCAATGGCTGAGCCAGAGCTGCAGCATATCGCCCATCAAACTCTGATTATATGGGGTGAGGATGACAAATTTTTTTCCATGAGTCATGGTCAAGCCGCAGCCGAGATGATGCCCAACGCCAGCTTTCAGTCTATTCGAGAAGCGGGACATTTGCCCCTCATGGATCAACCCGAAATATTTAATCAAGCCCTGCTGAAATTCCTGACAAGTTAAGGGTGTGGTGCGCAGAAAAATTAATGACGGAGACAGGTCATGGCCGAATTACGCGAGTTACTCCACGCAGAATTGTTAGGTTCACTGCCAGACAAAGCGCCCATTGTTATGGTGAACTTGGTCCGCTTTCGCGAACATTCTTTAGCTGGCGACGGGTCGGGCTGGGACGCTTACAGTCGTTATAGTAAAGCCGACATGCCGTTGTTGCGTAAAGTCGGTGGCACGGTTTTGTGGGCCGGACGTGTGGCGGCGATGGCATTTGGCGTGGCGGACGCTGGCCGTTGGGACTGGATTGTGCTGGTGCAGTATCCCTCGAAAGCGGCGTTCCTGGAGATGATGACCTCTGCCGACTATGCTCGAATCAACACTGACCGCGAAAATGGGGTGGAAGACCATGTGATTCTCGCTGCGGATGAGACCTACTCGAAGTTCGCGAAGCCTGACGTAGTGTAGACTTTCGCGATCTAGATTCTTCATGACATTGCATTGCTCGGAGTAAATCAAATGATTCAAGGGTCCTGCCACTGCGGCATTGTCACCTGGTCTTTTGTCGGCCTGCCGGCGTCGGCGACTGCTTGTAACTGCACGGTTTGCAGGCGTTATGGCGCGCTCTGGGCTTATGATGATGAGAGTCAGGGTGTGGCAGTGGCTGGTCCGACAATCTCCTATATTCGCGATGAGTCGCTGGCTTTTCATTTCTGTGGGCAGTGTGGCTGTGTGGCTTATTGGCGGGCGATTCAGCCGGATGCAGAAGGCGGGCACCGTATTGCCGTCAATTTGAGACTGACTGAGCCTGAGCCGATCGCACACATTCCTATCCGCCATTTTGACGGGTTCGATCGGTTTTTAGATCTGCCGCAGGATGGCCGGTGCGTCACTGATTATTGGTTCTAATGCGCAGTGCCAGTTACTGGTTCTAAACGATGCCTCATGTCGGTGTCGAGTTGCCAGTTTAAGGCCTGTCAGGCGCCGATAGTAACAGCGCCAGTTAGCCCTGGGCTCGGGCGCCATGGTGACGCTTTGCTCTCAAGTTAAACTGTGGTTTACTTTTTACCTTTTCAAGCCTTAGGGCCAGGACCGTTGTATGCGTAAACTTCTCAAGATGCTACTGGCCTTCGTCGCCCTGCTCATAGTGGTTGTGGTGGCCAGAACGATGCTCCATCAACCGGTCACCGAAGTGGCTGTGCAACCAATTGATGTAGCATTAGATGAAACGCTGATTGCCGGGCATTTATCTCAGGCGATTCAGATGCCAACGGTGTCTTTCGAGACCGCCAGCGAAGGCAATGTGCAGGTGTTTAACGCTTTCATTGACTGGGTCAAAGCAACCTATCCCGAAGTGAATCAGGTGATGACCCTGGAACAGTTGGAGTACACACTACTGTACAAGTGGCAGGGCAGCAATCCGACCCTGCCACCCATCCTGCTCACGGGGCACTATGATGTGGTGCCGGTGATCCCCGGTACCGAAGACCTGTGGTTGCACCCACCCTTTGGCGGAGAAATTCACGATGGCGTGATCTGGGGGCGGGGCGCGCTAGACGATAAAAGCGCTGTGGTGGCGATGCTGGAAGCAGCGACCTGGCTGATTCAACAAGACTTTGCGCCGGAGCGAACGGTGTATTTCAGCTTCGGCCATGACGAGGAACGAGGCGGTGGTGCCGGCGCCGCCGCGGTGACAGAATACCTGGCCCGGGCAAAGGTGCAATTGGCCTGGAGCCTGGATGAAGGATCCTTTTTGTTCGATAAGATGTTGCCGGGCGTTGAGCGCTTAATGGCGGCGATTAACGTCGCCGAAAAAGGCAGCGTGACCCTCGCCGTTGTCGCCAAAGGGGTTGGTGGTCACTCGTCCATGCCGCCCCAGCAAACCGCTGTAGGGATTCTGGCGGAGGCCATTACCAAACTTGAGAACCAGCCCGTGCCCGGTGGTCTGGAAGGCTTGAGTCTCGATATGTTTGATGTGATCAGTCGTGACATGCCCTTTGTGGCGCGCATGATGTTTGCCAATCGTTGGTTATTCGGCAATATCCTCGAAGAACAGCTAGCGCAGCAAACCTTTACCAATGCCATGTTACGCACCACCACGGCGCCCACCATGTTAAGTGCGAGCATCAAGGCGAATGTGCTGCCGATCGAGGCCACGGCCATCGTCAATTTTCGAGTCCATCCGCGAGACAGTGTGCAGGGGGTGGTGGATTATGTCACAGGGCTCGTCGGTAATGAGAATGTTTCGGTGAGTATCATCGGTCGTGGTGGTCGTGGCGCATCAGCGGTGTCAGATAAAGACTCCGCCGGCTTTAAACTCATCGGTCAAGCGGTTCAGGAAGTCTACGGGGACGTGTTGATTGTGCCGGGACTGATGATCGCGGCATCTGACAGCGTTCACTATAGTCAGGTTGCCGATAATTCATTTCGGTTTAATCCTATGGTCGTGACCAGCAGCGATCTCACTGGGTTTCATGGGACTAACGAAAAAATCTCAGTAGCTAACCTGCTGCAGGGCACCCGAACCTATGTTCAGGTGTTGCGTCACGGCACTCGCTAACAGCGATTTACAGGGACTTGCGTCGCAAGCGGCGCATACCCCCTAACCAGCGATCAATGTCGTCGCCCTTGCGGCGCACATAGTCCTCGACTTCAGGATGAGGCAACACATAGAACCGTTCTTCACGCAGGGTCTGTAACACGGTCTGTGCAAGTTGCTCAGGTTCGATGATGCCGTCTGTTTGACCATCACCCAGACTTCTGGGGGCCATGGCCGTGTTGACGCCCTGAGGGCAAAGCACTGACACTCTAATGCCATCATCGCCGTGAGTAATGGCCAGGAACTCGGCGAATTTTACCGCGGCGGCTTTGGTGACAGTGTACGGGCCAGAGCCCATGGCTGCTAACAGGCCCGCGGCTGAGGCAGTATTGAGCAGATAGCCGTCGCCGCGTTCGATCATGGATGGCAACACGGCACGAGCCGCGTAGATGTGTGACATGACATGCAGGTCCCACTGGGCTTGCCAGACATCGTTAGGTGCATCGGTCAAGACCCCAGAGCCACCGGCGCCAGCATTGGAACAAAACACGTCAATCCGGCCCTGGCTCGCCAGGGTGCGATCCACCAGGTCGATGATTTGTGCTTCGTTGGTGACATCGCACACTTCACCAATACAGCCAATTTCTGCGGCTGCCGCCTTCACTGCAGTCTCGTTTAGATCCACCAGAACGATGGATGTTGCCCCTTCGGCGAGAAACGCCCTGGCCATTGCCTTGCCGATACCACCGCTACCGCCGGTGATGACGACGACCTTATCTTGCATTTCCATGGTTTGATTCCTATTGTCAAAAGTAAGGAGAAGCTATCTGCGAACGGCATTGGAGTCGCAGGAGTTTCATTGGTCAATGACGTGTCTCAGAGTTTGTACACGCGCGTCGCCGTGCCACTGAATAACGCTTGTTTATCTGTTTCCGAAAAGTCAGCGGTGAGTTTCTTCATCGCGTTCCAGTAGACCTGATAGGACAAAGACAGCTTGTCGACGGGGAAGTTGCTCTCGAACATGCAACGCGCCGGGCCAAAACAGTCGATGGCGTAAAGATAATAGTCTCGCTGGGCCGCCACCACTTCATCTGAAGTTGGCGGTGTTGCGCCCTGTTCCCAGTCATAGCCATTGCAGGGCATGGCCAGTCCGCCAATTTTTGCCACGACATTGTCGCAGCGAGAAATGGCGAGGATATCTTTCTTCCATTGATCGAACACCTCATCATGCTTGTCAGCAAAGGGGCCGACTCGTACTGGGGAACCGAAATGGTCGAGAACCATCACGGTATTCGGGCTGGCCTGGGCCAGTGCCAGATAGTCTTCGTTTTGGAAGTGGTAGTGCCAGGTATCATAGGTCAAGCCCAGTTCGCCGAGTAAGGCAACGCCGCGGCGAAACGCAGGTTGCCGATACAAGTCTGGGAAAGGCGTGGCATTCAGCCAGCCGGTGACTTGCTCAGCATCATGGGCGCCGCCGTGGCGAATACCGCGAAACAAGCCTTGACTCGCGGCTGCATGGGCGTCCAAGACTTCTCGAATTAGTCCTAGGTCCTGGGTCAGATCAGTGTGGGCCACTAGCGCGGCGATCTCGGCTTTATCCTGGCCGCGGCTGGCCAAGGCGGCGGCGGTGACAAATTCGGTTTCGCCGACGGGATACAGATGGGCGGGGCCCGTGGTGTGATACTCAGTACCACACTCCATAAACACGGTCTGTTTGATGTTGTGGCCTGACTCGGTGTCGTCCCACAGATCTTCAAGTAGAAACGGCGGTAACATACCGCCAGCGACGCTACGCCACATATGATGATGAGGGTCGACGATCTCACGCTCGGGATCGACTATGGGTTCAATAACCTGGTTGAGCCAAGCTTTCTGTTCTGCCGTGGTGAGTGCCATAGGTATCCCTGTTTGTCGATACGAGTACTGATACGAGTACAGATACTACCGTGAAAACCCCGCTTAAGTCTCGCACTCTTCGCTGGCCTGTCTCAACAGTGCCTGCTCGAAGACAGTCGCGTCTTTCTCCTTTTTGATTTCATCAAACAAGCGTTCGGCCTGAGGGTAGTTCAGACGCAAATACGCGAGCCACTGTTTTACTCGATTGCCGAGGAATTTCTTAGGATACAGCGGTTTTGTGATCATGTAATAGTCCCATATGAGGCTCGACACTTGAGCCCAACTCATGGGGACATAATCTCTGTGCTCGGCGGCGGCCTTGATGGCCAAGGCGAGATCCGGCCGTGCCAGTATGCCGCGCCCCAACATGTAATCATCACACCCGGTTTGCTCGACACAGCGTTGCCAATCCTGGGGCGACCAAATCTCACCATTAGCGATGACTGGGATTTCCAGCGCCTCACGGATCTTGCCGATATATTCCCAATAGGCCGGTGGCTTGTAGCCGTCAGCCTTGGAGCGGGCGTGGACCGTGAGTTCAAAGGCGCCGGCGGCGGCGACCGCCTGGGCATTCTCCATAAAGAGACTGCGGTCGTTAAAACCCAAGCGAATTTTTGCACTAACGGGAATTGAAAGGGGTACATTGCTGCGCACCGCATCGACAATCGTATAGATCTGTTCGGGGTATTGCAGCAGGCAAGCGCCGCCATTGCTGTTATTCACCGTCTTGGTCGGACAGCCGAAGTTCAAATCGATGGCGATGGCACCCAATTCGGCGGCCTTACGGGCATTATCGGCCAAGGTTTGGGGACAACCTCCGAGCAATTGTAATTTGATTGGGATGCCACTGGCGGTAAGGCTGTTGTTCTCGAGTTCCGGGCAGTGTTTTCTGAAGGTGTGCGCGGGCAAAACCTGGCGATTGCTGACCCGTACAAATTCGGTGACACAGCCGTCCAGCCCGCCCAGGCGGGTGAGCAGAGCGCGCATGTGCAGATCGACGACGCCCTCCATTGGGGCTAATACTAGGCGCATAAGATTGATTGGACCGAGAAAGACCGGCGGCTATTGTACCTTGGTTTTTAAGCGAGTTGCTCAAACAGTTGCTCAAACAGTTGCTGAAATCGTCCAACCGACGGTTTCAGCTGCCCCCTAAATGGGGTCCACGTGGCGCAGCCAGAGCCCGCCACCCCGGTGTGGGCGAGGGTCGTAAGATCGATGGCCGAGCAGTCGTTGAACCCGAGGCGACTGGAGGGCAAGGTCTGCATCAGTGTAATCGATGGGGCTGGATTCTTCTGGCGTGAGCCAGCCGAGGACGAAACTCAGATGCATGGCGCGCCGCCAATGATCGGTGGTCTGGTTAGCACCGCCGCCGTGAATGAGTTTGCCGGAATATATCAGGGCATCGCCCGCCTGCATTTCTGCCGGGTATGAAAGACTGGCATCGGCTTGTTGCCCATAATCAGGCCAGAGGTGACTACCGGGAACCACGCGAGTGGCGCCTAGTACATCGGTAATATCATGCAGCGCGATCATCGCGCTTAAGGTTGCCTCGGGGGAGTCGGGCCAATTGGTCTCAGAGACATAGGGCCAATTACCACAATCCCGGTGCAGTACTTGGGCTTTAGACCCGGGCCCGATAAGCATGGCTTGGGCGGTGTTAACCCAGTAGGAGCCACAATGAGGTAGCAGTACTGCATCAGCCAGGGCGGCATAGATCGGATTGTCGAGCATTTGAAAATAGGCGGGTGAAATCTTACCAAGGCTGGAGAAGCGGATGGTGTTATTGCCGACAAACGCCTTTCCATCGTCACCCAGGCCTTGAGTCGCCGCGCCTGCCTGGAAATTACTGGCGGCGGCCGTGATGGCAGCGTCCATGGTCTGGATGACATGACGATCGAACATGCCTTTGATGATCAGGCCGCCATCTTCTCGAAGCGCCGTCAGTAGGGTGTTCAGCGGTGCGTTCGCAGAAATTTCTTGTATCGCCATGGAATTAACCTCCGAGCCTGTGGCGGCGCTGTCTTCTATGCGTTCAGTCGAGCCCAGAGCGTAACACGATAGACTATCAGTTACGCAACATTGACCTTTGCCAGCCACTGCTGCGTATTTGCCACTTAGTCTGCAGTCTTACGGAGATTTGCAGTCGAAGTCCCACTGGCAAGTACGAACGTACTTCACACAGACCTCGCCATCATAGATATGACAGGTCTTCCAGCAACGCATGCAGCCGGGTAACTTCTGGCCTTCGTCGAGACTGGTTATGCTTTGTAACTGAGTGCCGGCAACGAATCGAGCGACCTCCTGACCGTTCTGGTCGAGGATCGCTTTGCCATTTGGTGATACATGCAGCGACAGTTCGATGATCTTTGTCGAATCTTGCGGTACCGGGTTTGCGGGTTGCTTTTTGCAGCAGTCGGTGCTGATTTTTTGTGGCGCGTCGCTTTTGCACACGGAAAAGTCGCAAGGTGCCGCTTTGGCTAGGGGGGTATTTAGTGATAACAAAGCGAACAGCACGATGACGAAACCGTTGTGTATTCTCATAGTGTTCTCCTGATGTGCTGTTGTTGAGTTCTAGTGATGTTGCTTGTCGCCACGATTTGATGAGTCGGCCGGCATAAAGCAAAGCGTTGGATGAATCTGTTGCTATCAAGCACTTGAAATGTACTTTTGCGTAAATTATAGGCTGGTAGTCGCAGGCCAAAGATTGCGTCGGATCAAGAATTTTGCGGTGAGGTGGCGCATTTAAGCTAAAGCGCGCCGGCCTCGACTGCTATGGTTTATTGAGTTGTGTCATTTTTACAGTGCTCGGGGACGGACATGATTAGAGGTGCCGTTGCATTGGTTTTTTGCGCCGCTTGAACGAGCCGATCGGTCAGGTTGCCGATGACAGGGGTGTCATTCAAATAAACACGCTAACTACAAGTGAAAGGGGTATGGCGATGAGTACCACCAGAGAAATGTTAGATGTTAAAGGCGATGAAGTTTGGTCAATCCTGGCGTCTCAGTCAGTGTATGAAGCGGTGGCACTGATGGCCGATAAGGAAGTCGGTGCTTTGATGGTAGTTAATGATCAGGCGCGTTTGGTAGGCATTATTTCCGAGCGGGATTATGCCCGCAAGGTGATTTTAAAGAACAAATCGTCAAGAGACACGTTGGTTGCTGACATTATGACCCGCAACGTGATTTATGTGGGTCCGAGCACCAACGCAGATACCTGCATGTCGCTGATGAGCCAGAAAAAGATCCGTCATCTGCCCGTGGTGGAGAACCATATCCCGCTGGGCATGATTACCGTGGGTGACCTGTTAAAGTTTATTATTCAGGATCAAGAGATGACCATCGAAGAGTTGCAAAGCTATATCCTTGGCGAGACCGGCGGAGAGGGTTAGCCGTCGACTAATCGGTGCTTGGGTTGCCGGCTAGCCGTTCGTTCTTGGCTTCCCCAGACGGTTAAGCAAGCATTTGCCTGATCCCGGCGTAGCAGTGATCGGTGCGTTTGAAGTGCAACGTGCTGATGCCGAGCTGCTGAGCCTGGAGGATATTTGGCAAACTGTCGTCAATAAACAGGGTCTTTGTGGGCGACAAATCAAATCGTTGCAGGGTCAGTTGAAAAATGTCCGCGCCAGGTTTCATACAGCCCTCATGCCCTGAGATCACGATACCGGCAAACAGTTTGAAAAAATCCAGATGCCTGACGTGAGCATAGGTTTCTCGGGACATATTCGACAGACAAACTAATTCAAAACCGCGATCATGGATTTCCGTCATGAGATCGACACTAGCAGGAATAGGTAGCAAGGAATCTTTGGCCGCTTGTAACGCCGCCTCGATGACTGAAATAGGCAAGCCTGTTCTGGTACTGACCCGCGCAGCCACGATTGGTTCTGCGACTTTGCCGTGATCCATGTCGAGCCAGTCTTGATGCCCAAATAGTTCATCTCGCAACAACTTCAGAGCCGAGTTTGGTAGCTTGAGGCCCGCCAGAACCAGCTCGGTGTTCCAATCAAGGAGAACATTGCCCAGATCAAAAATTACCGTGGTGATCAAGTTGGATGCTATTTCGGGGCCTGGTTGATATGGCATAAAAGGACTCGTTTAGGTGTCGGAAAATTAGGTTTGAATGCTGCGGCTAGGGTGTCCTGGGGCGCTGTCACTGCCGCAACGAGTTCAGTACACTGGCGCCATGAATGTCTGCCTGATAGTGCGGTCGCAGCGACAGCATAACAGGCGATGATAAGTCCGACATTAATGACGTAACCGTCAAAGAGGCAGGTGACATGGGTAATGTATTTCTATTGATAATGGCAGCGTTGACAAGCAGTGCGCTAACCGAGAGTCGCCCACCTGTTGAGGCACTGCGTTTGACCGTGTTTGATTGTGGCAGTCTGCGGTTGGAGGATGTGTCGAGTTTTGGGCTCACGAATGCTGACACCCCCGTGCGTGACTTGTTTGTGCCTTGCTATCTCATCGAACACCCGCAGGGTAATATGATCTGGGATACGGGCTTGCCCTTGACGTTTGCCGGTCAGGGTCGGGTGGCTTTACAACCCGGTGCCACAGTGCTTTACGAGCAGTCATTGCTGAATCAATTAGCCGTCCTGGGTCTGGGGCCGGCAGATATAAACTATCTGGGTTTGTCCCACATGCATTTTGATCACGCGGGGGCCGCCAATGCTTTTCCCGGATCCACCCTGTTAGTCCAACGTATGGAATACGAGGCGGCATTCGATCATGCCAGCGACTACCCCGTGTTTGATCCGCGCTTATACGAGGGGCTCAGAGGTAGCGCGGCGACGCAGCTCGAGGGCGATTATGATGTGTTTGGCGACGGTAGCGTCATGATCCTGTCACTGCCTGGCCATACGCCAGGCCATCAGGCGCTGGCGTTGAAGCTCGCCGACACCGGTCACCTAGTGCTGTCAGGCGACCAATATCATTTCCGTGCGAGCCGAACGCTGCACAGTGTGCCCGAATTCAACCACAATCGAGAGGCGACGCTGGCCTCCATGGCCAAGTTAGAGGCCTATTTGCTGGCCAACCAAGCGACCCTGTGGATCGAACATGACCAGGCGCTGGCAGATTCGCTGCAGCTGGCGCCGGCTTTTTATGAGTAGCGCGCGGGCTGTGACCTCGTCGCTGTGACCTCGTCTATCGTCAATGACGGGGTCTGCCAATTACAACGGCGTTCAGGGTGCTTCGATGCAGGCTTTCGGCTGTGCGGGGTGGCCATCATATTCACAGGCTCTCCACAAATGGGTCGGCTTGAGGACCGGTCGGCAATGTGCCTGCGGGATCCCCGGCAGTAACCTTGAAGCTTGAGTCATTCAGTGCTTTGCTCAGCCTCGAGGACTGGTTGGCCGGCGCGGGTCTGGACTTCAGCCCGCTATTGCTCGAATGGCCATGAGCTTTGAGCGGAATTCCATCGAGCCGACCTGAGAGGCTGATGGCTGGCTCGAGAACTGAGCGACGACGGTATTTGTTGAGCCATTGATGTAAATAACCTGACCATGGATGCCGACTGCCGCGTACTCCTGTTTCGCGGGATCGAGAATCCACCACATATTCTTGTAGTACTGCCAGGGTTCGTTGCCATATAGGGTGTTTTTGGCATATCGCTGCTGATCATCTGCATTCAGATTGAGGGTTTCATCTATCCACTTTTCGGGTACCAGCTGTTCGCCATTGGCCTGGCCGCGATTGAGAATGAGCTGGCCGAATAAGGCGGCATCTCTCAGAGTGCTGGTCATGCCGCCGGTGGCGACCGGCATATAAGCCCGGTCGACGACGATGGCGGCATCATGATAAGTCCCTAAACGAGACCAGATATGTTTGCCAATAAACTCCTGCAACGGCATGCCTGACAGGCGCGCGATTAGCCAGCCAATGACATCAGCGTTAGCCGAGTTGTACTCAAACAGTTCGCCCGGTTGCTGCGCGCTGTCCACTTGAATGAATTTCTCGAGGAAGTCATAAATGCCGTAAATATCAGCGGTTTCGGGCTGGGCGTCTTGAGCGCCGGGCACGAATGCTAAACCCAAAGCCGGCGCGTAGTAGCGCAGGAATTCTGAATCGGGATCCACATAGTTTTCCTTGAAGGCAATGGCCGAGGCGTGATTCAGCACGTCCTGAATACTGGCGCGATCGAAGCCTGAGCCCCTGAGTTCTTCAATATACCGTCCGGGTGAAGACGTCAGGTCGATATCGAAGGACTCCATCAAGACCCCCAAAGCGACGCTGACCAAAGATTTAGTCATGGAAAACCAGATGTGGCGACTGTGCTCGGAGAAACCGTTGAAGTAGTTTTCATACAGAATCTGATTGTCACGCAGTACCAGAAAACCGTCTGCATCGTGTTCTTCCAGCAGTTCATCGAGGGTCAGTTCATGACCATTAGCATCTTTGATTATGCGTTGGCCCAAACTGGCATCGGTTGAACTCATCAGCTTTGGCAACTCACCACCCCGTGGCAACATCGCCGTATGCGCCACAGAGTCCATGTTCCAGAAGCTCCAGGTATTGAACGGCGCACGGGCGTAGTTAGCGAACGTCACCTGGCTTTCTCGGGTGGCTGGGAATGAACACATAACGTTAGGGTGCTGATGCTTCATGGCTCGTTTACTGGGCAGGGGTCGGAGATTGACCATACCACAGCTTGCGCCGGTGTTTGGGGGTGAAGTGCGCAGAACGGCTTGGGGTGGAATGTCTCAATGCTCAATGCTCAGTGCGGCGTGGCGATCGTGGGTGCATGTACGAGATTGCCGCTTATGCCTGACAGGGGCTTATGCTAGCGTGGAGTGAGCGCGGGGGCGGTCGACACGACGTACTATTTTTTGCTAATCATTTTTTGCTAATCATTTTTTGCCAATCATCATTTACTCAGCACTGTTCAAGGATGAATACTGTGAGCCAGAATTTACTAGTTCGATGGGTTGTCCTCTCGCTGTTCATCTGCGGCTCTGCGGTTGCCAGCGCGGCTAGCTTGCGGGCCCTGATTGAGTCCCCGGAAGTCACGAATGTGACGATTTCCCCGAATGGTCAATATCTGGCCGTGAGGTTGTTCAAGGCCGGCAAGCATCAAATCGTGACCCTCAATCGTCGGGATTCCTCGCTGATTGGCAGTTATGGCGTCAGCGGTAAAGACGATCTTGGTCGCTACTACTGGGCGAATGATGACCGCATCGTCATCAAGTTGAATGAGATGCGCCGCGAAAGTCGGCCGAGCTATTATGGCCAACTGATGGCGATGAATCGTGACGGTACGCGCGGTGATGTGATTTATGGCTATCGTGCCGGTGGCGGTCCGTCCTTGGCGTTAAGCAAGCAAAAGGGTCCGGCCTATGCCTGGGCGGAGATAGTGGATCTGTTACCCGCGGACGACAGGCACATTCTGGTTTCATCCACGAAGATGTCTCGCGATGGGAGCAATCGGGCCGCGGCGCTACGGTTGAATATCTATACCGGTGAACAAGATAAACCAATTAAGCTGACGCGCTATGGATCAGGCCGATTCTTTACGGACCAAACCGGTCAAATCAGATTGACTACCAGTGTCAAGGAGGACCGGTCGATCCATGTGAATGCCTATCCTGATAAGGCCACTGGTTGGATCGAGTTTCCAGATCATGTCTATGATGAGTCGTTCCGACCGCTGGCGATTTCTGAGCAAGACAGTTCGGTATTTGTTCTAGACCGAGTCGCAGCTGACAAGGTGGGTCTGTATAAACTCAAACTCGATGGTTCGAGTGTTGAAAAGATCTATGCTCGCGATAATGTCGACATCTCCGACGCTGCTGCGAACGAAGAGGGCGATCGAATCTTTGCCCTGCGAGTCGACGACGGCTATCCGAGTTATGTGATCTTCCAGGGCGGGTCAGCGGCAGCGGGTGTTTTTAAAACCTTATTGGGCATATTCGAGGGCCACATGGTGTCGATTACCAGTAGCAGTCGCGACGGCAATCTGTGGGTGGTCAGTACCAGTACGGACACGGATGCTGGCAGCTACTATCTTTATGATGTCGCGCAGGAGTCCATCACCTTTCTGATGCATAAGCGTCCTACTGTGGACCCAAACGCGTTAGCTCAAACACGACCCGTACAGTTTGAATCCTTCGATGGTACACAGGTGTTTGGGTTTTACACGCCTCCGGCACCACCGAACACCGCCACTGTCGGTGATGGCATGCCTGAGACTCTATTACCACCCATGGTGGTGTTGGTTCACGGGGGACCGCGAGCGCGAGATTACTGGGGTTACGATGGCGAGGTACAAGCGTTGTCGACCCGAGGCTTTGGCGTGCTGCGGATCAATTATCGGGGCTCGATCGGTTATGGTCGCGATTTTTTGGAAGCTGGAAATCGCCAGTGGGGCCAAAATGTGCAACGGGACATTATTACGGGTACCCGCTGGGCTATTGCTCAGGGTTTGGCTGCGGAGGACCAGGTTTGTATTATGGGCGCCAGCTTTGGCGCCTATTCCGCGCTGCAAAGCAGTATCCTGGCGCCGGATCTGTATCGCTGCATCATTGCCGCATCGGGTGTTTATGATCTGAACCGACTCGTGAAGGAGGGCGACACTTCGCGCTGGTATCAAGGGGAAGATTTCTTCAAGGAGACTTTGGGTGATGACCAAGACGAGCTCTATGGTTACTCGCCAGTTAACGCGGTCAGCAAATTGAAGGCACCAGTATTGATTGCTCACGGGCGGCAGGATAAGCGCACACCCTTCCACCAGGCGGAAGACTTACGCGATGCGCTGCGCAAAAGCGGCAAAGATTTTCAGTGGTTCGAGCGCAAGCGCGAAGGCCATGGCTTCTATGATGTGGAAAATCGCCTGGCTTATCTGGAGCTTGTGCTGAGTTTTTTGAACGACAACCTTCAAGTGCCCCCCGCTCAATGACACGTTGCCCGGGGGGCTATTGCTTGGATTAGGTACTGAACTGTTTGCTAAATTGTTCGCTGGACGATTTGCGGGTATGCGGCATTCGAGCTTGGAGCATAAATGCCGCGGATCCGGCAGCAGATCCTGGGCCTGGGTCATGCTCATACGCATACTGAGTGGATTAATTGCCCCTGCTAATACCAACACCGGACTCAATTCACTACAATAGCGGCTTACACTCTAAGGCAAGGGAAACTTGATGCTCAATACGTCATTGGCACAATCTGTTATTGATCATGCGATTTCACTGGGCGCAGACTTCGCAGAGCTGTTTGTCGAGCGCAGTCAGACCAATATGGTGAGCACGCTCAGTAGCCACGTTCAATCGGTCCAGTCCGGTATTGATTTTGGTGTCGGCGTGCGCTTAGTTTATGGCACCAAAGTGTTGTACGGTTACACTAATAAGGCTGAAGAGGCCGAGCTGAAACGCATTGTCTCAGAGCTGGCGGCGAAAGACCGACGGGATCCGCGAATCTCATTCACTAACTTTGACTATCGGCGAGTCGAGGACAAACATGCCGCAACCCGCATATTATCGACGGACCCAGAAGTCGGTGGCAAAGTGGCGTTCCTGTTGGCAACGGATAAAGCCGCACGAGCAGCGAGTAACATGATCTCGCAGACCCGTGGTACCTGTGGTCAGGTAGAGCAGAAGATCGAGCTATTCAATAGTGAAGGCCTGCACACCGGTGATATCAGAAATTACACGAGAGCATTTTTGGTGGCGATTGCCTCTGACGGCTCGGAACAGTCCACGGGCAGCTGGAACGATGGCGGTTTGATGGGTTGGGAGCTGGTTGAGCGGATGAACAGCGAGGCAGCGGGTAAAGAGGCAGCGCGCCAGGCATTGGTGAATCTCAGTGCCAAGCCGTGTCCTTCCGGTCGAATGCCTGTGGTGCTGGGTAACGGCTTCGGTGGTGTGATCTTTCATGAAGCCTGCGGCCATCTGTTGGAAACCACGTCGGTGGCCAAGAAAGCCTCAGTGTTCCATGACAAGATGGGCGAGATGATTGCCAATCCGGTGGTGAACGCAGTTGATGATGGCACCATGATCAAGGAGCGAGGTTCTATCAATATCGATGACGAAGGTCTGGATTCCCAGCGCACCCAACTCATTAAAGACGGTAAGCTCACGAGCTTTTTGGTGGATCGTATCGGTTCCCAGCAGACGGGTTTTGCTCGTACCGGCTCGGGTCGACGAGAATCCTATAAATATGCGCCGGCGTCCCGAATGCGCAATACGTTTATCGAGCCGGGTAATGCCGAGCTAGACGATATGATCGGCTCCATGGAACGGGGCATCTACGCTTCCCATATGGGGGGTGGCTCCGTTCAACCGGGCACTGGTGAATTCAACTTTGCGGTTACCGAGGGCTATTACGTTGAGAACGGCAAGATTCTCTACCCGATCAAGGCTGCGACCTTGATTAGCACGGGTCCAAAGGTGCTGAAGGAAATTTCCATGGTGGGTAAAGATTTTGCACTGGCCAGTGGCACCTGTGGCTCGGTGTCGGGCTCAATACCCACGACCGTGGGTCAGGCGACCCTGAAAGTCGATGATATCCTGGTCGGAGGTAATGCCTGATGGCGCTGCAACAGAATGCCAATCAGATACTCGACCTGGTAAAAGCCGCTGGCGCCAGCGGTGATTTGATTATCGATCAGGGGCAATCACTGTCTCTGAAAGCCCGAGAGGGGGCGCTGGAGGAATACAAGGTAAGCTCCAGTCAGATACTGGGTTTACGCGTCATCAAAGACGGCAAAGTCGGCACCGCCTATAGTGAAGCTACGGATCCGGAGGCGCTCAAGTCGCTGGTGGAGCAGGCCTTGCTGAACGCCAGTTTTGCCGCTGTAGATGCCCACGAATCGATTCTCGCGAACGCCGCCGTATTACACACTGACGACGAGGTCTTATGTCCCCATGAGGATGTTGGCATCGATGCGCAAATTGATTTTGCGCTAACCATGGAACGCAATCTGGCGGCGAAGAACAGGGTCAAAAATGTGCCCTATAATGGCGTCCAGGACAATATGGGTGAGCGGCATATCTTTTCCAGCGCTGGTTTAAGTGCCTATTCAAAGAGCCGAATGTGTGCCGCCTACGCCTATGCGTTGGTGGAAGACGGCGACAAAAATGCGATGGATGGCGTCGGCCAGGCTGCGCGCTTGTTCAGTGAGCTAGACTTGACTCAGATCGTGACGCGAACCCATGAAAACTGTCTGAGTCTGCTTGAGGGCACGCCCGTTGCCAGTGGTCATTATGATGTCATCTTTGATGAAGAGACACAGGTCCAATTATTCCACACCTTTGCCATGATGTTTTCCGGCAAGTCAGCCAAAGATGGGGTGAATCCCATGCGCGAAAAGGTCGGTCAGTTGGTCGCTGACCGGCGTTTGAATATTGTTGATAAGCCCTTGAATAGTGCGGGTTTTGGTTATGCTTTGTTTGACTCAGAAGGAGCGGCGACCCAGTCGACGCCCCTCATTGTCGACGGTAATTTGGCATCCTTGATTCACAACAGCGCGACAGCGTCGTTCTTTGATTTGGCTACCACCGGCCATGCTACCCGCGGCCCCAAATCAACGATGGGCGTTGGCTTGCATCAGCTGGAGATCAGTAAGGGCGAGGATTTGGCTCAGGATCTGCTCGGTGATGAATACCTGTTGTTGACGGACCTGACCGGACTGCACTCGGGTGCGAATGCGATCTCAGGAAACTTCAGCTTTGGTGCCTCAGGCTACTTGTGTCAAAACGGCGAGCGGGTGCGTGCGGTGCGCGGAATCACCGTTGCCGGTAACTTCTATGACATGCTAGGAAAGATCTCGATGATTGGTGACCAGCAGTATTGGAATTGGGAGCGATCTGCCCTGATGCCCCATATACGATTCGCGGATATCGCTATCTCGGGTTAAGACGCCGCCCGGGAGTCCCGGGCTTGGCATTGACTGGTTATTGACCTGTTATTGACCTGTTATTGAGTCGCTGGTTCCTGATGAATTGTGGCTTTGGTGATTGTCAGGGTTTCGCTGGTCTTGCCGCTGCGGCTGCCTCGCGCCTCAATTGCTTTGAGAGTCTCCATGCCGCTGACGAGCTCGCCGAACAGGGTATGCTTGCCATCGAGAAACGGCGTGGCGACAAAGGTAATAAAGAACTGGCTGCCATCAGTGCCGGGACCGGCGTTGGCCATGCTCAACAATCCTGGTTTGTCGTGGGACAGATTACCGGCAAATTCACCGGCGTATTTGTAGCCTGGGTCGCCGCTGCCAGTGCCGGTTGGGTCGCCACCTTGGGCCATAAAACCAGGAATGACCCGATGGAAAATCAGGTTGTCATAAAAACCCTGCTCAGTGAGAAAGATCGTGCTGGTAGCATGCATGGGCGCGGTTTCGTGGAACAGGCGAAATCGCATCTCCCCCATGTTGGTGGCCAAGTCCCAATAGTAGTTGCTGTTAGCGTCGAAGGTCATCATCTGCGGTTGGGTTAAATGCTGCCGCCAGTCGAGTGCCTTGTCTCCTTGGCTCTCTATCTCACTTGATGCCACTCCATTCTGCTCGACGACCGCGGGCGCCAGTTCAGTCTTTGGGTCAGCGGCTTGCTCTTGAGAGCAACCCTGGATCAA
>JABBAY010000007.1 GCA_018607725.1 K189A clade bacterium
ATACACCCTGGCAGAGTTTAATGTCCGCCTAGTCAGGACTTTCATCCTGACTTCACTTTAACCCTGGTGGTCGCTTTTGTTAAAGACCCATTGAGTCTCAGCAGCACCACGCTTTATTTTAACTGGTTATTACCACGGCACCGATAACAAACCTAAAACCAAAAAAAACGAGCCACCAGGACTCGTTTTTTGACTGCGGGTAAACGCCTCAGAGGCGCTAGTACCCCTAGTAGCCTTGTAACACGCCATATCGGTCACGATGAAAGGCACTGCCCCCCAAGGTGTGCTCAGACACTCGCGAGCGCTTCATAAAGAAGCCGATTTCATACTCGTCAGTCATGCCGATGCCACCATGCATCTGCACGCCTTCACTGCTGACCAGATTATACGTGTCGTTGAGCCGGGATTTCGCCAGACTGGCCAATTCAGGCACCTGGTCTGAGTCCTCATCCAGGGCTGACAAGGCTTCCATGACGACCGATTTTGACAGCTCTATCTCACAGAACATTTCTGCAGCGCGGTGCTTGAGCGCCTGGAATGAACCAATGGGCACACCAAATTGCTCTCGAGTCTTCAGGTACTCAACTGTGCGGCTGTAGCATTCCTGGATACTGCCCAGCATTTCTGCGGCCAGTAAGATTCGACCAGCATCCAATACTTTGTCCAGCACATCTGCGCCTTGACCTTCAGCGCCCAGCAAGACGCCTTCAGCGTCTGCGAAAACGATATTCGCAGCATTGCGGCTATCTGCCATAATCGTGCGAGTGACGCTGACGCCCGCCGCATCGCGATCAACCAGCACCAATGTCAAGCCATCCCGTTCGCCTGCCTGACCCGAAGTTCGTGCAACCACGACCAATTTGTTTGCCACGTGACCATCGATTACGAAGGTCTTGCTGCCGCTGACTTTATAACCAGCGCCAGACTTTGTCGCACTGGTTTTCGCACCATACGGGCTATGATGAGGGGTTTCCTCTAGTGCCAGCGCTAACAGTAATTCACCCGCTGCGATCTGTGGCAGCAGGTCGGCCTTCTGGTCATCGTTGCCACCGTGCACTATCGCACTGCTGCCGACGACGGCAGTTGCCCATAAAGGCGAGGCAGTCAGGGTACGACCGCACTCTTCCATCACAACACCCATGCCCATGTAACCAAAGCCCAGACCACCGAAGTCTTCAGGAATGGTGATACCAGTCCAACCAAGATCGACCATCTGCTGCCAGGTACCCGTATCAAATCCATTTTCGTTCTTCTCGTCACGCAGCTTTCGCAGTTGCATGATCGGCGTGTTGTTGGCGCAGAAATCTTTCGCGGCATCCTTCAACATGTTCTGTTCTTCGTTTAGTACCAATGGCATAGCTTCGTTACTCCTGATATACGCTTTGTTGGATCTCTGGAACCTCTTCTAGCTCCCCTGCCTGACGGCCCACCTATTGTGGATAGACTGTCAAAATTCTTGTGCTTCACGGCTCCTTCAGCTGCCAACCGCTGCGACTGCAAGATTCTAACATCGTTCAGGATAAAATCGACTATCTCTGCCCAAAGTACCTGAACCCGCTTAACTGGCGCCGCCTGTTACCTGCTGTCACGCCGCATGGTGGCATTCACCCCGCGAACACGGATTTGCCTGTCGATACCCTAACAAAGATCTGTTATAAAAATAAATACTCTTGGCAGTCTTATTCGCCTTGTTTAGGCCAACGTATAAGGCACACTGGGGGCTGGGTCGCGGAAAGTCAGCTAAACGGAGTTTTTCCCATGAGATACATTATTTATGGCGCCGGCGCCATCGGCGGAACTATCGGCGCACGTTTGCAGCTTTCTGGGGCGGATGTCCTGCTTATCGCTCGAGGCGCTCACTTTGAGAAGCTCGCCGCAGATGGCTTGACCTATCGCAGCCCAGGCATCAGCAAGACCCTACAAATTCCCGTGATCGATCATCCGGCAAAGATCGCCTTTCAAGCTGACGACGTGCTGTTGATGACCATGAAATCCCAGCATACCGAAGCGGCGCTGGAGACCCTGGCCACCGTGGCACCGCCTGACTTACCCATTATCTGCGCGCAGAACGGCGTCGCTAACGAGGCCATGGCGGCCCGTAAGTTTCGCCGAGTCTATGGCATGCTGGTGATGTTGCCCGCGACCCACCTAGTGCCCGCAGAAGTTCTGCACCATGCCAGCGGTATCGGCGGCGTGCTGGACGTCGGTCGTTATCAGTCTGGCGTCGATAACTGCATTCAGCAGGTGGCAGAAGACGTGACTCGAGCCGGCTTTCTGTGTGCCGCAGATCCAAGGCCCATGCGCTGGAAATATGCCAAGCTCCTGCAGAATCTCGGCAACGCTTTTCAGGCGGTCTGTTCGCCAGGCCCCCAGGACCGCGATGTGATGTCGTTGGTGCGCCAAGAAGCGCTCGCCTGTTATGCCGCAGCCAACATTGACTGCGCGACTAAAGAGGAGGTCAAGACGCGCCACAGTGTCATTACCATGGGCGCTATTGACGGCATCGAACATGGGGGCGGCTCTTCGTGGCAGAGCCTGTCGCGCGGCACCGGCGATATCGAAGCCGACTATTTGAATGGCGAAATTTGCTTGCTTGGCCAGCAACAGGGTGTCCCGACGCCGGCCAACGAGGTGCTACGCTATTTGGCGAATCAAGCGGCTTATCACCGCACCGCTCCAGGCCAGTTCAACGCGACTCAAATCACGGCAATGATCGCTGATCTAGCTCACTAGGTTGCCATTCATCATCGCGATGGCAGCATCAATGGCCTGACTGAGGCTGTCAGCGTTCGCCAGATTTTTGCCCGCAATATCAAAGGCCGTACCATGATCCACCGAGGTCCGAATAAACGGTATGCCCATGGTGGCCGTAATGCTGTCGGCAAAATTATGCATCTTGATGGCGATATGGCCCTGGTCATGGTACAGCGCCAGAACCGCATCAAACTCGCCGTTAACCGCCCGATAAAAGACTGAATCTGCCGGGTAGGGTCCGACGACATCCAGCCCCAGCGCGCAGGCCTCAGCAACCGCCGGAGCAATCTCGTCAAGCTCTTCTCGACCGAGCATGCCACCCTCGCCGCCATGAGGATTTAATGCCGCCACTGCGATTTTTGGTGGCCGCCCACACCAACGGCTGAGGCTATCGTGGGTCAATTGCAGCTTCTCCACTAAAACCGGCCGGCGCACGTAGGCCACCGCTTCTGCCAGAGACTTGTGAGTGGAAAGGTGTGCGACTTTCAGTCCCTGGGTCATCAACAGCGTCGCCGTGAGTCCAGCACCGGTCATTCGTGCGAGGATTTCCTGGTGACCGATATCGCCCACGTAGCCCGCGGCATGAACCGCTTCCTTGTTGATGGGACAGGTGACCACCCCCTGAATTTGGCCCGCCAGGGCAAGATTCACGGCGGTTTCAAAATATTCCACCGCCGCGTGACCACAGCTCTGCGAGACCGCGCCCATGACCAGTTGAACCGCATCGAAGGCATAAGCCTCAAGGACCTGAATCACGCCGGCTTGTACCTGCAGGTCGTCAATATTCGTCATTTTGCGCAATGGTAAATGGATCCCGGTCTGCGCCATCGCCAGCCGCAAGCAGGCGATGTCGCCAATCACAAAGGGCTGCGCCCGGGCATACACTTCGGGTCGGACCAGGGTCTTGACGCAAATTTCAGCGCCAACCCCTGCCGGATCTCCCATGGTGATAGCGAGTCGCGGTTGCATAACTGATGACATTCGTCGCTCCGGTGAGGGATGTGAGACTAACGCTCGCCACGCAAATACTCGGCGGTCAGCGCGGGCGCCTGCATGGGAATAAAGTGCGTCAACTCTGGTAAATACACATCTCGCGCATTCGGCATCATTGTCGCCAGCCCCGGAAAAGTGGGGGACAGACTGAAGTCCATCGTTGTTCGATCGCCCTCTTCTCGCCGCGCCCGCAGGACAGTGACCGGCATCGTGACGCGATCTAGCTCCGCATAAATATCACCATCCGAACTGCCCATATAAATTGCGGCTTCCACACTGGGCGGACAGCCCAGGACAAAGCCCTCGCCATCAGGATTAGACACCAAACCGTATTCACAATAATCATGCAGTACGGCTTCGTCCCAGACCGCAAAGCTGCCGCGCCCGATAAAGTTCGCGAACATCGCCTCGGCATTGGCAAAGTGATTTCGTCGCTTTGCGACTGGGTGGAGCCCGGCGGCATCAAGGAAGCTGGTGTGCGCAGCAGCGCGATCCTCATAAGAGGCCGGATCCATAATCACCGGATCAATCAGCAGCAAACGTTCAAATCGATCAGGCAAGCGGGCGGCAGCATGCACGAGGCAATGTCCACCCATGGAATGTCCGGCACCAACGAGTCCACGCAAGTCCAGCGTTTCGATAAAGCCCACGAGGTCATCACCAAAGGTATCCCAGCTAATCGGGCCTTGGTTATCACTGCGACCATGGCCGCGCATATCCAGCGCAATCACATGCCGGTCGGGTAAATGGGTAACCGTCTGATCCCAGCAACGGGCATGAAAGCCTGTAGCATGTACCAGTAGCGTGGTCCCCTGCGCAGCATGAGCCGCACCCCATTCAAACCAGCAAAGGGTGACATCTCCGACGCGGCTATAGTGTTCTGTACATTGATTCATTGACGACTCGACTATTCATTTCATTGTTGGGTGGTCAAGCCCCATAAACGACCGTGCCAGACGATCCCGGCAGACGTGATCCAAACTCCAGCGACGCTAATCAGCAAGCTGGCCAGCGGGCCAAAAGCACCCGCACAATAACCCATCAACAACGCCCCGAAGGGCATGCCGCCCAGGGTCGCCAGGGAAAAAACCGACATCACTCGTGACCGAGCATTCTCTGGTGCCGCCTCCTGCATGATTGTGCGGCCCATACTCATGGCCACACCACCACTCATACCCCAGAAAAACAACGCCGCCAGATAACCCATAAAGGGCAGATGGAAGGCGCCAACACCCAAGGTCAGCCCCCCTGTGAGCATGGATAACAACATAGCCCGCCCCTGTCTGGCAATACCGCCGCGGACAATCAACAGCACTAACATCGTGATGGTGCCAGAGCCGAAGGCAGCAAAGGTCATGGATATTTCATTGGCACCACCCTGGTAGATATCGCGGACTATCAGCGGGTTAAGTACCGAAAAAGACCCACCAAAGAAAAATGCCACAGCCAACAAAATTATCAATGCAGGCAACATACGATCGGAATCCAATACCAGCCGCAAACCAGCAAACAGTTGCTGGCGGGTGGACTGCCCCGGCAGCGCTGTCAGAACCACGCCAGGTACTAGCTTCCAGATCGTCCACATCCCGGCCAAAACGATAACCGCTTGGACCAGCAGTATCATCACCGGCCCAGCATCGTCTGCCTGACTTGCCAAAAAATAACCCAGAAGCTGCGCCAGAAACGTCAAGCCCATGGTGAACATCACGGTCTTTTGGACTTCTCCCCCCGCCACGCGGTTCAGCAGTCCGTCTCGGGCCGGCTGCACAAACGCCGTTACAACGCCCATTAACAAGGCATAGACGATAAGTATGCTGTAGGACAGACCATCCAGACTCAGCGCCAGCGCCAGCCCCAGCATGGGCAAGGCGGCGAGCAAATGGCCCAACAACAGGATTTTGCGCGCGTCCACGCGATCGGCGAGAACTCCGCCAAAAAGAATCAGGAAGATCGCTGGCAACTGGGTGCACATTTGCGCCAGCCCCAAACGTTCAGCCCCTTCATGGAGCTGCACCACCACCAACCAGGGAAACAGAA
>JABBAY010000217.1 GCA_018607725.1 K189A clade bacterium
TCTGTTTTATTTGAAAGTCGTGGGTGATGGTTTCCTCAAATATATGGTTCGCTACATGATGGGTGCCCTAATTGATCTGGCAGCAGGACGTATCACACTGGCTGATATCGATCGTTACCTGCAGCACCATCAAGAACAGAAACTCAGCCCCAGGGCCTACGCCAAAGGCTTACACCTGATCAATATCGAAGAGGCCCCTGGCTAAACCGTGGGCGCTCGGCGCACTCCCAACTGGGCGGACGCCACACCATGATTATTCCAACCCGCCGTGATACTCACCCAGCATAGCCCGATGGTTAAGCCGCGCGCGCTTCAGCAATGCCTGCTGAGCCGCCATTTGGTTTTCCGCCTGTCCCAGCCAGGCATTGAGGGCTGGTTGTTGCAGGGCGCGGCCATAGGATAGGCTCAACCGCCAGGGTGAATTGTGACCTAGTTGGTTAATCGCATTCAAATTCTCTGTGGCTTCTTCAGGCGTCTGTCCGCCAGACAAGAAATGAATACTCGGCACCGCAGCAGGCACTGTTCGGCGTAACACCTTGAGCGTCGCCTGAGCCACTTCGGCCGCGGGGGCACGCCGGCAACCTTTGCCCGGCAGCACCATATTGGGCTTGAGGAGCATCAATTCGAACACCACATGGTGCCGGTACAAGGCGTTGAACACCGCCTGTTGCACGGCCTCGGTCACTGCGGCATGCCGATCGATATCATGCTCACCAGCCATCAGCACTTCTGGCTCGACGATGGGCACCAGCCCTTCTGCTTGGCAGACGGCGGCGTAACGGGCCAGCATTTCGGCATTCGCCTCGATACCATGGGGTGTTGGCGCCTTGGCCCCGATCTCATAGACCTCACGCCACTTGGCGAAACGCGCACCCTGGGCTTTGTAAATCCGCAGGCGCTCGGCCAGGCCGTCCAATCCTTGAGTGATCAGGTCGCCTGATGACAACGCCAGCGGAATTTTGCCCTGGTCGACTTTGATACCTGGGACTATATTTTGCGCCCAGGCGCGCTGCGCTAGGGTGCTACCATCATCAGTTTTTTGGTCCAGGGTTTCATCAAACAGGATGATGCCGCTGATATATTCGCCAAGTCCCGGTGTTGTTATCAACAGGCTGCGCCAGGCACGCCTTGACTCTGCACTTGAGACAATACCCACGGCATCAAAGCGCTGTTTTATCGTCGGCGCACTTTCATCCGCCGCGAGGACACCTCGGCCTGTTTGTACCAGGTCTTTGATGGTTGTTTCGAGTTCCGTTGCGTATTGCATTATCAGCCTCCTGCCAGATCAATGGCAGTGTACTGAACTCCCAGGTCGAATCTATGTTGCAGATCACGGCAATGCTGAAGAATTCCACGCCTGTGGACGGCGTACCACGTCCTATTTTGGGTCGCGCAAAATCCCTATCAATCTGTCCCTTGCGCCTGACAAACTAGGTATACTGCACTGGCAACATCAACCCAGCGTCATTCCGATAAAGGGTTGGTTTAATCCTCGCCAAGAAGTGCAAAGAAGGAATACCTAAGTTTGCCTCGTTCTCCTGATGATACTGCCGATGCTGTCGATTCTGACGACAGTGACATTTTGGTTCTCGACGCCCAGACGCTGAAGGATCTTGAGATTTTCCACGCGGACACCCAGGGCGCGAGCCTGTTCGAGTTTTGCAACCTCACCCAAACCGAGGGTGGCGCGAAGGTTTTGCGCCAGCGCATGGAGCGACCTTGGTCGAATCCGCAGCGTATCCAGGCAACTCAGCAGGCTATCGCGTTTATCCTCGCGCACCGGCCCGCATTCAACGGATTGCCTTCGGCTTATATCGCCGGTCGTGTTGAATACTATGCTCACGAGATTCTGCCAATTGTCACCCAAGAAAATCCACTTGAGTTCGGTCTGGGAGCCTTCGCGTTGCGGGCTAACCATGCCCGCTACTACAGCAACATCGTGCGTGGCGCGCAAAATACTTGCCGGCTGATTCTGGCGCTGCGGCGCTTACTGGCGCAAGCAGAATTGGCCTCGCCCACCGGCGACCTGGCGCCCGCCTTCAGTGAAATGCAGGCCCTCTTAGCACGCCCCAGGTTCGCCTCGATCCCGGAGCAATTGTTTGCCGGACGCACCTGGACAATGCTGCGCATGGATCAAGTGTTCAGGATCCATGAGAAGGCAACCATCGCCCGCCTGCTGCAGCTTATTTACGAGATCGATGCGCTGATCGCGATGGCTGACGTCACGGCGGCGCAAGGGTTCGTGCTGCCAGACATCATACGGGGCCCACTCAGCGTGCAAGCCGAAGGCCTGACCCACCCTTTTGTCCTACAGGCAGTACCCAATGCCGTGGCACTCAACCAAGCATGCCGAGTGCTGTTTCTCACGGGCCCCAATATGGCCGGCAAGACGACTTATCTGCGCGCCTTTGCGACGGCGCTTTACCTGGCACATCTCGGCATGGGTGTGCCCGCCACGCGTTTCGCCTTTGTGCCCACACAACGACTCTTTAGCTCACTGTCATTGAGCGACGATCTGCGCAACGGGGTCAGTTACTTTCGAGCTGAAGCTTTGCGGGTCAAGGCCGTCGCACAGGCCATCGCCAATGGCTTTCACGTCGTTGCTCTGATGGACGAGCCGTTCAAGGGCACGAACGTCAAAGATGCCTTCGACGCCTCGTTGGCGATCCTGGCACGATTTGCTGCTCGGGAAAATTGTCTGTTCATGTTTTCGTCACACCTGATCGAGTTAAGCGATCGCTTGAGCACCACGGGGCAAATCGATTGCCGTTACTTCGAGGCAGACGAGCGCGACGGACGCTTGCGCTTTGACTACCTGCTGCGACCGGGCGTTTCCCGGCAGCGACTCGGCATGCGCGTTTTAGAGGAAGAAGGCGTATTTGAACTCTTGGATAATCACTGAACGATTCCCGTGACCCGCCGCAGTACTGACCCCTCGCCCTTGTCGGGCACTGCGATCATGCCAATACAATCCCGCAACTGAACACCTTTGCCAACGATCACTGGCGCCAGGATTATCACCTTATCCACCCCATAATTGAGCCGACCCTTGCCGCCTGCAGAGCGCTCTGATGCTCAACAACGCATAGCACACAACCAGGTCGACATCCGCTCAGCTTCTCAGCGACACTTCAAACCCGACTCGCACATTTCCCCTGCTGTCAGATCAACCGCTGAGCCACCGAGCGCTTATTAGCGCTGACCAAGGGAACGTTTCGGCCTAAGGCGCGTCTTATTGCCGTTGACTGGCGTCACAAGGCTCTGAGTACCGAGTTGAGCCAGCCTCTACACCAGCACCCGAACCAAAGACCTGTAGGTTTTTCGTCCACTAGCGTAGGATGCCGCTCACGCAGCGCCCTTCGCTAACCGGCTATAGCGATAGATGGAAGCAGGTGTCAGCATCCAACAGGGGCGACTCAAATAGCGATCAGCTACCCAACGTGTGATTGATTTGTCTGCTGTAACCTCGAGCCCGGCTTGGCCCAAGTGCTGGCGTCGAGTGTCGACCCTGAAATACTGAAATACTGAAATAGTTGCGAGATATGACCAAGATCAAAACCAGCACACGTCCAAGCTTTCCCAGCGGCCTGCAGGTATCCACCGAATTACTGCTTTTTGGCATTTGTACTTTTTTCACGGTGGTCTTCAGCCTGCCTTTCTGGCGCAGTTCCAGCAGCTTCCTCGGCACCCTGGCATTTGACATGGTACGCGATCTGTTCTTGATGGGCGTGGTCATTACCTGCCTGCACTTTCTGATTTTGCTGCCCTTCATCAATCGTTACACACTGAAGCCCTTACTCAGCCTACTGATCATTGCCGGCGCCTCAGCGGGTTATTTTTCTTGGTATTACGGCACCTACTTCGATGTCTCGATGATCAATAATGTACTGCAAACCGACTTTCGAGAGAGCACTGAACTGCTCACCGGCCATTACCTCCTTTTTATGTTGGCGTTAACGTTACTGCCACTGGTCTTTCTCAACACGGCGATTGTGACCCCGCTCGCACTCTTCGTCGCTATCAAGCGACGACTGGTCAGTGCCCTGGTGGTTGCGGCCCTCATGGTTGTCTCTTTGGGGATCAGCTTTCAAAGCTTCGCCGGCTTAATGCGGAATCACACGGAACTGCGTTATCTGATCAATCCTGGCAATCTTCTATTGTCAGTACCGAGATCACTGGTCAGTAGCGTCAATGGTGCCATCATCGACAAGGTCGAAATCGGGCTGGACGCCACAACGACCCAGTCAACCACGAGCGCCAAACCAAGACTCTTAATTCTGGTGATCGGCGAGACCGTAAGAGCCGCAAACTGGGGCTTAAGCGGTTATACGCGAGACACGACACCAAAATTATCAGCCCAGAAAAATCTGATCAACTTCACCGATGTCACCAGCTGCGGCACTAGCACTGCGGTCTCCTTACCTTGCATGTTCGCCGACGTGGCCAAATCTGAGTATTCCTCAGCCTACGGGCTGGACCACAAATCACTACTGAGTGTCGTCAAACTCGCCGGTTACACCGTGGAATGGATTGATAATCAGTCCGGTTGCAAGGGTGTTTGCGAAGCCAGCGATACCGACAACATTGACCCCCTGCATTTTGTCTCTCTGTGCCCTGGCGGACACTGCTTCGACGAAGCCCTATCAAGTAACCTCACGGAGGAATTGGCTGAGACACCCCGCAATGAGCTGATTGTGTTTCATATGCTTGGCAGCCATGGTCCCTCGTATTTCCGCCGCTATCCAGAAGGATTTGAGGTATTTACGCCAACCTGCCATACGGACGAACTTAGCCAGTGCTCACAACAGGAAATCACTAACGGCTATGACAATTCTGTGCGCTATACCGACCACGTTCTGAACGCCATGCTGACCCAACTGCAAGCGGATCAGAGCCGGGATATTGCCATGATCTACGTTTCTGATCATGGCGAATCCCTGGGCGAAATGGGCCTTTATCTGCATGGCCTGCCCGACATGATCGCGCCTGACACGCAAAACCACGTGCCGATGGTCTGGTGGCTATCCGAAGGCTTGCAGAAGGCAACGGGTATTAGCGCGTCATGTTTACGCCATCAAGCGGCGGTGGCCGTCAGCCATGACAACCTCTTCCACTCGATATTGGGCCTGCTGAGCATCCAGACCGATATTTATGCTCCCGAGCTGGACATAAGCATGGAATGCAAGGCCTAGCCTCTTAATCACACCTCAACCGGCTGCTGCTGGCCTGTATGCTATTCCGACCAGCACACCATGCAACCGCGAGTCTGAGAACGCTGACACCGGGCTGGACGCGACCTGGTCAGGCGGGCTTACCGCACTGCCAACACACATCGAATGTTGCTGGATTCGATTCTTGACAATGCTGACAGATCCAGTCATCACCTTCTGGCTGCTCCAGGGTTTCATTGATCAGTTGCGCTGCCTCTTCGGCAAGCGCCTCGTTAACCACCCAGAGCTCGACCCAAGTCTCACCAGGCGCAATCTCCCCAGCAGCACCACCGAGGATGTCGTTGCGAATCTCGGTTTCAATGCCCGCATAATTCAGCAGGCTTGCCATGCTGCCGACAATCATAGAATTGGGGTGGGAAAATACGCGGCTCATGAGTCAATACCTAGAAACAAAGACTGGTAGTTTGTGACATCGTCGCCACGCGCTCAACCTCGGCTCTGACCCGGACCACCTGCGGTGCGTAGTCTAGCTTCAGCTATCGAATAATGAGCGCTTAGCCTCAAAGTGCGTGCTCTCAACATAAC
>JABBAY010000232.1 GCA_018607725.1 K189A clade bacterium
TCTAAAATCGATCCGGGTTGCGGCGAGATGGCCGGTATAAGCGCCACCAGCTTGCTGCGCGCTTCTCGCTAACGTCTGCTACCAAAGTCAGTCACCAAGGTCAGTCACCAAGGTCAGTCAACAGCCATTGATGGTGTTGCCGCGACCTGGTTGACGATATCCCAGATCAAGTGTAAATATTCACGATAGGGGGCGACCCGCAGATATTCATCGTTACCATGAACGCCATTGTCATCACCAATGACAATCCCGGGACCGAAACCATAAGTGGCGATACCGACAGACCGTAATTGCGCCGAGTCTGTCGCGCCGGTCAACAGGCTGGGCAAGACCGTCGCACCTGGGTGACGGGCAGCAATGACTGCCTCAAATGCCTGAAACAAGGGCGTATCCAAGGGGGCTGGCATATGCGCGGGGCGCGTGACGCGCATGGGAATGATTTCGACGCTCGGTTCTTGGATAATATTTCGCAGGGTCGCGAATAGATATTCCGGGTCTTCTCCAGGCAGCGCCCTTATATCCAGCGTCGCTTCCGCACTGGAAGGGATCACATTCCGCTGGTACCCGCCCTGGAAAATGGTAGGCACCACGGAGGTTCGAATGATAGAAAAATAGGCGGCATTCAAGTCTCGCAGACGTTCTTGAGTTTCCATTGACGGGTTGGGGGCAAGGATCGCTCGATAAATCTCAGCCTCGAATTCAGGTCGAGTGGTGGCTAAGCGCTCAAAAAACGTCCGCGTGGTTTCATCTAAACGCATGGGTAGTGGCGTATCAAACAGCCGTGCGACGGCGCGCGACAGCACCCCAACGGGGTTGTCTCGGCTAGGTACAGAACCATGTCCCGCGCGTCCATGGGCAATTAGTCGAGCCCGCCGCGGCGTTTTTTCAGCGGTGCCAATATCAAAACTGAGGTATTTTCCGGTCATTGGGTCAATGGTGCCGCGGCCGCCTTCATTCAAGGCAAACTCTGCATCAATTGCCGCCAGGTGATTTTCTATCATATAGGTAATACCGAGGCCGCCACCGGCTTCCTCATCAGCGACACCCAGGAAAATCACGTCACGATCGAGTGGTACCTGATGGCGGTGTAGGGCGAGTAACACCTCAAAAGCGACAGCAACGATTCCCTTGTCGTCAGCGGCACCTCGACCAAAGATTTTGCCGTCTTTGACCGTTCCGGAGAATGGGTCGAAGGTCCAGTTATCCCGTTCTACAGTAACCACATCCGTATGCCCCAACAACAGCAGCGGCCGTTTACTGCCATTACCTTTGATGCGCGCGACGATACTCGCTCGACCCGGTGCGGCCTCATAAATCGTCGACGCTATGCCCGCAGCATCCAGTCGCTGTTGCAGATAATTGGTGGCGAGATATTCATTGCCCTCGGGTTGCGAGGTGTCGAGGCGTATCAGGTCAACCAGGGTCTGTTGAGCATCAGACTCAAACTGGGCCCAATCGAGCGCCTCCGCCTGCGCCTGGCTGACCCAGAAAGCCGCTAACAGCCATATTAGTCGTCGCATAAATTTTATCCTACGTAATCACGTTGAAAGTATTAGGCAATCAGCCATCGTTAGTTAGCCGAATGTCATCGCTCCTGCTGTTTTAGCCAGTCTCGAATGGCCATAATCACCTCTTGATAATCTGGTCGCTGACGAAAGTCTGTATCCGCAAACCGCAGCACAATATTACCGTTTGAGTCAACCAGCAACATCCCGGGGTGAGCGGCGCCATGGAACCGATGGGCCGGACCGAACTGTTCATTCAAGACGCCAAATCGATCCGCATGCTGATGCTCAAGGTCGGCCAGTAACGGGTAGGTCACCTGGTATTGTCGTTGAAATCGGTGATTAATAGCCACTGAGTCTGAGGTCATGGCGGCAACTGCTATCCCCAGCGGCGCTAGGGCTTGTTTAACGGCTTCCAGCTGCACGAGCTGGTTTTTGCAGTAGCTTCACCAATCACTGGAACGATTGAACTGAAACAGGAGCCCTGCTTTGCCCATCAAGGAGTCATTATTCTGTCGGTTGCCAAAAGGATCTGGCGCATTAATTGCCGGTAGGGGCGAACCGTCAGCAAGATCTGCCGCCCATTCTGCGTGTGCGGGCTGGGTTGAAATTGCTAGGACGAGCCACATGAGGATCAGGCGGTAAGTCGCTGTAAACATAATAGATTCCAATTTTTATAGTCGAGGTGTCCTGCATTGATTGCACTTTTAACGCTAAACCGACATCATCAAAGTTCAGGCATGTCAGATCCCATCGAATGGCCGAAATTTCAAGATGCTTCCCTACTTTCAGAGTTTGCCAGATTCGGCCAGTGTTGTTGCTATGCAGCCGGCTTACTGCTGTATCGCGACGCTCACTGCGATCGTGCCCCTCAACCCTGATGCCTATTGATGTCTAAAGCAAGCGCCTTGTCGCCAATATTGCGTTATTCAATATTGGTTTTGCTGTGTCTGGCCGTGGGCACCGCCAGGGCTGCAACGATGGTCGATTATAACCGAGCCAAAGAGCAAGCCCTGGTTGTGATGCGCCAGGATGATGGCCAGAAGGCCATCGACATGGTGATCACGATGAACACCGTTGAAGACGCAATGAAAATTTTCATGCTGATGACTCGGGATCTCTACTGGCAGAGTAAGAACCTTGGTGCCGCACTGGTCATTGGCAGGGCGGCTATTCAGTTCAGCCTCACGGAATCGAGGCGCGTACTATCGCGAGATCCAACCCTGGCTTACACGCTTTCATCCCAGGCGCAGATGCTGGCGTATGACTTATCTTCCTATTGTTGGCCCGGTTGGCGTGAACCGGGTATCGTTATTCCAGAAGTCTTCCTGGTTCACGGTCAAGATTTAGCGAAGACCAACCTGCGGCTGGCGCAGGAGTTACGCAAAGGCAATTTGCCCATGAGTCATGCCTGGTGGCTGATAGGTGCTCATCAACTCGCACTTGGCCAATACGAACGGGCCCGAAAAGGCTTTGTCGAAGCGACCAAGTTTGCGATCGCTGCACAAACGCGAGAAACTGAGCTACTCTTTAAAGGCTATCTGTATCTAGTAGAAATGCTCCTAGACCCGGATAATTTACAATTGGTCGAAGAATTTGAATTCGTTCTTAAAGCGCTTAACGAATCTCGCGAGGGCGAGTTTTTCAGCGACCAGTTGGAGACGGCCTATGCTGTGTTTGCCGCACCTTTGGCAATCGATGATGACTCGAAGGGTTAAGCCAGAGTGGCCGCGTTTGCCGGGTGTCTATTCGGCAGGAGAAGTCTATGAAAAATGCTGACATGCAGCTTGCCTGTGTTGTTCATAGCCAGGCATTGGCCTGGGTTGAAAGCCCATCCCGACAGGTGCTGAGGAAACGATTTCATCTTGTTGGTGCCGCAGAGGCTGGACAGGTGACGTCCCTGGTTACTTATCAACCCGGGGCAAGCTTCTCCCGTCACGAACATGTTGATGGTGAAGAGATCCTCGTCCTCGAAGGCGTGTTTTCGGATGAACATGGTGATTGGCCCGCGGGGAGCTGGCTGCTGAACCCCGAAGGGTTTGCACACCAACCATTCTCCCGCGACGGTTGCCTATTGCTGGTCAAACTGCGCCAGTATACCGGCCAGCGCCAAGCCCAAGTGTACTGGCCAACCACCCCGGTTAGCCCGGATCCTCGTGTCGGGGTGCTGCTGGACGAGCATGCCGGGGTGACCACGAGAATAGTGACACTGGCCGATGGTGAACTATTTGACCAGCACTATGAATCTGGCGTCGAAGGGTTTGTCGTCGCTGGTCAGCTGGTTCTTGACGGGCCCGCTTTGCATCAATACGACTGGTTCAGGCTGCCTCGCGGGAGTCAGCTGACCTTGATCTCGAGGGGATGCACGATTTATCTGAAAGAGAATGCAGTGGCTGGTTTACGGCACTGTGCTAATGCGCATACCGATGCGGCTGAGGATACCCATTGATGTTTCGCCAGAAGTCATTGCCCTGCATCACAACCCCCCGCTGTCGATTGGCGCTGCTCGAACCTCATCAGGCGGAGATCATGGCGCAATTTCGTAACGCTAACCGGTTGCACTTGCGCCAATGGGAGCCGACGAGATCAGACCAGTTTTTTACCTCCGCTTACTGGGAGATTCAATTACGGATGGCCTTAAAGCACTTTCGTACGGGCAACAGTGTCTGTTTAGTGATAACAGATCCAGCCGCAACGGAAGTGATGGGCGTGTGTAACTACACCAATATAGTTCGCGGCACGATGATGTCTTGCCAGCTAGGCTATGCCCTTGCAAGTCGGCACCAAGGTCAGGGCATCATGTATGAGGCGCTGCAGGCTAGTCTTGACTATATATTTGAGGAAGTCAGGTTGCATCGCGTGATGGCCAATTACCTACCAAGGAATCAACGCAGCGGGAATCTACTGGCAAGGTTGGGGTTCAAAATTGAAGGCCATGCCGAGAAGTTTATGCAGATCAACGGCCGTTGGGAAGACCACGTGTTGACCTCACGCGTTAACCCCAACGATTGCTAATTGAGGCGGGCACCCCCAACGGGTGACAGGTCTGTATTGAGCTCATGGACAAATCCTGGACCGCCGAGATAGATGCCACCGTCCACGTTAATGCATTGCCCGCGCGCATAGGTCCAGGCCCGATTTACCGTCTCGGCAGGGGTGCCATTGGCCATCGAGATAGGGGTATGGCCGTGTACCAATTGTTGGGCGCCAAAGAAGCGCAGAATTTGATTGGCGCGGCGCTCACCCGTCATGGCCAGGCCTGAGAAACCTTCATGCTCTGAAAAATCTCTGAGTATCTGTTCCCAGCGGCTAAGGTCAGAATCTTGGGTGAGATCGAAGAAGCGCTGGTTCACCGCATCTACTGTCCTGCCGTGCTCAACATAGAACATCGCATCGGCATGCAGGAGCAAGATGTCGCCCACCATTTGTAAGGCAGGGAGTCGTTCAAGCCAGTGAATTTGAGCAGGTTTAAGCCGTGCAAGCTCCTCGCTGATCCCACCCCAACGGACCCACATCGCCTTAGCACTGACGCCCGAAGCTGTAAGTTGCTCGCCAAATTTATTGGCACACAGCAGCATTAGCTCATGATTACCGAGTATGGCGTTGACATCACCACCGACAGCTCGCGCCTGCATCTGCAGCTGCATGGTCAATTCAACGCACTCAACACCCATGTCACCACGATCAAAAAAATCGCCCATCAGCCAAAGTTGATGGGTACCGCCGATCCATTGATCTGCACCATCACAGAGTAACTGGTCTTGCAAAAGTCGGCGGTAGTCGTGCAGATGGCCGTGCAGGTCACCGATCACATAATGGGCCATAAGGTCGTCGATTGAACTAGGAAGAACCATTATTTTACCGGGTATAGCGCCTATTTTCGACCGCCGTTGGTAACCACCGATCGACCGCAAGCGCCAGGTTTCTGACGACTCAACCTATACGCGGATAGATAAACTGAGTGGATGCCGATGCATCTAAGCAAAATAGGTGCGATGCCTATCTGATCTTCAGTAACAGGACCAACAGAATAGGCGTGCCAACCGCTTGCAACAGCATGAACCTTACCAGCACCTGAGTATTCGACCAACCCATGTTATGCCTCACATGATCGTGTAGGGGATAACGGACCTTGGCAAAAATACCGATCTTGAAAAAGCGC
>JABBAY010000074.1 GCA_018607725.1 K189A clade bacterium
GCCGGCTTGGCGATCGCCAGCTATCACGGTTATGAGTTTGGTGAGTAAAGCGCGGCTCGTCCTCAGTTGGCTATTGGCATTGGCTTCGTTTCAATTGCCGCTCGCCGGAGCTGAACAATTCGCCTCACCGATATTGTCAGGTCAGGCACAAGTGGGTCAGTTCCAACGCTCGACGCTCAATACTGGCAGTGCGCTGAGCCAAACCGTGCTTTATGGTCGGCTATCGAATGCAACTCAAGCCGACTTGGTTGTGTTTCAGATCCGTGAGGATAATGTTCGGCACATGAGTTTGTATCGGCAGATCGAAGGCCAGTTCGAAGAGACGGCATTTGTTCAGCATAAAGTGCCGAAAGACGTGATTTTCGTCGATATGGGTCGGTGGCAGGGTCGAGATGTGCTGATGTTTTTCACAGCGACCAATGGCACTATGTTTGACCCGGTGACGGGCCGAAGCCGAACACTGGTGACCTATGCATCGATCTACAATACGGTGGCTGACAAAGAGCTGCCCACCTTTGATCTCATGCGCGACCTTAATGATGACGGTTTCGATGACTTCATTGTCCCGGACTTCGAGGGTTATCAAGTCTCAATCCAGCAGATAGACGGTGGCTTCACAAAACCGGTGCTGATGCGTGCGCCACCGATTATGGAAATTTCTTATAATAATCATCCCTGGTACAAAGCGCGAAAAGTCTATCACACTGACATGAATGGTGATGGCCAGCGAGATCTGGCATTTTGGTTAGAGCAGAATTTTATCGTTTACTTGCAACGCGACGGTCTGTTCGATTCTCAAGGACAGCCATTTTCGACTGAGGTGCAATTCGACGCTGAGGGTTACGAGGGTATTTCGATGCGAATGGGTGGCGAGGATCAGTCTAATGTCGTGAAGAAAGCCTTGTTTCAATTGAGAGATCTGGATGGCGATCATTATGCGGAGTTAGTGACGCTGGCGGTCAAAAGTGAAGGTGTTTTTAAGAAGCAAACTACTTATGCTTTCTATAATGGGTTGGCGAGTGAAACCGCGCTAGCAACCTATTCAATGGTGCCTGATTCAGTGATCGAATCGCCTGGCATCCAATTCAATATGGAAGAGCAGGACCTTAACAATGATGGTCAAATAGACATTATTGTCTCCTCCGTTGAGTTGGGTGTCGGAAAAATCGTCCGCGCACTGTTGACGGGTTCAATTCGGATTGATCTTGGCTTTTACCAAATGCGCAATGGTCGTTATCCGCTCAAACCCAATGTCGTGCGCAATATTAAGGCGACTTTCAGCCTGTCTACGGGCGATGTATTCTTCCCCTCAGTGTTAATGGCGGATGTTTCCGGTGATGGTCTGGCTGACTTGTTAGTTCAGGATGGTGAGGACGGATTGCTGATATACCCCGGCATTGCAAGCGAGAGTCTATTCAGCAAGGATGCCATCGAGGTGAATGCGCCAATGCCAACGCAGCCGGAACGTATTCAAGTAGCCGACCTGAACGCCGATGGCAAACAAGATTTAATCGTGCGTCTTGAAGTCAAAGGCGAGCCGTTTCAGGTATTGGTGCTGATGGCCCGGTAAGCCGGTCGTTGAAAGAGCCTTCCTTGAAGCGGTCTACCTTGAAGGGCCGGCCGTTACATTGTTTGTCTGGAAACACTTTCTTCGACATAACCGCCTGGATCTAGCTTGGCGAAGCCCCCGTTTGAGGTTTCAGGTTGGTAAACAGCTTTTCAAAGTGCCTCTGCATCCTACCTAAATCGACCAAGCCGAGACTGCTGGAAAAACCAAACCAGACATAGAGACCGTTGATGTCAGCAAACATCGGTGGCAGGTAGCGAGGCGCCACCACGGTGCCCTCGAGCATATGTTCGTACAGTATGGGTAGATCGTCCAGCGTGACCTTGCCGACAAACAACAGGGGGATCAACTGCGGTACGTCTGAGAGTATTGCACTGCGAATGAAATTGATGTTCTCGACAATACCCCGAACATAAGAGATGTCTTTGGTGAAATAGCTGCCGCCCCGCGGATCGCCGCCACGGAAAACCCGTTGGGTGAGTTGATAGCTATCTTCGCGAGGTAGACCTTGAGCCACAAAATGGTCGAAAATCTGTCGAAAGTCGGCACCTTGCTCCGCCATCGATACTGCCTGCACGCGTTCGCTGATCTTGCGGGCCCGTTGCGGAAATGAGGAAAATGTTAGGGTCTCGAGTAGTACGGCTAGGCCCTCTTGGCTGGCGGTCACCCTGGGCGAGCCAACTGCCAGCCACGTCGCCCAAGGTTGGTGTTTACCATTTAACGTTGTGCCTACATGGACCCAGCCTTCGTGGACTTCAAACACGCGAAGCTCCTGCGCAGAAAAGCGCTTGCTGTCGTTTAGCTTGATGTAATCGGAACCGGCAGCGGCATCGGAAACGATGCCGTCGCTGAGTATCACCTTGACCTTGTCGCGACCAAAGTAACCATTCAAAGCATCGCTCAAGCGCTGCACCGCATCTTCTGCGCTGTAGTCTTGAGGATAGTCGTGACTAAGGCGAGCAGCAGCAGGGAGGGTGAAAATAGACGAGAGCTGCTGGCCCAGTTCGTTCAGGGTCCGGCGATCTCCACGAAGGTGGTCAAACGCTGAGCCATAAAGTGCTTTCGAGTGGCTTGCAAAAGCTTTGGTGCCCCGTGCCATTAGCATTTCGATCACCCGTTCATATTGGCCGACGGATTCGGCCAATATGTTACCGAGGCCATCGTTCTTGCCGAGAATCGAGCGGATTCGTTGACGCAATTGAACCAGTTCAAGGGTGAGTTGCTCGGGGTTGTACTTCAGGGGTAGTGCCGCATAGTAGTTTTCGGGTAATACCGGTAAACCACCACGCTTGTCGGCCAGGAACTTGGCCTCGATGCCGCGAGACCATTTGATACTGTCGAGAATTCGGATCGGCTTCTGAATGGCAATGAGTTGGTCAGACAACTCACGTAGGTTTTCCCGATAACGATCCAGGCTCATGGTAGGTTACTACAAGCTATTGGCTGAACATGAAGGGGCATCGACGCATAACCCAAAATAAAAGAAGAGCACTATAAACGTAACCCGCATCGCTAGGGAAGATGCTGGCGTGCATCGTCGACGTCAATGGCTGGTTCGAAACGAAAACGCGTGGATCGGGGTATCGCCGGCATCTCGCTGTCAGGTGTTGTTGTCTTGCTCTGGATCATCGGTGCGTTTGAATTGAATAATACCCGCGTTGATATTGCGACGAAGGCGGTCTTTGGTAATATTCTGAAGGCCCAGCAGATAATCGGCGGCCACACTAAAGCGCGCCAGTTTCAGGGTGGTGATATCGGTGCCTGGCCCGTGAACAAACCCTTAAGTTTGTTCACGGGCCATAAAAGTCGACAGTATTCACCGTGCTGGAACGCAGCCATGGCTCAGAGCTTGTTACCATCGGCATCGATCAGGATGACGTTGCCGTATCCCAAAGCGTTCAAGCCCGTTTCAATCTGCGCTTGATCGCCGACGACTACCCAAACCATCGCGTTGGGATCAATCAGCTTGTTAGCGACCCGTTGCACCTCGGGCAATTCTAATGTGGCGACAGCCTGAGCATAGTGGCGAAAGTAATCATCAGGCAAGCCGTACTGAACAATTTGCGAGATGCTACCCAGTACCGAACCAGCGGTCTCCCATCTGCCGGTGAGTGACAGTGTGTTATTCAGGATGACCTTATCCAGTTCTTCGGCAGTAGCAGGCTGATTGCCGACATAGCGGGACAGTTCGCCCATGACTTCCTGGACCGACTCGCTGGTTTTGTCAGTCTGAACGCTGGTCATGACATAAAAGGTTCGCTGGCCGCGGGCGCTGACCAGACCCGTATAAGCGCCATAAGACCAGTGTTTGTCTTCTCGCAGATTCATGTTGACCCGTGATGTGGCCATGCCGCCGAGAATATCATTCATGACTTCGGTGGCGATTTCATCGGGGTTGGCCTTGGGCGTCGCGACCTGGCTAGCGAACAGAAAGGATTGCGGTGAGTCAGGTCGGTTGACGAGATAAATTTTCGTGCTCGCGGGTTTGCTGACGAGATCGATATTTTTGACCGGAATATCCCCTGGTTGCCAGTCAGAAAAGTGCTTTTTAAGCCGTGGCAGGATCTCTGCCATGGTGATGTCGCCCACTACAATCAAGGTTGCGTGATTCGGCTTGAACCAGGTGCGATGGAAGGCCTTAAGGGTATCGAGGTCGATGGTGCCGACAGAGTCGAGGGTGCCAGAGCCGGTGAGTGAGTTGCTATACGCATGCCCCTGGCCATAAATCAGCTGTGGAAAGACCCGCAGACCCATGGATTGTGGATTGGTCTGCTCTGATTGGATCCCCGTCATTTGCTGGGTACGCAGACGTTCGAGTTCTGTGCCAGGAAAGGCTGGATTGAGCACCACATCAGTGAAGATCGGCAAGGCATCGTCCAATGTGGTCTTCAGGGTCGAGAAAACGACGAAGGAGGTGTCAAGATTCGAGCCGCTACTGACATTTGCACCCAGTAACATCAGGCGCTCATTGATAGCCAGGGCATCCATCGAAAGGGTACCTTCATCCAGCATATTCATTGCTAACTTTGCAGTGCCCGGTGTACTGAATTGATCCGACGCGTAACCCGCATCCAAAGACAACTGCATGCTGATGACCGGAACAGTGTCGCGTTTGGCGACGATGACTTTTAGCCCGTTCGGCAGTTCCGCACGCTCAAATTCATCAAGCTGCGCTAGCGGCGGTTGAGTGGGTTCTGGAATCTGACCTCGGTCCACTGTGTCGTTGGTCGCGCTGAGTTGCGGAAATGGCCTGATTTCAAGCTGGTAAAGTCCATCGCTGAGCCATTTGTTCGCGACGCGCTGCAGGTCTTTGGCGGTGGCATTTTTCGTCCAGTTCAATTTTTGCTTGTAAAATTCAGGGTCGCCGCTGTAGGTGAAATTACTGGCGAGAATGTCAGACTTGCCGCCGAATCCTCCGATCTTTTCCATCCCCCGTACGAAGCTGCTGACCGACTGGGCCTTGATTCGAGCCAGTTCTTTTTTGGTGGGCCCGGTTTTGAGGAAACGAGCGAGTTCCTCGTCGATGATGCGATCAACCAGCGCTTCATCGACGCCAGGGATAATCATCGCCGAGATCTCAAAGGTGCCAGCGATCTCTCCAACTGAGACGTAGGCGTCAACAGAAGACACGAGTTGTTGATCATAGGCCAGGCGCTTGTACAAGCGAGAATTTTTTCCGGCGGAGAGCGCCGCGCCTACCATTCCCAGATAAGCCGTATCCTGGCTTAGAGTACCTTCGATGTTCCAGGACTTTAACAGCATGGTCTGGGGTACGCGGTCGTAACTGACCTGCTTCTGAGTCCCGGTTAACTTCGCGACCCATTGGACATTTTTGGTTAAGGGTGGTCCCGGTGGTATGGCGCCGAAGTAGTGCTTGACCTTGGCCATCACAGCTTCGGTTTCGATATCGCCGGCAATCACCAATACCGTATTCGCAGCGCCATAGTATTGTTTGAACCAGGCATGCACATCGTCCAGCACCGCCGCATTGAGGTCGTCCATAGAGCCGATTGTGGTCCAGGAGTAGGGATGATTAGGCGGGTAAATACTACTGTATTGAATTTCTGCAGCCTTGCCATAGGGTCGATTTTGGCCTT
>JABBAY010000006.1 GCA_018607725.1 K189A clade bacterium
CTGTGTATCAGGCTGTGTATCAGGCTGTGTATCAGGTGTTGGCAAGTGCGGTAGCTGGTCTGTCATCTCAACAAACCCATCGGTAAGAGCGCTCAGCGAGATTGACTCGATGCGGAACCCTCAGTGCGGCGCTTGGCATAAGACCAACCAATCCACTAACACAGCGCAAGGCAATACAAATGAAGAACATCATCGACCTCGACAGGGAATAACGGCAAGTGTACAAATGCGCTGCCGCAATTACGTTGATGTGAAACAACTTGCACAAAAATTCCTCCGCCTATACTGCAAGCAATCCGCAGTTCAGGTCTAGCGTTGCCATGGCAGATGCAATCGACAACAACACGTCAACTCAGCCACTGTTACGCCGTTTGAGCCGGCGCGCAATCGCTGGTGGGCACCGCATCGCCACCGCTGAGTCCTGCACTGGGGGGCTTATCGCCACACTGTGCACGAGTATCCCGGGTAGCTCAGACTGGTTTGACTGCGGCATGGTGGTTTACAGCAATACGGCCAAACAGCGACTGCTGGGTGTCACAACAGAATCACTTCAGCACTATGGGCCCATCAGTAAACCCGTGGCTTGTGAGATGGCGCTGGGGGCCCTGGATCGTAGCATCGCTAATCTGTCGGTGGCGGTCACCGGTATAGCAGGCCCTGCCGGCGACGACATAGGAACCCCCGTCGGCACTGTCTGGTTCGCCTGGGCTCGACGCCTCGGCGACAACTCTACGCCTGAAATTCACCAGGCGCGCCATTATCTGTTTGCGGGTGACCGTGCAGTCATACGCCAACAGGCCGCAACCACCGCTCTTGAGGGCTTGATTCAATTGATGGACTAATACTGGGCGCGCAGCTCAGGCTTGGCTCTCAACCCAAGCCATAAACTGCGATAAGGACATGGCGCCGGCTTGACGCGCTGACTCCTTGCCCTGCTTAAACAGCGCGAGTGTCGGGATTGATTGAATTCGGTAATTTGCCGCGATTTCCTGATTCGCCTCAGTATCCACCTTGAGCAGCCGAAAGCGTGGTTCGAGTTGACCGCTGGCCTGGGCAAAGGTTGGTGCGAACATTTTACAGGGACCACACCACTCAGCCCAAAAGTCGACGATCAGCGGGGTGTCGTTAAACTGCAGCATCTTTTGAAACTGCGCCAGATTGACCGCCGTCGGCTTGCCCGTGAATAGTGGCAGATGGCACTTGCCGCAAGTCGGTGCATCAGCGACTCGAGCATCCGGTACACGATTGGTGACAAAACAATGGGGGCAGACGATACCTGTGGTGGCCAAAATAGATTCCTTGTAGAGACGTTTGAAACCCAGATCTTGGGTCAGCACCGCAACATTCAATCACTGTCCGGGAATTAAACCGCCCTTATCGATCGCGAATCAGGCGCGCCTTAAAATTGCGACCTTTAATTTTACCTTCGGCAAGCTTCAATTTGGCGTCCCTAGCTGATTCCCGACGCACAGCGACATAGGCGCATTGATCAAAAATATGTATTTTACCAACGTCAGTGCCGGGTATCCCTTCAGCACCCGTGAGTGCACCGAGAATATCGCCAGGCCGAACCTTTTGCTTGCGGCCACCATCGATTTGCAAACACGCCATGACGGCGCGCATCGGCGCATTATCAAGCAGCAATGGCGGTGGCAAGGGCTGTTCCAGACTTTCAGCGTCGAGGCCTTGGGTCACCTTTGCCAGCTTATGTTCCTCACGTTCGCTATATAGGGTGCAGGCAACCCCACGGCTACCGGCTCGGCCTGTGCGACCAATGCGGTGCACATGGATCTGCGCATCTTGCGCAATTCGGTAGTTGATCACCGCGTCCAAGGCCTCAATGTCCAGGCCCCTGGCCGCAACATCTGTGGCCACGAGGATGGACACGCTTTTATTCGCGAACCTCACGAGCGTCTGGTCTCGGTCTCGTTGTTCAAGGTCACCATGCAGGGCCAGCGCGCTGAATCCCTCGCGCACTAACTCATCGGCAACTTGCTGGGTCTCGTGACGGGTATTGCAAAACACCAGGGTCGATTCAGGGTAGTACTGCAGCAACAACAGTCTAAGCGCGGTGGCTCGCTCAGCCTCATCGACGCGATAAAAGTATTGCGCAATGGTGTCATTGTCGTGGGTTGCAGCCACTTGAACCATCTCCGGTCGGTTCATGATTCGATGGCCGATGGCCTTAATCTCGTCGGCAAAGGTTGCACTGAATAGCAGTGTCTGCCGATTCGCCGGCACTTGCTTGATAATATTATCCAGTACTTCCTCAAAGCCCATATCCAACATACGATCCGCTTCATCAAGAATGAGCATATTCACCGACTCTAGTTTCAAGGTGCCTTTGCGCAGGTGATCTTCAATCCGCCCTGGGGTACCCACAACAATATGCACGCCGTGTTCGAGGGAACCGACTTGGGGACCGAACGGCATGCCGCCACACAGGGTGAGTACCTTAATATTATTGATGGCCCGCGCCAGACGCCGGATCTCTTTGGTGACTTGATCAGCCAATTCACGGGTGGGACATAACACCAGACACTGGACGCGGAATTGACTGGTGTCTAGCTTGCTGAGCAAGCCAAGCCCAAAAGCAGCGGTCTTGCCCGATCCGGTCTTGCCCTGACCGATGACATCCTGGCCCGCCAAGATCAATGGCAGGCTGCGCGCCTGGATCGGCGTCATTTCGGTGTAGCCTAAAGAGTCGAGATTTGCCAGCATCTCAGTAGATAAGGCGAGTGTTGAAAAAGCCACTTGGCTCACAATAGGATTCCTGCAGGACAGCAGACCCAGAAGGCCCGTCCTGATAAATGTGTCGGGAGATTAGGGCGCTCTTTTTACCCTTTAAACGCCGAGGATTCAAATACTCAGTTGAAAATCGGCTTTCAACGCTCCGTGTCGATTACAATTACCGGGTTCTGCCGCGGCGGCAGGAAAAAGTGGTTAGCATAGCGGTATTCCGGCTCAATCTGGCCGTTACAGTACCAGTCAACAATTTGTCCCGTTCCGCCGGTGCCGGCAGCCGGTTTGCCGTCATAGACCGCAATCAATTGATCGGCGCGCTGAACAATATAGGCGCCGGCGAGCGCGTATTGTTTGTTCCGAGCTTCATTATCACGCGCCTCCTGACTGATGGCCAGTTCACGAACATTGCCAAATTTCATCGGTAGCTCGTAATAAAACTCGGCTTTGCCAATCAGCGTCTTGAACTCATCCTGTGAAGCCTTACTGGCAAAATCTTGCACATACAGATCATAGGGCAACGGTAAGGGAACTTGCAGGGAAGCACCTAAAATGTCCATCGCCAGCTGCGCAACCAGGCGATCAGCACCCTCTGCCAAGGGCGAGAGGATGGTAAACTGGTGATTCGTATATTTCGCCTGCAGCCCGAGCAGGCAAGTCTTTATCCGCTGGCGTAAGTTTGGATCGGCGAGCTTGTCTGAATTCAAGCGATGCCCCGTAACGCCGATGATAAGTTTTCGCTCGGTAAAAATACCCGATTGCTGCGCGAAATAGTCTGCTTGCAGGGCCGCCTCTTCAGTTTCTCGTCGCTGTTGCGTCGCTGAGAGCTGTTCCCATGGCACCAGGAAGGGATTGATTTTCGCCTCTTCAATACGTTTTGGGCCATATCGCCAGCCATCGTAGTGCTTGGTGTTAACGTAGCGGTTATGTTCCATTTTTGCTTGGACTGCCACCTCGGCCGCGGAAAAAATTGGCACCACGGAAGGTTGAGTTGCCGGTGCGCAACGAATCGCTCTGAGACGAATGGACCAATGATCGGCTTTAAGCAGATTTTGTTTGCGCTCCCACTGGGGTAAATCGTTCCACAGTTGCAAGGCCTTATGATGGCTTGAATCCCCGCTCGCACTGAGCAGGTTGGGTTGCGACTCAAGATACATTTGGTGGATGCAGCGGGCGAGTTTGTCCAGTTGCCGGGTCAAGACATTATCGACATGCAGCACCTCATCAAACATGCCGAAGGGATAGAGCCCATCGGGGATTTCCTGCTCTCCGGTATTGGATTCCAGCAATTGCGCCAAACCACTGGTACGTTGCATACGGACCAGAATAGGCGCGTTACTGGCACGTTTGTTCAGTAACGCAACACGCAACATCAATGCAACATTAAGACTTTCTTCGTCGGAATCAGTGCAAATAATATGTTGTGTCACAGACGGCAACAAAGCCGCAACATCCCCGGAAAACACGTGGGGACCGATAGTCGTCTGCTTGATAAAGGAATAATCACAAATCTGTGCCAGGTCAGGGTATTCCTCGTTGAACCGAAGCATTTTCTCGTCCGCATCTGCATCGAAAATTGAAAATCGAATACGTGAGCCGTTAGCGTACTGGCACATCAAGGCTGCTTCGACCACGAGTTTTGCTGCCAGTCGTTTAAATCCATAGATGGCCAGATGGACGCGTTCCTGGTTAGCAACATCCGCGAATACTTCAGGGGGGTAATCTCTAAGCAGCAGCCTGGCACTCAAATCATAGACGCTGAAAAACGAGATCTCGGCGATGGAATAGTCCGCAAAGAATTTGGGATAGCTCTCGAGTTGGTGCGCCAGGCCGATCTCATTTAAATGAATGTGAATTTTTAGGTGCGCCGCGTGAGTGCCGCTTTCTCTTAGTCGCGTTCGCGTCTTGATCGCCAATTCCACATTGGTGCCATCATCGCCTGTTAACGCAATAAGTTGCGCCGCGTGAGTAACATTAATGCGCTCGAGCATACGATCTTCAAAGATATCACCGACCAAGACACGCATACCAAGATCTCTGGCGCGTTGAATCAACAGGTTATCCGGCTCTCGCTCAACCACGACGATTTTAAGCGCTGGGTCGCAGGTCCGTAAAAACTGCCAACTCTTGTCGCCAAGACCGACGACGATCATATGCCCCGAGTAATAGCGCACTAGGCGGTTGCCCATGGAGACCCGGTAATTAGACGCAACTACCAGAATAATCGAGGTGACCGCGGCAAGTGGCGCCAGAAAGCGTACCAGCTCAATCTGTAGGGGCACCGGATCCAGACCCAGAGTCCACTCGCCACTCAGGAAGAAAAGCATGAGAATCTCATAGACCGAGGTGGTGAGTTCGGTGGTGAGTTTTTGTGGCGCAATGACATACTGACCCCAAAGACCCAGGGCAAACAGAACGCCAACAATGATCGAGACAAATATACGCTGACTCATAACTGGATACAGAAACCGAGGCGGTGTCCGGTCAGTCTAGCCCGTCTACAGAACGAGCCTGAAGCAGATTTCCTCGCTATCGAGCCTCATCTTGCAAAACATTGTCTGGGATCATCTTTCCAGGGTTCATGATATTCAGTGGGTCGAGAGCCCGCTTGATTGAAGCCATCACTGCCACCGCAGCACCGTGCTCTAGTTCCATATAAGCCAGCTTGCCATAGCCGATCCCATGCTCGCCGGTACAGGTACCGCCCATGCTCAGCGCGCGCTTGATCAAGCGATCATTGACGACTTTAGCGATCTCCAGCTCTGCTGGCTCGTCCACATCAACGAGCAGCAACAGGTGAAAATTGCCATCACCCACATGGCCGACGATGGGTGCCAGCAGGTCAAACTCCAGCAGATCACGTTGGGTCTCTTGAATGCAATCTGCCAGCCTTGAAATGGGCACACAGACATCAGTGGGCCAACCACTGGCACCGGGTCGCAGCGCTCTTGCCGCATAGTAAGCATCGTGGCGAGCTTGCCATAACTTGTTCTGCGCTTCCTGTTCGACGGCCCAGGTAAACTCGGAGCCATGATTCTCCTGCACCAGCTCGGCAACCCGCTCGCTTTGTTCAACCACACTGGCGCTGGTACCGTGAAATTCAAAGAACAAGGTCGGTTGGGCCGGGTAATCGAGCTGGGAGTATTGATTGATGGCCTGCATCTGCGCCGCATCTAACAGCTCGACTCGCGCCACTGGAATACCCGACTGAATCACCTCGATCACAGTTTGGACCGCGGCGTCGATGCCGGCAAAGGAGCATACCCCTACCGCATGCGCTTCAGGTAAGCCGTAGCACCGCAACTGCACCTCGGTGATAATACCCAGGGTCCCTTCTGCACCACAGAATAGTCGCGTCAGGTCGTAGCCCGCCGCCGATTTCCGCGCTCGACTACCCGTCCTAACAATCTTGCCGTCTGGCATGACCACCGTCAGTCCCAGCACATTATCTTTCATAGTGCCGTAACGCACCGCGTTAGTACCTGACGCTCGCGTGGATGTCATACCGCCAAGGGTCGCATCGGCCCCCGGGTCAACAGGGAAAAATTGGCCGTGGTGGCGTAACGCGGCATTCAGCTGTTTGCGCGTCACGCCAGCTTGGACCCGGCAATCCAGATCGTCGACATTAATCTCGAGAATCTGGCCCATTTGTGACATGTCCATACAAATGCCGCCCTGTGTGGCTGCGATATGGCCTTCGAGAGATGTGCCTGCGCCAAAAGGTACTAGCGGCGTGCGGGTTTGTGCGCACAGCTTAACGATTTGACTGACTTCCTCATTGGTGACGGGATATACCACCACATCGGGTGAGCATGGCGCATGGAACGACTCATCTTGACCATGTTGATCTAACAGGTGACGTTGCGTGCTCATACGATTCGGCAGGAGCGCGTCTAAGGCTGCGTGTACTTGCGGACTTAAGTTTGACATGATGACATACTCGGGTAGATCGACTTAGAATACCTGCTTTAACCCTTCAATTGGAATCCTATTATGCCTACTCCAGCTCGCGTCGTTGTCCTGCCTCAGCAACCAGGACCGCTCCAGATCGTGTCTTTGGACTTGCCAGATCCAGGCCCCTACCAAGTGGTTGTGAAACAGTACGCGAGTGGCGTTTGCCATAGCCAACTGCATCAGATGCACAATCCACGCGCTAACCCTGTTGTTCTCGGCCACGAGTCTACCGGGATTGTGTTGCAGGTCGGCAGTGCCGTTGAGCATGTCGCCGCAGGCGATATGGTGATGGTCACCTGGGTGCCTCGGAATGCTAACGGCACTGATCGTGCACCTGAGTCGGCGACCCTGGCCCTGCCGGATGGCAGTGTCGCTCGCTCACAAAACGTCTTTACCTGGGCTGATACCACCATTGCCGATGAGCAATATGTGGTCAAGGTCGCGAATGATACCAAACGAGATGTCACCGCCATCATTGGCTGTGCCGTGATGACGGGTGCGGGCGCCGTGGAGAACACCGCTGGCGTTAAGGCAGGAGAAAGCGTGGTGATTTTCGGTGTCGGCGGCGTGGGCTTATCGGCCGTTGTCGCAGCTAAGGCCGTTGGCGCCAATCCAATCATTGCAGTCGACCTGGACGATACGAAGTTGGCCTTTGCTCGACAGTTTGGCGCAACCCATGCCATTAATGCGGGTCAGGGCGACCCCATCCAGCAGATTAAGGCCCTGACAACCAACACCTCAAAACGCAATTTTATGGGCATGCCCGTGTCTGGCGCTGACTATGCGTTTGACTGTATTGGCCTGAAACAAACCATGGAGCAAATCGTACCGGCCGTTAGAGACGGTACTTTCGGCGCGCGAACCGGCGGTACGGCTGTGCTGGTTGGGGTGCCACAGACTCCCGTGCAACTCAATGCGGTCGACATGCTGATTAATGAGAAGAAGTTTGTTGGTAGTATCGGCGGCAGTTGTTCTCCTGATCGAGACTTCCCGAAGTATCTCGATTGGTATGCCAATGGCCAGCTGGATCTCGATGCTATGGTGACTGAGCGTTTCAGCTTGGACCAGATCAACGAAGCCACCCATGCGCTGGAAACTGGCAAAATCAGTGGCCGGGCTATTCTTGAGTTTTGATAGCGCGTCGTAATAGCGCGTCGTAATCGCGCGTTTTGATAAGGCTGGGTTTCGGGGCCAGCAGGCCCCGTTACTCGCCCAACTCATCACCGGCATGCTGCCGAATCTTCCAATCGCCCGCTACGCGGTGCCACTTACCCTGTTCATCGCAACTCACAAAAACGGGTTGTGCATGATGCATGGATAGATCGGCGATATCAGCCTCACTGAGAATGCCTAATTGCGCGCAGGCGTGGCGAATGGCTGCGCCGTGGCCGACGATCAGCTTCAGTTCGCTGGGCGCCAGAACTTGCCACGCATGTTGAATATGGGCGGCGACCCGTGCGCCAGCTTGACGCAGCGACTCCGCGCCTTGAAACGGCAGACAAAAATCACTGTTTGACTTCCAGCCAGCAGGCAGCGGTACAAACCGCGGGTCAGCGGCGACGATCGCCGCGATGGCCGCTACATCAAGATTCGCCGCCGCACCGACGCTGCGTTCCGATAAGCCCTCAAATTCCTTAATCGTTGTCGCTGTGTCGCCAGTTGGCCGCTTTGAAAGTGCTTCTACTGGCAACGCTTCAGCAATGAGGCTCGCAGTTTGCCAGGCGCGAAGCTGACGGGATGAATCTAACTGAGGGTCGATGCTGCAGTGATGGCTGGCGCTGAATTCACCGATTAACTTGCCACAGTGACGGGCTTGGGCTTCACCCACGGGTGTTAATGGATATGGCAGCAAGGCACTGGGCACCCCTTGCGGCTGCCGGTAATCGCCATGACGAATAAGCGCAATCACGCTTTTCGGGTTCATCGACATCCCGCCTCGCCGTCAACTAAGACGAGTAACAGGCAGTGCTCGACAATATCGTCAAGCTTGGCGTGAGCGGGCTTGATCTGGCCTTTGGCCATGAACGGCTTCAGGCCTAGATCGATCACTGGGTTGTCTCTATGCCGCCGATCAAGCTGAGATAACATGGGCGTACTCCAGGAGAGTTTTAAGGGCGGCCTTGGGTGAATAGCACTATATCAATTCAAGCGCATATTGCTCGGCACTGCCGTCCACTTATCATGGACGTGAGCTTGTTAACGTGAGCTTGTTAACGTGAGCGTCGAGTGAAACCCTTACCACCTTCGGGATTATCGCCGGTGAAAGTCTATAGGTGGCGAAGCAGAATGAAAACACCAATTGTAATTGCTGAGCGCCGTGCGAGTCTGTGCGCGCCACAGATTGCGATGAGATGCAGTCCCAGCAGGCTGGCGGGCCTGAGCGACCAGGCTTATGCCGATTGACAAGGCCTTGATAAATTCCAATGATGGTGTCTTCCGTCATTCTTCAAATGGAGAGTCAGTTATGCAAACAGGCAAATTCACGGGTTTTGAGGTGCGCATAGAAGAACCTGGCATCGCCTGGATCGAATTCAATGAACCCGCCAAGCTCAATGGTATGAGCGTCGGCAAAAAGCGCGACCTGATCGAAGTATTAACCCAGGCGCAAATGGACAATGGGATTCGCGTCATCGTCTTTATCGGTACCGGTCGCGGTTTTTGTGCCGGCGACGATCTGCAGGCCTATAGCGCGCCAAATGCTAATCCCGATGCGCTGATGGCCCCCATCCCGCCAGGACACGATAACGCGATTGGTACCTATAACGGCTTGCGCCAAGTGTCCCAAGCGCTGAATGTGGCTATTCGCAATCTGGACAAGATCACCATCGCGGCTATCAATGGCGTGGCGATCCAGACCGGCCTGTCCCTGGCTCTCGCCTGTGACTTTAAGATCGCCGCGAAATCCGCGCGTCTGGGGTCCGCCACCCTGCGGTTTGGCTTGCTACCTGACGAGGGCGGCCAATATCTGTTACTGCAGCATCTCGGCTTGACCACCACCCTGGACTTCATTTTGCGCAAGCGTATCGTCGAGGCTGACACCGCGTTGTCAATGGGTCTGGTAAATGAAGTCGTTGAAGACGCAGACCTGCGAGACCATGTGCAGGCCCTGGCGACGGAATTGGCGAATGGCCCGCAAGTCTCTATGCGCCTGTTGAAGCGCTCCATTTACCAGGCCACCGAGTTAACCTTTGCCCAGTCCTTGGACGAAATTGCCGCCAAGACAGCGATTACCGACCACCATCCTGATGCCCGCGAAGGCGTTAGTGCCTTTCGCGAAAAAAGAACGCCCGCATTCAACGCCTGGTTACGCAAGGATCAGTAGTTGCCAGTAGGCAGCACTGAGCCGCTGTGCCAGAATAACGTCTTTGAATATTTTGCGCCTGTCTAAGAAGCGCCTTAATGCGAGAACAACACCATGTCTGAAGCCAGCCAAACCACACCCGCAGCTAATGAGGTCAGTCGTCCCAAGCCAATCAGTCTGCCGGACGCCCAGCGCCTCAAATTGGCGGCACGTAATCACGGCCTGGCATTGTTGGCCGCCATAACATTATGGGCTGCCGCTGATGCCTGGGCCATGACCAGCGGGTTAAACCTGGCGACCGGCTTGTCACTGCTGAATGCCTTCGCTGCCATGACCATTATCGCGACGATCTTTCATGAATGGGGTCACTTTGCCGGGGCGAGAATCGCTAAGTCGTACTCTCCTATGGTCACGAACCCCACTGGCGCGTTTATTTTTGGCTTTAATTTTGCGAAAAATACTCGGCAACAATTTCTGGCCATGAGTATCGGTGGCCCGGTGGGCAACTGGCTGTTGGTTGCTCTGGTGTTTCTGCTCGTGCCTCTCGATAATCCTGGTCGGGTCATGCTCCTGGCCGTCGCTGTCGCGCGGGGGATCAGCGTGCTGATATTTGAACTACCTATTATTCTTCGAGTCATGAATGGTGGCGACCCAGAGACCGAATTGAACGTGGGTCAAGACAATGGTTCCGGCGATCGCGGTCAGGTGATTGGTTACGCCGCAGGTGTTCTGCTGTGGATTTTGGCCGTCTAGATAAGGTTCACTGCAACCCACTTTAACCGCTGAATCAGAAGCTCGAATCGCAGTTTCCACCAGTGAGAATAAGGCCGATGCGTCGGTTGTTGAAGTGTTCTGGGTAGCGTAAAACTGCGGCCAGGGTGACCGCTGATGAGGGCTCCACCACCTGCTGGAGTTCCTCCCAGATCAACCGCATTGCCGCCGAAATTTCAGCTTCCGAGACCAGCAAAATCCCGGCGCAGCGGCCTTGAATAATCTCGAAATTCAAGGCGCCCAAGGTGGTTCGCAAACCATCGGCCATGGTCTTCGGAGTATGACTCAAGACCCGCACGCCAGAGGTGAAAGAGCGATAAGCGTCGTCGGCCATCACCGGCTCGGCGCCGAACACCTGGGGTCCGCCAGCTACTGCCAGAAGCGTACCCGCGAGCAAACCGCCACCACCCACCGGCGTCACAATGTCATCTAGATCAGGCACTGCTGCCATCAATTCCAAGCCCACAGTTCCCTGCCCGGCAATGATTCTGGCGTCATCATAAGGTGGGATAAAATTGGCGCCGGTGCGGGCCACGACCGCGGCCAGAGAAGCCTCGCGGGCTGGCAAGGTGGACTCACACTCGATGATTTCAGCGCCGTGCTGGCCGATATTGCGCTTTTTGACGCCAGCGGCATTCTCGGGCACAACGATATAAGCCGGTATTCCGCGGCTAGCCGCGGCCCAGGCCAAAGCCGCGCCATGGTTGCCTGAGGAATGGGTGGCTACACCTCGTCGAGCTTGCGCCTCGGTCAAACCGATAACCGCATTGAGCGCGCCTCTGGCTTTGAAAGATCCGGTCACTTGCTGATGTTCAGACTTAAAGAATAATTCAGCACCCGCAAGCTTATCCAACCCCGCACTGCGTAGCACCGGGGTTTCAAGCAAGCCGCCAACAAGACGCTGCTGGGCTGCCAGGATATCTGCCAGCGTGACAGTCAAGGCCTGATGCGCCACTAGCTTATATAGTCCGAGGCGAACTTCTTAATGCCCGCCACGGGATCTTCACCCAGCGCCATGACGGGAACGACCAGGCGATGTACGCCACAATCTTCAAGGGCTTTAACCGCTGCTTCACCGCCACTGCCGGTCCACATGCAGGTGATCTCGATCTCGCTCATATCGCGTTGGACCAGGTCACACTGCGCCTTGATCAGATCAAGATGCTCGCGCAGTTCCTTGGGATCTCCCGTTGGCGCGAACCAACCATCCCCATGGCGGGCGATCCGTTCATGAATCTTCCCCTTGATACCGCCAATAATGACCGGTAAGGGTGACTGCCGCGGTATGGGAAAACTCTTGAAACCATGCCAGCTCAAAAACTCACTTTCATGCTCAACCACCTCTCCTGACCAGACTTTGCGCATCGCCGCACAATAATCATCAAACCGTGCGCCACGCTTTTCAAAGGGTGTGCCCATCGCCACAAACTCTTCTCGCAGCCAGCCAATACCAAGACCCAACAACAGCCGGCCAGCAGATAGCATATCGAGGCTAGCGGCCTGCTTGGCCAGGTATAGGGGGTTTGTCTGTGACAAAATATTGACCCCAGTACCCAAGCGCAACGTACTCGTGCTCGCGGCAATAGCGGCCAGGGCAATCAATGGATCGACGAGATTGGTCTCAGGGCTCACACCCATCTTGCCATTATTGTTGTAGGGGTATTTGGATTCATAGTTGATGGGCACTATAACGTGCTCAAAGGTCCACACAGACTCCATACCGACCTGCTCGGCGAGCTGCGCCAGAGCCGTCATTTGTGCCAGTGACTGGATACCAATATTGACCGGGATGATTCCGAATTGCATGGGTGCTTCCTCCTAGGTAAATAACGTTTGTGGTGTTAAGCCCTGTTATTAGCTCAATGATCGCCGGGCTGTTCGACTTTCGCCCAGCTGTCACGCAACCCAACGACCCGATTGAAAACCAGATGATCCGGCTTCGAGTCCTTATTATCGATACAAAAGTAACCCTCGCGCTCGAATTGAAAGCGCTGCTCCACTGTCGCATCAGCCAGGCTTGCTTCGACGAACCCCTGCACGGTCGTGCGCGAGTCGGCATTCAGCAGATCGCGATAGTCTTGATCAGACGCATCGGGAAAGTCGACGGTAAATAAGGGCTCAAATAACCGGATCTCGGCAGGCTGATTTTGCTGTGCGGAAACCCAATGAATAACCCCTCGCACCTTTCTGCCAACGGGGTTCTCGCCCAGTGTTTCAGGGTCATAGGTGCAACGCAGTTCGATAATTTGCCCTGCATCATCTTTGATGACCTGATGGGCCTTGATCACATAACCATAACGCAGCCGAACTTCGCCATCGGTGACCAGGCGTTTATATTTGCGATTGGCCTCCTCACGAAAGTCTTCTCGATCGATATAGACCTCGCGGGTAAAAGGCAGCGTGCGAGTGCCGAGCGCGTCGATCTTGGGGTGGTTAGCGACGGTCAAATTCTCGACCTGATCCTCAGGGTAATTTTCAATCACGACTTTTAATGGATTAAGCACGCCCATAACTCGTGGCGCCTTGTCTTCCAGGTCGTCTCGGATGACACTCTGCAGCATTGCCAACTCAACATTATTGTCGCTCTTAGTCACGCCGATTCGACGGCAGAAATCTCGAATAGAAGCTGGCGTATAACCCCGGCGTCGAAGGCCAGCAATAGTTGGCAGACGCGGATCATCCCAGCCAGACACCAGCTGGTCTTCAACCAGCTGCTTGAGTTTGCGTTTGCTCATCACCGTGTATTGCAGATTCAACCGTGAAAATTCGATTTGTTGTGGGTGACAATCTACCTCGATGTTGTCCAGCACCCAATCATACAAAGGCCGATGCGCCTCAAAGCCAAGATCGCAGAGAGAATGCGTGATGCCTTCCAAAGCGTCAGAGATGCAATGAGTGTAATCGTATAATGGGTAGATGCACCATTGATCACCTGTCTGGTGATGATGTACGTGGCGGATCCGATAGATTGCCGGGTCCCTGAGGTTCATGTTCGGTGAGGCCATGTCGATCTTCAGGCGTAAAATGTGTTCGCCGTCTTTGAATTCACCGGCCCGCATGCGGCGAAACATATCCAGATTGTCATCTACGCTGCGCTCACGGTACGGACTGTTTTTACCTGCCGACGTCAGGGTACCTCGATATTCACGAATCTCTTCGGCCGACAGCGAATCAACATAAGCCTTGCCTGCCGTGATCAACTGCTCGGCGAATTGATACAGCTGTTCAAAGTAGTCAGAGGCATTACGGATCTCTCGCCACTCAAACCCAAGCCAGCTGATATCGGTCTTCATTGACTCCATAAACTCAATGTTTTCTTTCAACGGGTTCGTATCGTCGAAGCGCAGAAAAGTCGACCCGCCAAATTCCTGGGCAATACCAAAACTCAAGCAGATTGCCTTGGCATGACCGATATGCAGGTAACCATTCGGCTCAGGGGGAAACCGCGTGACCACCTGTCCCGCATTTTTGCCTGCAGCAATATCCTTCTCAATAATCGTTCGAATAAAGTTGGCTGGATATTTTTCGATATCTTCGTTCATGTCGTTGGTTTCACAGTAGCCATCTAAAGATGGTGAATTAGTCGAATAACAGTGCGCCGACGCAGGTCAGAGTCACCATAACAAAAAGTAGCCATTTTAACGCATTCTGCGGCACGTTGATGGCCACTCTGACGCTCAATGTTGCGCCGGCAACCATGCCAGCGGCGAGTAGCAATCCTGGCACCCACAATACTTGGTCGCGGCTGATAAATACTATCAATGCGACGATGCTAAACGCCGCCGTGCAGACCATCTTCAAGGCATTAGTCCGCACGAGATCATAGCGTAAACCGCCGGCTAAGGCCGCGATCAAAATAAAACCGACGCCGGCCTGAACAAAGCCGCCGTAGACGCCAGCGCCGAACAGCATAACCGCTGCAGTAGGTCGCTCGAAGACTTTGTAGGGCTCGGTTCCTGGCTCGGGTATCACTGCGCCGGGCTTGATTAACATCACCAAGGCCAAGGTGACCATGGTACCGAGCAGTATAGGCTTCAATACCACCACAGGTAAAAAGGCCGCGAACAGAGAACCCACTAAGGCACCCAACAGCGTCGGAATCAGTACGGGCCCGACGGCACTTGAGTCCAGCTTGTCCTGATCTTTAAAACCTTTAACACCAGCCAGGGACTGGAACAACACCCCCACTCGGTTGGTCGCGTTGGCGATATCGGCGGGCATGCCTATCAGCATCAGCGCCGGCAGTGTCAGCATAGAACCGCCACCCGCCAGTGTGTTGATGAATCCGCCGATCACGCCTGCAGCCAACAAGGCTGCGATACCGGTAATACTTAAGGAAACGTCCAAATTGGTCTACCACAAACAGTAAGAGAAGGCGCATGGTATGCGAGGCACCCGGAATGTCAACGTTGGTCGTGCAATTAGCTCTGGCGTCATTGCCGATCGGGCCGCGGCGACCCCTGATAGACCTCGTCAAATTGACAGATATGTATTTTATAACAACAGCTTATACAAGCTTCCTCAAAACATTATCGATGCCGCTGAGTCGATACCCGATACCACCGATAGCGACGTTATGGCGCGACATACCGGGGAACAGATTTGCGGGCAATCCAGTACAACTCACCCTCCTCGTTGCCGATCACCAGTTGCTCATTATCAGCCCAAGCCACCGCTTCCACTTGTTTCGACTCGCGCCACGGCAGGGGCAAGCGATAGGCCGTACCCGATAACCATTGATCATTGGCGCCAGGCTTTTCAAACAACCAAAGATCTCTGTAACTAATCACCGCCAAATACCGACCATCGGGCGACAAGTCAGCGCCGGTGGCCACCGACATTGCCGAGTGGGTATCAACTCGGGTCAGTATATTGAAGCGATCCGTATAACGTGTATCCAGTCGGTATAATACTGCGCCAACTTCAAATTTATCGATTTTGCCAGGCTGACGATGCTTGGTAATAAAGTACAACTTATCCTGAAATACAAATAGCGCCTCACTGTCGTAGTGCCAAAGCTTGGCTGGATACTCCCGCTGTTCCGGGTAGCGTATCGGCAGAAAGCTTACTGGCCGGGTTAATTCCGCCGCCCGTGGATTAGGCTCCGGGATCACATAGACCCCCAGATCACGGCGCGCATTGCCGTTGTTGCCCATATCTGCAATATAGAGGTGCTCAGCATCAGTGGCGATGTCCTCCCAATCCACGTTAGCTGCTACGAGAATAGGCAAACCCGGCCAAGGGGTCTTACCTCGAGCGCTAACCTCGCCATGGAATTCTCCCGCCAAAAAACTCGGAAAGATAATCTTGCCCAAATGATCAATGGCAAACAGTCGAGCTTGGTCGCCACTGTCGTTATGGGCCCAGTAGACATCGTCGAATCGACGACTTTTAACGAGACCGCTCAACTCGTTAACGGCACTGAACTTGATCGCCGTGGGAGTGCCAAGTACCGAGTCGGCTGCTGCCAAGAAGGACCACAAGCAACTCACGATAGCCAGCAGATGTCTTAAATACATAGTCACTCCTTCTTAAAGCATTACTTTGCGCGATGGGCTTAAGGCACCGGCGAGTATAACGCCGGCTACCAAAAAACACTTGCAACATTGCATCAGGTCGCTATCATAAAGCCCATGTGCAAAATTAATCGCCTCCATTTTTATCGTGCCGCGACGCCGCTGACCACCAAAGGTGTCGTGGCTAACTGTGTTGCGCAGCCTTATTGCTTCTATACTGACAACTTCTATACCAACAGCTTCTTTACGAACAGATAGAGCGCTTGATACAAGATTAGGCGGTCATGACCGCCGACAGGAAACCCCGATAGGCGCAGGTCAATCGGGGTTTTTTTTTAGTTATAGCTTTACGTAACCAATACTTTCGAAGAATTGACAGGATCTGCGGATCAGGAAATCAAGATGACAAACGTGATAGTGGATGATTTAAACGTGTTAAGTGAACAGACCCTGATAACGCCTAACGAACTTAAGAAATTAATTCCGGCCTCAGACACGGCGCTAGCCACCGTTTCTAACGCCCGGTTAACCATCAAAGATATCCTCGAGCACAAGGATTCACGCCTATTCGTGATTATCGGACCCTGCTCGATTCACGATATAGATGCCGCGATGGAGTATGCTCGGCGCCTTAAGGTTCTTGCTGATGAAGTTCAAGATTGTCTGGTCCTCGTGATGCGCGTGTATTTTGAAAAGCCTCGCACCACAGTCGGCTGGAAAGGTTTTATCAACGACCCGTACATGAACGATTCTTTTGCCATTGAAGACGGCCTCAAGCTTGCCCGGCAATTACTGGTGGATTTAGCCGAGATGGGCATTCCGACTTCAACTGAAGCCCTCGACCCTGTTTCGCCGCAATATTTGCAGGACATGATCAGCTGGAGCGCTATCGGTGCGCGTACCACTGAGTCGCAGACCCACCGTGAAATGGCCAGTGGCTTGTCTTCTGCCGTCGGCTTCAAAAATGGTACCGATGGCGGCCTCGCGGTCGCAATCAATGCCTTACAGTCGGTCTCAGCGCCCCATCGGTTTCTTGGTATTAATCATGAGGGTCAGGTCGCGGTGATTCGAACTCGTGGCAACCAGCATGCCCATATCGTCCTGCGCGGTGGTGGTGGCAATACCAACTATGACTCTGTGAGTGTCGCCGTTTGTGAGCAGGCACTGGCCAAGGCGTCAATTGATGCCAATATCATGATTGACTGTAGTCACGCCAATTCATCGAAGAACTATGCATTGCAGCCGCTCGTCATGGAAAACGTCGGTAATCAAATTGCTGAGGGCAACCGCTCTATCGTTGGCTTGATGGTGGAAAGTAACTTGAATGCGGGTAACCAGGCTATTCCCACCAAACTCGAGGACCTTGAGTATGGCGTCTCAGTGACTGACGCTTGTGTCGACTGGGCAGCCACAGAGAGCATGATTCGAGACCTAAGAGACCGAGTCAAAACCCACTTGCCAGAACGTCAAGCGCTTCGCGCTGCAGATTTTAAGGCGAAATCAGCCTGAGTGGTGACGATCCATGGGAGATCTACCTTGACGTCGATGGGGTCTGCGCCGACTTTATCAGACCGGCGTTAAACCTTGTGGGTCTAGATCCCGACGGCACCATGCAACGCTGGGCCGCTGAGTTTGCGGGCGACTTTTATCCCACGGAGCTCATCGGCATGCCGCGAGAGCAGTTTTTTGAGCAAATCGATGCACACGGTGCCAGCTTCTGGCGTGAGCTGCCGGCTTACCCTTGGTTTCCAGCGCTACACCAGGCCTTGTCAAAGCTAGGTCACGTGGTGTTTTTGACAGCCCCTACCGGCTTTCCCGACTGCCTGGCTGGAAAGTACCAATGGCTTTGTGACTATTTTGGCGAGGGTTACACCGACTGTATCTTTACCGGTCACAAAGACCGTTTGGCCCATCCCCGTGCGATCCTGATTGACGACAGCGACAGCAATATAGCCTTATTTAACCGGCGCGGCGGCCAGGGGCTGACATTTCCGCAGATGTGGAATCTTGCCGGGTATGCAGACAACCCCGCAGAATTGATTATTCAACAAGTTACCCGCATCGTCTCGCCGCCGCCACGCTAGCTAACCCCTAACGGGCTAGCTTTGGCTGACGGCTAGTCATGAGACTCGGCAACCGCTAAAAATAAGCGTTTTCCGTTACTGTATGGTCCGTGACATCCTTGACTGCTGTGAGCTCAGGAATCAGTTCAAGCAGCGTCTTCTCGACCCCATCTTTGAGCGTCATATCTACCATGCCGCAACCCTGGCAACCCCCGCCAAACTGCAGTACCGCGATATTCATATCCACAACTTCAACCAGGCTGACATTACCACCGTGGCTTGCCAACGAAGGGTTGACCTGGCTATGCAGCACATAGTTAATCCGATCTTCGATGGGACTATCATCTGAGACTTTCGGTACCTTGGCATTCGGTGCCTTAATCGTGAGCTGGCCACCCATCTTGTCTTTCGCATAATCCACCATCGCGTCCACCAAAAACGGCTTGCTGCGCGAGTCGATCCAGGCGCCGAAGCCCGTATAGTCGACTTTTTCATCAGTGGTTTGTTCTTCGCCAGGTTTACAGTAGGCAATGCAGGTCTCTGCCATAGGCGTGCCTGGGTCAGAGATAAAAATGCGAATATCGTTGGCATCGTCTTGTTTGGACAGCAAACTGACCAGATATTCCTGGGCTGATGGTGTGATTTCGACCATGTTCGAGTCCGTAGGCAATTGATTAGGCGGCAATTGTAACTAATCAGCCCCCTCATGAGCAATGGCCGCGGCCCTAAGCTTCTGCTTTTAAAAGATTTTCAAACTCGCCAAGATGAAGCGGATTCATCTTCGCAAAGACGGATCTTCAATCCACGGTAGCGCCACACCTGCTAAACTCGCGACCTGTAAATAACCGCCCATCAAGATACCTGAAAACATGAAACAATCATCGCGCTCGGCCCTCCTGCACGCCCAACTGCAACAACGCATTCTGGTAATGGATGGCGCTATGGGCACTATGATCCAAGAGCTGAAACTCACTGAAGCCGACTTTCGCGGCGAGCGATTCATTGACCATCCCTCTGATGTTAAAGGCAATAACGAGTTGCTGACCCTTACGCAGCCGGAGGCCTTGAAAAATATCCACATGGCGTATCTGCGGGCTGGATCAGATATTATTGAGACCAATACCTTCACGGCGAATCGTGTCTCTCAAGCAGACTATGGCACCGAAGAGTTTTCCTACGAGATCAATGTGCAGGCGGCCCGCCTCGCCAGACAGGCAGCAGATGAGATCACTGCGGAAGATCCTACCAAGCCACGCTTCGTTGCCGGCGCCGTTGGCCCCACGACTCGTGCTGCGAGTCTGTCACCTAACGTCAATGACCCAGGTTTTCGGAATATTACCTTTGACGAACTCGTTGAAGATTACAGCGAGGGTATTCGCGCCTTGATCGAAGGCGGCGCCGACATTATTCTGATCGAAACGATTTTCGATGTCCTGAACGCCAAGGCGGCGATCTATGCGGCTTTGAGCGTCTTCGAAGAGCTTGATACCGAATATCCGATCATGATCTCCGGCACCATCACAGATGCGTCAGGTCGACTACTGTCTGGCCAAACCGTCGAAGCATTCTGGGCCTCTATTCGCCATGCCAAACCCATATCCGTTGGCTTTAACTGTGCGCTCGGGGCTGACGAGTTACGACCCTATATCGCCGATGTCAGCCAGATCGCAGATTGCTATATTAGTGCTTATCCCAATCGCGGCTTACCCAACGAGTTTGGTGAGTACGACGAAACTATCCCGCAGATGGTCGCATCGATTGAAGATTACCTGAGTTCCGGGCTGATCAATATCATTGGTGGCTGTTGTGGTACTGGGCCAGATCATATCCGTGAATTCACTCGTATTGCAGCCAACCATGTGCCGCGGCCGATTCCTGTTGTCAGTCCCAAGTTGCGGCTCAGCGGACTCGAACACTTCAACATTGATGACGACTCGTTATTCGTCAACGTCGGTGAGCGAACCAATGTTACAGGCTCTAAAAAGTTTGCTCGCCTGATTATTGAAGAAGACTATGATGCCGCCCTGGAGGTTGCCCTTTCCCAAGTCAATAATGGCGCGCAGATCATCGACATCAATATGGATGAAGGCATGCTTGATTCCAAGACTGCCATGGTTAAATTTCTGCATCTAGTCGCCTCTGAGCCAGATATCAGCCGAGTCCCAGTGATGGTGGATTCCTCAAAATGGGAAATTATTGAGGCAGGACTGAAGTGCCTGCAGGGAAAATCTATCGTCAACTCTATCAGCCTCAAGGCTGGCAGGGCTGAGTTTGTCGATCAGGCAAAAATTTGCATGAAGCATGGTGCCGCGGTCATCGTTATGGCCTTTGATGAAGACGGCCAAGCAGACAATTTGGCTCGTAAAAAAGACATCTGTCGGCGATCCTATGACATTCTCGTCAACGAAGTCGGGTTCCCGGCGGAAGATATTATTTTCGACCCGAACGTGTTCGCGGTTGCTACAGGGATTGAAGAGCATGTGACCTACGGCAAGGACTTTATTGACGCCTGCGCATTTATTAAAACGGAGCTACCCGGTGCAAAAATTTCGGGCGGCATCAGCAACGTGTCGTTCTCCTTTCGTGGCAACAATCAGGTTCGCGAGGCGATCCATGCGGTGTTCCTGTACCACGCGATCAAAGCCGGACTGACCATGGGCATTGTGAACGCAGGGCAATTGGCTATCTACGAAGACATCCCTGCCGATCTGCGGGACCGAGCCGAAGATGTAATTCTGAATCGCCGTGAAGATGCCGCCGAACGACTGCTTGAAGTCGCGAATCAGTATTCTGGGGGCGCGAGCAAAGGTAAAGCTGAGGACCTTTCATGGCGCGAATTGCCCGTTGAAGAGCGCCTGGCGCATGCCCTGGTCAAGGGTATCAATACCTATGTAGTGGCTGATACGGAAGAGGCGCGATTAAATTACGACCGCCCTATCGAGGTCATCGAAGGACCCTTGATGACAGGCATGAACCGCGTTGGCGACCTGTTCGGTGCTGGTAAAATGTTTCTTCCCCAGGTGGTCAAGAGCGCCCGCGTGATGAAACAGTCAGTGGCTCACCTTGTGCCCTTCATTGAGGCGGCCAAAGATGGCAAATCAAAGCCGCGAGGTAAAATCTTGATGGCCACGGTCAAGGGCGATGTCCATGATATCGGCAAAAATATCGTTGGCGTGGTCCTGCAATGTAATAACTACGAGGTCATCGACCTGGGCGTAATGGTCTCCGCAGACAAAATCATCAAAACCGCGATCAGTGAGAAGGTTGACATCATTGGCCTCTCTGGCTTGATCACGCCGTCTCTGGACGAGATGGTGCATGTGGCCTCCGAACTAGAACGTCTGAAGATCAACCTGCCGTTGATGATTGGCGGCGCCACAACGTCGAAGGCCCACACCTCCGTAAAGATCGAACCCTGCTATACCGCTGATGCAACGGTGTATGTGGCGGACGCTTCTCGAGCCGTTGGTGTGGCGACGAAGCTACTCAGCGAAGAACTCAAACCCGCATTTTGTGAAGAGGTGCGCGCAGAGTACGCCATGATTCGAGAGCGTAATAAGCATCGTCGCGCTAAAGGTAACCTGTTGTCTTATGCCCATGCTCAGGATAATCGCACCCATATCGAGTGGCAAACTCCTGCCGTACCCGCTTTCATCGGCACGCGGGCATTCGAGGGCTATGCCCTGGCTGAACTGGTTGACTACATCGACTGGAACCCGTTCTTCAATACCTGGGAGTTAGCCGGCAAGTTCCCAGCGATTCTTGATGACGAGGTCGTTGGTGAGACGGCGCGAGAACTGTACAAGGATGCTCAGGTCATGCTTAAAAGCTTGGTGAGCCAGGATCTGATCCGTGCCAATGCGGTGATTGGCTTCTGGCCGGCCAACAGTATCGGTGACGACATACTGGTTTATACCGACGAATCTCGAACGCAGGTAAAAACGCGTTTGCACCATCTGCGTCAGCAGATGTCGAAGCCCAACGAGCAACCCAACTACTGCTTGGCCGACTACATTGCCCCCGTTGATTCAGGTCTGGCAGATTATATCGGTGGGTTTGTCGTGACCACCGGTCTGGGTGTGGATGAGCTCGCAGCGCAATATGAGGCGAATCACGACGACTACAATTCGATTCTTCTCAAAGCCCTGGCAGACCGGCTTGCTGAAGCATTTGCTGAACGCATGCATGAGCGGGTGCGGAAGGAGTTCTGGGGTTATGCGGCAGATGAAGTGTTGGATAACGAGTCATTGATCAAGGAGAAGTACCAGGGCATACGCCCAGCACCGGGTTATCCAGCCTGCCCTGATCATACTGAAAAGGCCGCCCTGTTCGACTTATTGGACGCCACGGCGCAAACCAGCGTCAGTCTCTCGGAAAACTACGCTATGGCGCCTGCCTCGGCAGTAAGTGGTTTCTACTTTGCACACCCTGAGGCGCGTTACTTTGGCTTGGGCAAAATCGATCGTGACCAAGTAGAGAGTTATGCTGAGCGCAAAAGCATGACCGTCACTGAAATCGAGCGATGGTTGGCACCCGTGTTAAATTATCAATAGTTTGCGACATTTTTTAAATGCTCCTGGCCTTGATAAAAAATCCCCCACTTATGCATGACATTAATGGTAGACTAATTACCCGCAAATCTGCCGGGAACCGCACTATCATGACTACTACCAATGACCATCTCACCGAAAGCCGTACCGGTGACACTGAGCCATCTCAACAGAAACCACCGAGTTTTTTTCAGGTAATGCTAAGTGTCATTGCTGCCGCCTTCGGCGTACAAACCAACAAAAATTATGAACGCGACTTCAGTACGGGTAATCCCCTTGCTTATATCGTCGGCGGCTTGCTATTCACGGTACTATTTATACTTACGATTGCCGGCATCGTTTCTTTAGTGTTGCCTTAACCGTTACGGTGAGCATTCACAACAACCGGTCACAAGGCACCTGCAGACGCGAGACGCCTGGGACTTAATTGACGGTCATGAGCCCGCAAACCCGGCGACAACCTGCAGGCTGTCGCCGCCCAAACATTGGGTGTCTTGCTAATCTAGTGACCAGCGACCCAATAGACCATCGCAATGACGGCTATACCGATCAACATGACTGCACAAATGGCATCTACGGTACTATCTGATTGTTGTTCGTTCTCGCTCATGTTGACACCTGTTATTGGCTAGCGTTGATGGGATGACCCCGAACCGTGATTATACGTAAGCAGGCTACCTTGACTCAAGGTGTTCAGCACATAACCGCCAGCCAACGGTGCAATTAACGTCGAAACGACGTTCTTCGACAACCTGGCATACTCACTCGCCGCAGCCCTGCTGGAACCCTTTAAAACCAACGAGTCTATGGATATGACTAAATGGTCATACGCCGGACTGAGCCATTCTGTTAATTTACCCGCCTACACCACTGTCCCAGCGTCAAGGCAGGCGATCTTATGTATATCTACGACAATTATGACCAGACCATGGTCGATGAACGGGTCAACCAATACCGTGATCAAACCCAGCGGTTCCTCGCCGGCGAATTGGCCGCTGAAGAATTTCAGCACCTGCGACTGAGGAATGGTCTTTATATCCAGCGTCTGGCACCGATGCTTCGCGTGGCGGTCCCTTACGGCATGCTCAATTCGCCGCAATTACGCAAACTTGCCTACATCTGTCGGCATTTTGATCGTGGCTATGCGCATTTTACAACTCGCCAAAATGTCCAATACAACTGGCCGAAATTGGAAGAGGTGCCGGACATTCTCGCTGAACTTGCCAGTGTGCAGATGCACGCCATTCAAACCAGCGGCAATTGCATCCGCAATGTCACGTCCGACCAGTACGCCGGAGTCGCCATCGACGAAATCGAAGACAGCCGTCCATGGGCAGAATTGATTCGGCAGTGGTCGACATTTCATCCTGAGTACAACTGGTTACCACGGAAATTCAAAGTTGCGGTGACTGGCGCCAGAGAAGATCGCGCCGCGATTCAGGTACACGATATTGGTGTGCGTCTAGTGGAGCGGGATGGCAAAGTTGGCTTTCAGATTCTAGTTGGCGGCGGACTGGGGCGGACCCCCGTGATTGCGCCCGTGATTCGAGACTACCTCGACAAAGAACATTTGCTAACCTATCTCGAGGCAATTCTGCGGGTCTATAACCGCTTTGGTAACCGAGAGAACAAGTACAAGGCACGCATCAAAATTTTGGTGAGAGCCATGACCCCAGATGTTTTCGCGGCCAAGGTGGAGCAAGAATGGCTAGCCCTGCGAGACGGCCCAGATACGCTGACCGAGGCCGAAATCAATCGAGTTAAAGCCTGTTTCAGCCGCCCGGCATACGCCGATTTAACCAACGACCCGCTGGTACTAGTCAGCGCGCTGAAGGAGAATTTCGCCTTTAAGGCCTGGTGCAGCCGCAACGCCAAGCCGCATCAACAGGCTGGCTACGTGATCGCTAACCTGGCAATGAAAGCCACGGGCGTCGCGCCTGGGGATGTTACCGATGAGCAACTTGAGACGATAGCTGATCTGGCTGACCAGTACAGTTTTGGCGAGATCCGCGTCACGCACGAACAAAATGTTACCTTCAGTGATGTACGCCAGGATGAGCTCTACAATCTTTGGCAAGCGTTGTGTGTGGCAGAACTCGCCTCGCCTAACCTTGGTCTGCTGACGGACATCATTTGTTGCCCTGGCGGAGACTATTGTTCTCTGGCGAACGCCAAGTCAATTCCCGTAGCCGAAGCCATTCAGCGCCAGTTTGATGATCTTGACTACTTGCACGACCTGGGTGATTTGGATATCAATATCTCAGGCTGCATGAATGCCTGCGGACATCACCATGTTGGCAATATTGGCATTCTTGGCGTGGATAAGAAAGGCGCTGAATTCTATCAAATCTCTATCGGCGGTTCTGCCAGCAATGATGCGGCACTGGCAAAAATTCTGGGGCCGTCTTTCGCACAAGAAGCTATTCCTAGCGTCATCCAGAAGCTCGTCGATGTGTATTTAACTCGGCGAGAATCTGACGAACAGTTTCTCGAGACCTACAGCCGTATCGGCATACAACCCTACAAAGACAGTGTCTACGCCTAAGCCGGAAACTTACTTATGCCATCCATTATCAAAGATCAAGTCATTATAGTGTCGCCGTTTGTCACATTGAGCGTGGCAGATGCCAATACCAGTACAGCCAATTGCTTGTTGCCTATGGCGTATTACATTGATCACCATGCCACGCTGCGAAACCGCCAAGATATCGGCATCTGGGTTACTGCCGGCGAAGCCGTTGAAGATATTGCCGCTTATGTACATCAATTAGCGGTTATTGCCTTGGATTTTCCACATTTTGGCGACGGTCGGGGCTATTCCAGCGCGACGATCTTGCGTCGACAATTGGGCTATCAAGGTGAGATCAGAGCTATTGGCGATGTCCGCCGGGATCAGCTCGAACAGATGCAGCGTTGTGGGATTAATGCCTACGAGCTTGCGGAAGGGCAAGACATTCAATCAAGTGCAGCAGGACTGGCGGGCTTCAGCTTTAATTATCAAGCTTCCATTGATCGACCGGCTCCCCTGTTCCGCCAGCGTTAACTGACCAGGTCGAGGGGTGCGACGCTGACACACCACGGATTTGGCCAGTAACCACGCGCCGTCGATCTGAAGTCTCATGGCAAATGGCTTCTCCATTACAGCCGGATCACTTAATATTACACCTATGGCAAGCGACCCCGTCCTATTTTCATTTTTTCTAATTTTCACCTCTGCGGCGGTGCTGGCAACGCTTGCGCTGTTTACCCGCCAGCCCCTGGTGGTGGCCTATATCGCCATCGGTGTAATTCTCGGTCCGTCTGGTACCTCTTTGATTTCTGATCCGTCCCTGATTAGCAGCATCGCTAAAATCGGCATTATATTCTTGCTGTTTTTACTGGGTCTCGATATGCAACCGTCGAAGCTTGGCAATATGCTGGGCAGCGCATTGCTCGTTGGCTTAGCCAGTTGCGCTGCTTTTTTTGCGGTGGGATTCTCTGTCGGCTTTCTGTTCGGTTATACCCAATTAGAAAGCCTCATCATCGGTGTCGCCATGATGTTTTCCAGTACTATTATCGGTATCAAGCTACTGCCGACGACGGTTCTGCATCATCGACGTACGGGCGAACTGGTTGTCAGCTTACTGCTGATTCAGGATGTCATCGCAATCATCGTCCTGTTGGTGCTTACAGGTGGTTTCCTGGAATTCAGTAGTATCGACAAATTACTGAAAGTTGGCCTCGCTTTACCATTATTGATTGGTTTCGCGTGGGTGTTCGTTAATTTCGTTTTGCTCAAGCTGTTGGCGAAATTTGATGCCTTTCTCGAATATGTTTTTCTACTGGCCATCGGCTGGTGTTTAGGCTTGTCTGAGCTGGCAACCTTTGCCGGGTTGTCCCACGAGATTGGCGCATTTATCGCCGGGGTTTCGGTGGCGACCAGTCCCATTGCTCAATATATTGCGGTTAACCTAAGACCTTTACGGGATTTCTTTTTAGTCATGTTCTTTTTCTCGCTGGGCGCCGGCTTCCAGTTGGGCTTGCTCAGCCACGTACTCATACCTGCATTGGTGATGGCAACACTCGTATTGGTGCTTAAGCCCATCGTCTTTCACGGTTTACTGAGAAACCGCAGCGAGTCCAATACCAACAGTTGGGAGATTGGTTTTCGGCTTGGTCAGATCAGCGAGTTTTCGCTGCTCATTGCCTATATCGCCAGCGCCGAGCTGTTGATTGGCGAGGATGCGTCACACCTGATTCAGGCAACGGCAATCCTCACATTTCTGCTGTCGTCCTATATCGTCGTGTTCCGTTACCCGACACCCATTGCGGTCTCAGATCGCCTTCGCCGTGACTAGCTTCGTCGCTTTGTGCCACAAGCGCAGAACCCGCAGCCTCGCGGGTTTCGTCGACGCAACGCCGATAGGTCGCACTGCACAGCAGCCGGCGTACGCCCACCAATTGCCGCTTACTTATCTAGATTAACCAAGGTTCTGCCTGTCACCTGGCCAGCGAAAATCTGATCAATCACCGCCGGCAGATCTGACAAGCCGATTTCAGTGGTCATAGCATCCAGGCTATCCAGGTGCCAGTCTGTGGCCAGACGCTGCCAGATCGCAGCCTTTGTTGCCAGGGGCAATTGTACCGAATCAATACCCAGTACATTGACGTTGCGCAAAATGAAGGGCAACACTGTGGTCGTAAATGCTGGCGAAGCTACCAAACCACAAATCGCGACACTACCACCATACTTGAGGCTTTTGATTACATTTGAGAGAATCTCGCCACCGACAGTGTCCACTGCGTGAGCCCAGGATTCCGCCAGCATCGGTCGCTTATTCTCCGCACTTAATTCATCCCGACTGATCACTTGTGTGGCGCCCAGAGACTTTAAGTAATCTGCCTTGTCAGCTTTTCCAGAACTGGCGACCACTTCAAACCCGAGTTTGTTAAGCAATGCAACCGCGACCGATCCGACACCACCCGTGGCCCCAGTGACCAATACCGGACCATCTGCCGGTACCGCGCCCATTTGCTCTAGTTTGGCGACGCACAGCGCGGCGGTGAAGCCGGCAGTACCAAGGACCATGCTCTCACGCGCGGTCAAGCCAACCGGCAGCTTAACAACCCAGGCCGCTGGCACGCGAATATACTGACCATAGCCACCGGCGGTATTCATACCCAGGTCATAGCCGATGACGATGACTTCGTCATTAACAGTGAAATCTCCGATGCTGGATTCAACCACAACACCCGCCGCATCGATGCCTGGAGTATGGGGATAATCCTTGGTGACCCCCGGTATACCCTTGGAAGACAGGGCATCCTTATAATTAACGGACGAATATTGGACTCGAATCAACACTTCGCCATCAGGCAAGTCAGCTGTGTTGCGTTGAATGACCTGCTGTTGCATGCCAGCCTCGGTTTTTTCTACCCAAAATGCGTTGAACTCAGTCATGGTACTCTCTTCATATCGATATGATTATTAATGATCCAAGGTGAGTGAACTCACCACCGACTAGAACCTAAAGGGCTCATGGTTACGTAAGGCTTCGGCACCCTTCAGGCGTGTCAGGACGGCCGTAAAACGTTCTACCAGTTGCTCGACTCGATTTCGGTCCTCAACATACTTCACCTGGAAGACGTCAGCAGCCTGACATTTATCCACGATGTATTCATCGCTGGTTTTAAGCTCATCGACCAGTTTGTGCTCAAGGGCCCGCTTGCCGTACCAAGCTTCGCCTGTAGCAACCTCGGCAATATTCACCGCCGGGCGGTTTTCAGCAATAAATTCCTTGAACAAGACATGGACATCCTCGAGCTCTTCAAGAAACTTTTGCCGACCCTTTTCGGTGTTTTCGCCAAACATCGTCAGGGTTCTCTTATGCTCGCCAGCGGTCAAAATCTCCACGTCAACGTCCTTGCTCTTCAGCAGACGGTGGAAATTGGGGATTTGTGCAACCACGCCAATCGAGCCTAACAAGGCGAAGGGTGCTGCGATAATGTGAGTCCCTATACACGCCATCATATAGCCGCCACTCGCGGCCACTTTATCTACCGCAACGGTAAGCGGGATATCCTTGCTCACGATTCGACTCAGCTGAGAAGCCGCCAGCCCGTAGCTATGCACCATGCCGCCAGGGCTCTCAAGCCTTACCACCACTTCATCAGCTGGGGTTGCTATCGACAATATGGCGGTGACCTCTTCTCGAAGTTGATCCACCGCACTGGCCTGCACATCACCCTCAAAGTCGATAACAAAGACACGTTGCTTGGCGTCCTCACCGGTCTTGACTGCCTGTTTCTGACTTTTCTGGAGTGCCTTGGCGCGCTTCTTCTCATTCTTAATGTCTTGCTTCAATGCTTCAGGATTAAGTACCGCGTCTTTCAGCGTGAAGCTGACGGATTCGATGGCATCGTTTAAGCTTCGGACCTCGATATGGCCCCGCTCAACCCGACGCTGCTTGTGCCCCACACTGACGAGAATCACTAGCAGGATTATCATTGCAATCAGCAAAGTCACCGTCTTCGCCAGAAATAGGCCATAGTCGTTAAGAAATTCCAATCGTCCCGTACTCCAACTTGGTGAAAAACCGAGGTATCCTAACACAAAACATATACGTTAAACTTCGGAAAAACTTGGGTTGTTTATGTCGACTAACACATTGATTATGGAATTGCAGGCCAAGCAAAAGCTCCTTGCTGGACGCTTCAGGCAGGGCTTTCTGCAGCGAGACCACGCGGTCTTTCAGTTCAACTTTGAAACCCAGGAGGCCTTCCATCTCATTATCGACGGCGCCGACCTCGATCTGTTGCCTGGCTACCATCCACAACCGACGATCAACCTGTATATTGATAACCATGCGACCTGCTGGGGTCTTATTGATGGTCGAGTTGACGGCATGAACGCGTTTTTGCAGGGTCAGTACCGAGCTGATGGCAATATCGTCTTGAGTCAATTGCTCCTGTATCTGTTTCGTAGTCATGACTCAACGATAGCCTACGAGGTGCAGGATTAGACTCCAGTGCTAATTGCCGCCTAGACATCAGGCACCGGGTCGACCTAGTGGGGCCTGATAATCCAGACTATTTGAGTTCACTGCCGACAACCAAGAGTGACCGGTTTTTAAGCCAGGCGAGCATTCAGCAGATTAATGGTCAGCGGCCCCTGCCGCCATCATCGATGCTCAATCGACAAACACGGCAGCATCTTTGCGCTGCCGTTTACCCTTGGTGAATTAGATGATTCGGTGATCCCGGGCCATCAAGATGGCCTGGCTGCGGGTTTTGACTTTTAACACCTGATAAACCCTATTCAAGTGGGCTTTTACGGTCCCCTCAGCCATGCCAAGGTGTTCCGCAATAACTTTGTTCGGCATGCCATCAAGCAGGCGCATAAACACGGCATGCTGCTTAGGCGACAAACCGAATTGGGCAGGTGCTTCTGGGCATACGGCAAGAAATTTTGCATTGAAATTTAACTTTTTCGCAAGATTCACTGGTATGTAAAGGCCTCCGCGCATGATTAACTCGATTGCGCTTAGCACCATCTCCACGGGAGACGACTTAAGGATAAAACCGCGGGCTCCGCAATCGTAGACTTGCGCAGCAACGTCGATGGTGGACTCGTCCGAAAATATCACCACCGGTATAGCGGGATACAAGCTTCGCAAAACCACGACACCTTGGGCGCCGATTGTATCATCGAGGTTAAGGTCGAGGGTGATTAAGCTGAAGTCCTTATCCTGTCGCAGAATTTCTTGGGCGGCTTCGAAGCTTCCACAGCCTATCGCCTCTGTAAACAGGCCAATAGACAGCAGCGCCGCTTTCACCGCATCCCTGACAATCGGATGGTTCTCGACAACTAGTACTTTCATTAACACGTTACAGCGACTCACAGTGATCGCCCGTTAGCTCGGGTCAGTAATGTCTGACTTTAACCGAGGGGGGTGACGTCTGGACACGTGGGAATAGGCCAGTTTCCAATGAGTGTTTGGCTTATCAGGGCAAGCCAAATCAGCCAGTTGAACACCTTCGCCAGGTTGTAGGACCGCTGCACAGCCCTTTCCGTAGCAAAAGGTCAACTGCAGCAAGATACATGATCGTTTTCACTCAGCCGGTGCTTAGACTTAGTCTAGCTCCCAGACTTTAGCGTTGAAAACTTTGGTTGCTAAGTTCACGGTAGAAATATGCAGTATCCTCGCGGAATCATCGTCATCAAAGCCATACACCTTGAGCGATGTACCAGACCTGGACCATAAGCCGAGAGTCATTGCCTGTTCTAAATGACCCGAGTCGTCAATAGCTTGCACTGTGCCGGTGAAGTACCCCTTGGTGTGCGCTGCATTTGTGCTAACCATGTTGTGGGTTGTGTGTACCAGACCGTATTTCCCCGCAATGCCCTCGTAGGTAATACTCATGCCATCGTCATTCATCGTGATTGACGCGACATTGAGAGAGACTTCCAGAGGTTCGCCAAATTTTACTTCTGCTGCTAGAGTTGGGCTGGAAAATAATAAAGTTAATAGCAATGCCGTAAGAATCTTGTCAGCTGTCATGATGGCCTCTTCACCTAGCGTATTTATAGTGAAGGCAGGCTGACATAGCTGACAGCTCAAGTATATATTCGTTCGGTATTGGTTAGCAGCCTAACTAATGGGCAATCAATTGCGACTTAGCTTGGCGGGTTTCTCCAAAATACGAACCATGGCAAAGATCCAACTGGCGCCTCCCAATCTACGATTTAGATCGCCCGCGTAAAACTGTGGCGGGTTACGGCGAGCATCACCTGTCCATCCGTATAACGCCTATACCAGATAGCCCGTGCGCGGCCAGCACTGCCGCAGCCTGTTGAATACAACTAAAGTCCACCGAGCAAACATGCTGAACAGAAATTATTTGACTGACCGTCGTGTTGAGCTAAGGCAGAATTTTAGCCCTGTTGTTCGCGCCAGGTTGATTGCCAGTCAACCCGTCGGAACTAACAATCCAAAAGTACCGACTCGGCTTCAAAGCTTTGACCACCTTACAATTCATGAACCTTAACCATCAGTTCAGTATAACCTTTGACGAAGGTTGAGTAGGTTCGCTTGGGTTCGGCGACAACCTCAACCTTGCTGAAACGTTTACTGATCTCTTCCCAAAGAATGCGTAGTTGCATTTCGGCCAAACGATTACCCATGCAGCGATGAATACCAAAGCCAAATGACAGATGATGACGGGCCCTGGTACGGTCGATCAAAAACGCGTCAGCGTTCGGTATCACATCGCTGTCACGATTACCCGACACATACCACATCACCAGTTTGTCGCCTGCCTTAATCTTTTTACCGCCCAACTCAGTGTCAACGAGCGCCGTTCGCCGCATATGGGCGAGCGGCGTTTGATAGCGAATAATCTCTGAGACCATATTCGGAATCAGCTCAAGATTGCCGCGCAATTTGTCATACTCCTTGGGGTTCTGATTCAAGAACAACACGCCGCCAGAGATGGAATTACGAGTGGTGTCGTTTCCACCAACAATCAGCAGTAGTAAGTTGCCAAGAAACTCGAAAGGCCCCATGTCTTTAGTGTCTTTACCATGGGCCAGCATGGAAATCAGGTCAGCTTGGGGCGGTGCCGCGGCACGGGTGTTCCATAACTGCGTAAAATATTGCAGGCATTCAATCAACTCAGCCCGCTTCTGCTCGCCAGACTCGACGATCCCTACCCCTGGGGGTGTCGTTGCGATATCAGACCAGCGCGTCAGCTTTCGGCGATCTTCAAAGGGGAAATCAAATAAGGTTGCCAGCATCTGGGTGGTCAGCTCAATCGACACCAGATCGACCCAGTTGAAAGCTTCACCCCGCGGCAGGCTGTCAAGAATCGTCGCCGCCCGCTCTCGAATAGTGCCTTCCAACACAGCCAGATTCGGCGGCGCAACCGCCGATGCTACCGTGGCTCGCTGCAAGTCATGTTTCGGCGGGTCCATGGCAATGAACATACCGAAGCCATCCCATTGCTGTTTCTTCTCGCTCGCGCCATCTTCCGGCTGTTGAGTCGGTACGCCGCCCAGGCCACCGATCGTGATGCCCTGTGCAGAGGAATAGCTATGAAAGTCCGTATCGACCTTAACGATATCCTGAAACTTGGTGACCGACCAATAAGGCCCAAAGCCACTGTCAGCACAATAATGTACTGGATCTTCCTCACGTAGACGCTTGAAGTAATCCCACTGAGCGTCTTGTTGGAAGATGCTCGGTTGAGCCACGTTGATCTCATGCAGGGGCAAGGAGTAGGGATCCGGAATATCCACATCAATTGGCGCTGAATCGGGGTTAGGGCTTGCGTGTTCGCTCATAGGGCGTCTCTAAAATGATTGCGTGGTATTGGGCTAAAACCCTCGCCTCCAGCATACTCCAAAAGGCGGTGCAAAAAAGGCCCCTCGGGTTCAAGACCTTCGCTCACACCCTGCAGTTTCGCTTAAAATCACCAACCTACCCCAAGAAACACCCGCGCTTCTGCATTCACCCATAGCCATCGCCGCCAGATTTGGTATCATCCGTCTCGGAAGAGCGTCGTCCCCGGTGGGGCGCGCGGCCTTCAAAGCCGTTGAGCTGCTGTTAAAGTGGCTGGTCGGGTTCGACTCCTGCCTCTTCCGCCAAATTACTATATAAATCAACAATTTATAAGATTTACTGATTTGTGGGGTCAAGAATGGGGTCGACATTAATTCCGAGTATATCTTTGCCCCGATAACACCCCCACCACTTTCACCCAATGGAGCTAAAGACGATGTACTCCACGACCATCAACACACTCAAAGACCAGCTCGCGATTGCCGAAGCAGACCGGGACTACTGGCGCGACCAGGCACTGATCGCCCAGGCCGAGTTAAGCAAAGCGCAACTGCTCATCATGCGCCACCTGGATCAAACCCGCTAAAACCTAATACAGATCACGATCTCGTTACCAAAATCACCTTATTTGGTTTTTTGAGAAGACGTGATACGCCCGACTGCTCCCCCAAAAAAGGCAATCGTGATGATTAAATCGAACGAGATTAATTTGCATTAGTGTTGAATCTACGCGTACTACTGCGTTTTTTCCTGACGACCTTTCCCCATCTTAAGTGCCCTCTCTTCGATGAGAATTTTCGACTTTGTGCTGCTTGCTGTGCGAACACAACAGGTGGCAAATAGTTAAGTGAGCTATGCGGGCGAACATGGTTGCGGTGCTCTCGCCATCCCAGGCGAGTAAACGCAAAATTTCATCTTCGTCATGATTATAATTTAGGGGGAAAGGTCAATTACATAAATTTGGAACACCCTTAAACTTAAGATGCACGTTTAGTGCAGCTCGCGATTACGGCAGTTATTGAATCTACTAACGCTGCACTAAACGTTAAATACATTGTTCCGTTTGTCCATAGGCCACCAGTGTTTTTAATATTACTGTTTTGGAGAGGATGCAAATTAAACCTAAAATATTCTCCAG
>JABBAY010000048.1 GCA_018607725.1 K189A clade bacterium
ATCAGTGTCTGCATTGGAGCCGGCGTCAGCGTCGGTATTAAAACAGAGCATTAAAACAGGGCATTAAAACAGGGCATTAAAACAGGGAATTAGAATGGCTAAAGCACAATGGGTTTAGAAGCATTAACGGGGAAGAAGTCGAGCTTCAACCCCGCTATTGAGGCTTGTCGCTTTATTTCTCGATACGATAGGCCTCAATATCACCGCCACTCTCAAGAATGGCCTTTATCCATTTTGGCCGCGCACCCTTACCGCCGCCCCATTCTTCGTTGTTTGGACCACGATAGAGCGGTTGTGGCTTTTTCTTGGCCGCTTTAGCTTTGATGCTTTTGGCAGATTTTCCTGTACTGGAGGTACCTGCAGCCTTAAAGCCGAGTTCGGCAGCAGTAATAGCATATGTGGCAATTTTCTGTTTAATGTCCGCGATGACGTCTGCTTTATCTTTGGCAATCATCGCGTCATGTTGTTTTTGTAAAGCTTTAATCTTCGTCTTAATGCTTGCAAGTGTTGCCATGATTAAATACCGTTTAGAGGTTTGTTGTGTATTGAGAAATATTAACCTAATTAATTCGGGCTAATAAAGTCTTTTTTTGAGATTCACAGTTTGAATTTTTCATTAATTGAAAGCCTGGATCCTTGAAGCTACATTTTTGATTAATTTTGCTGGGCCAGCGACAAAGATAAAGACAAAGATAAAGACAAAGCGCCAAGTATTGAGCTGTTGAACGCTATTATTAAAGCCATGCGGCATACTCATGCCGCGAATTGCTGCGAAAATCCGTGAGATAATGAAAATGTTCGCCAGACAAAATGCCAAACGAATTGGCCAAGCAATTTTGCTAAATTAAATAGACGAATCTTATTAGAGTATTCTTATTAGAGTATTCTTATTAGAGTATTCTTATTAGAGTATTCTAATTAGAATAATGAGTAGATCATTGGCACTTGAGCCAATGCCGTCGGTGGCATTTACTGTCTGTATGATGGGTGCGGTAACGAAGGTACTTAGCGTGGCAGGCGCGCGAGGAAAATGCTTTGGTAAATGTTTTTAGATGATTAAAGGTAGACGTGCGATGAAAAGATACAACTGGACGTTGGGCTCGCTGCTGAAGCTGGCATTGGTGCTGCTGATGGCGAGTCAATACTCATTGGCGCGAGCTGATACGGCAACATTTGCCGGCGGCTGCTTTTGGTGCGTGGAAGCCTTATATCAGGAAGTGCCGGGTGTGACGGCGGTAGTGTCGGGTTTTACCGGTGGAACATTACCAAACCCGACCTATAGCGGTAATCACCAGGGTCACTACGAGGCGGTCGAGGTGACTTATGATGCTGAGCAGATCAGTTACCAACAGTTGCTGGATCTATACTGGGTTAATATTGACCCGTTTGATGCGCGCGGCCAATTTTGCGATAAGGGACCGAGCTACCGCAGTGCGATATTTGTGCATAGTCAGGCGCAACGTGAGCTGGCTGAGTTATCCAGGCAGCAGGTCATTGATCGTTTTCCGGCGCAGCCAGTGATGACCGAAATTTTACCAACCAACAGATTCTACCCGGTAGAAGCCAGTCACCAGGACTACTACCAGAAGAACCCCCTGCGTTATGGGTTTTATCGAAGTGGCTGTGGGCGAGATAATCGGCTCGAAGCCATTTGGGGGACCGACGCGAAGCACTAGCCCGGCGGTGATATTGGCGCTCGAAGTCGCTGGCAGATCTGACGATCCTAGCGATCCAGATCTGCCATTTGTTGGGCCTGCAAACAGATAGCCGCAGCGGTGAAACAGTGTTTTTGTGACATGGCCAATTCAGTTCGTTCGATACAGTCCAGAATCAGCGCGCCAAAGAAGGGAAAGCCAATTTTGCCCGTGACCTGGTGCTGCTCTTCGCCGTCCTGGGTCGCGATGTAAACATTGTTTGCACGGGCAGGCTGATCCAGCTGCTGTCCCAGATCAACATATTTACGCAGCTCAATATAGCCTTTGGTGCCGAGGATGGTGGTTCGTCCGTCACCCCAAGTGCGCAACCCGTCCGGTGTGAACCAATCCATCCGAAAGTAGCCGCTGCTGCCATTGTCACCGACGACGCTGAATTCACCGAAATCTTCCAGTTCTGGGTAGTCGGGATTGGCAAAGTTGGTGGCGCGGGCCATCGTCACCGTCGCGCTCGAGGCTCCACTGTAAGCCAGATACTGTTCTGCCTGGTGGCTGCCGATATCGCAAATAATACCGCCATATAGGGCTTTGCGAAAAAACCATTCTGGTCGGGCAGCCGCGTTCAGGCGATGGGGTCCAAGACCGAGCACCTGAATGACGTCACCAATGACTCCATCGTTGATCAGTTCCAGGGCATATTCCGCTGCTTCGTTCTGTAGCCGTTCGCTGTAGCAGCAGATGTATTTGCGGCCTGTGGTGAGCACAGCCTGGCGCGCCTGATGGAGCTGGTCTAGGCTGGTGAAGGGCGTCTTGTCCGTGAAGTAGTCCTTGCCGTGGGCCAGCACCTGCAGGCCCAAGTCGCAACGTAGGCTGGGGATTGCGGCGGCAGCAACGAGCATCACATCTGAGTCTTGGAGAATCTGCTCAGGAGAGGTGGCGATCTGTGCCAACGGGTGTCTGCGCTGCAGAGCCTCAGCCTTGTTTGGGTCATTGTCGTAGACATATTTTAGAACACCACCGGCCTGTACCAGGTTGTCGACCATGCCAAAGATATGGCCGTGATCGAGGGCCATCGCCGCGAAGGTAAAATCCCCAGGGGCGCAAACCGGTGCTTGAGCCCGGGCGATGGGAGCGTAATGCATACCGTCTGTCATAAAACCGCAATCCTGAATTTAGTGCTTAGGTTTAAAATGTGTCCGATAAATCAGTGATCTCTGTATTTCCCTGAGGCTTACTGACCGTTGATTGACGGATTCTGGCCTTAAGGAAATTGGTATAGCGTCGAGCATTGATGGGTAGCGTCACGGTTTTTCCGTTGAGCGCTGAATAGATCATGGCATTGGCGAGTTCTACCGAATGAATGCCTTCGTTGCCCTGAGCTAGGACCTCTGTGCCATGCAAGATAGCATCGGCAAAATTTTCCAACACTTCAGCGTGCTGGCGCCCGGTGTCAATGATGTCGAATTCAATGCGAGTGCTCTTGGGCTTCTCAAAGGGGCCATTGTCTTTGATCGCCTGGGTCACGGTGATATCATTTTTCAGGAAGGTGATCTTGCCCTCTGCCGTATCGTACACCAGCAGGCCTCGATCTGCGGCAATTTCCAAACGGTTGATACCCGGTGCTTCGCCGGTAGTGGTGGTGAAAACACCAGTGGCGCCGTTAGCGTATTCCAGCCAGCAGGTGATGTCATCTTCTACTTCGATATTGTGATGTTTACCCACCTTACCTTGGGCCCGTAGCGCCGTTGGCATACCAAATAGCCAATGCAGCAGGTCTAGCTGGTGGGGGCATTGATTGAGCAGAACGCCACCGCCTTCGCCGGCCCAGGTCGCACGCCAACCGCCGCTGTCATAATACCGTTGACTGCGGAACCAGTCGGTGATGGTCCAGCTAATCCGTCTGACCTGGCCGAGTTCGCCTGAATCTAGCAGCTGCTTGATGTGCTGGTAATGTTTGTTGGTACGCTGATTGAACATGGCAGCAAAGACTTGTTTGTCAGGATGCCGGTGAGCACGGATGAGCTTCTCGCAATCGGCTTTGTGCACCGAAATGGGTTTCTCCACAAGGAGATGGTAGCCGGCTTTCAAGGCGGCGATACCGATAGTGGTGTGATCATAATGAGGCGTGGCAATGAGTATAGCGTCGCAGTCCTTGGCATTGATGAGCTCGGTCGATGTGGCGTAGCCTTGACATGCATAGCGGTTAACGATTTTATCAAGCCTCGCGGAATCAATGTCACAGACTGCAGCCAGAACAATCTTGTCGATAGATTCGATGAGTCGACAATGACTCGAGCCCATATTGCCAAGACCGATGATGCCCAGTCTGATGTGCTCGGGGCTTGCGGGTTGAGTCGTTATTGTCACAATGGCATCCTTCCGTCTGGCCGGTTCAGTTCAAGCCGAAGTGATTGTGCAGGTAGTCATAGCTGGCTTGCAGGCAATCAAATTCGTCAGTTCCGTAGCAGCTGTCTTGCTCGATAAAATAATACTCGATAGGGTGTCGGCGTGCGGCGTCGAGAATGGCTTGCCAGTTCATGTTGCCCTGACCCACGGGCGCGAAAATGCGCTGCGACTCGGCGTTGATGGCGAAATCCTTGAGGTGCAGCAGGGGCATTCTGTGACCGACGTAATCGATCCAGACGGCAGGGTCGGCGCCACCCGCTTGTATCCAGTGGGTGTCCAGTTCTGCCTTGAGTAGACTGGGGCTACATGTGTCGTACAGATGCTGAAGCCAGGGCTTGCCATCGAACTGACGAAATTCATGTTGATGATTATGGTAAGAAAAATCGATGCCCGCGGTGTTGAGCTTATCGGCGATGGGCGCGAGTTCCGCCATGAATTGCGCGATACCGGCCATTGACAGATACACCTTCGGTGGGATCATGCCCACCGCTGTATGCCGACATTGCCAAAGTTGATGCTCTTCGATGACCCGGTCCAAATCATGTCGATAGCGATCCCAGGCGACATGGGTGCCACCGATGGTCAAACCATTGTCGGCACATAGGTTGGCAATGGTCTGGGCATCGATATCACCAAAAGCCGATATTTGGATACTTTGATAACCTATGCGGCGCACCCGCTCGAGGGTTGACTTCAGGTCATCCGCTGATTGGGTATATTTTCGTAAGGTGAACATTTGTACGCCGAGGACAGGCTCCATGCAGATTTCCACAAGTTTGGTGACAGCTTGGAGTATACGTTAATCGCGCGCGCTTTGGCGATTCTGTGCGTGCGGATGTAAACACCGATACAATGTCGCGGTAAATCTGCAGTCGACGCCAGATAGCTGTAATATTCACGGGTTCGAGCCAGCAGTGGTGAGGTCGCGCACCTCTCACCGCCGACAAAGTAACTCGGGCTCCGTATGAGCGTCGATAAACCGTTAAATAGATCCATGAAAGGCACATAAAGTATGACTAAAAGTCGAATAGCCCTGTTAGCGTTGATCGCCGCACTGGTGGCAGGTTTTTTTATTCTCGATTTGGGCCAATATTTGACCTTGGACTATATCAAGTCCCAGCAGGCGCAGTTAGATGGACTGGTGGCAGCTCAGCCTTTAGTTATCGCCGCGGCTTACTTTCTGATCTATGTGCTGGTGACTGCGGTGTCGCTGCCGGGCGCCGCTATCATGACCCTGGCTGCCGGCGCCATGTTTGGTCTCTGGTGGGGATTGTTACTCGTGTCTTTTGCATCCACCATTGGTGCGACCCTGGCGATGCTGGTGGCGCGGTTTGTCTTGCGCGATCAGGTCAGTCGCCGATTTGAGCGCCAGATCAATGGCATTAACAAGGGCGTCGAACGGGAGGGTGCCTTTTATCTGTTTACCCTGCGGCTGGTGCCACTATTTCCGTTCTTTGCCATCAATTTAATTATGGGTCTGACTAAAATATCGGTGCCGGTTTATTTTGTGGTGAGCCAGGTAGGGATGTTGGCGGGTA
>JABBAY010000182.1 GCA_018607725.1 K189A clade bacterium
TTTGAAAAAATCAATCGAGTCAATGATTCGAGAGCGTTTGTTGGTGACAACCGCTGTAACGCTGGTGCAATACAATGCGCTACCGAGAGAAACCTATAAATCAAAGCTCGTCGACTACAGTGACGTGCCGACAGTCTGATCAAGCGCTAATGAACGACTAGTTGGACCCGGTCAGGCTCGGTAATTTTCAAAATGAGTTCGTTGAGGAGAATAAAATGAGTAACCGAATAGAAACGACACATACCGGCAGCTTGCCTCGTCCTGACGAACTCATCAAACTAATGTGGGCTGTCTCCGATGGGATTCCGGTTGATGCGAACGCGTTAGATGAATCGATTATAGCGGCCGTCGACTCGGTATTTGGTCGTCAGGCGGATAGTGGGATTACCTATTTGAACGATGGCGAGATGTCAAAGCCTAGCTATGCAACCTATGTGAAAGATCGGTTGAGTGGTTTTGACGGCGAAGCGGTCGAAAGCTATTTTTTCAAGGACCTTGAGGAGTTTCCTCGGTCGAAGGAGGTCGTTGCTGCTAATCCGGGTCGTAGGAAGCGTTATGCACCCGCATGCACGGGCGAAATTAGTGTAAGCGATCCAGACGCGGCGCTATTGGATATGGCGAACCTGAACAAGGCGGCAGCTGACCGTGGGGTATCGACTATTTTTTCTAGCGCAGCGTCGCCAGGAGTCGTATCTATTTTTTTTGAGAATCAGTACTACGACAGTGATGAGGCTTATGTTTTTGCCATCGCTGAGGCAATGCGCCACGAATATGAAGCGATCGCAGCTTCTGGCGCTAAGGTTCAACTGGACTGCCCGGACCTGGCCATGGGCCGACACTCAACCTATGCGAATTTGAGTCTTGAAGACTATCGTAAACGTATGGGCATGAATATTGCCGCCTTGAACCACGCGGTACGCAATATTCCGGAAGAGCAGTTGCGCATGCATCTATGCTGGGGTAACTATCCTGGACCACACCATTGTGATGTTGCGTTAGCTGAGATCATCGATCTCGTCTGGGATGCAAAACCGCAAACCATATTGTTCGAGGCTGCGAATCCTAGGCATGCACATGAGTGGACCATTTTTGAGGACACTCGAGTGCCTTCTAACAAGATTCTGTGCCCGGGGGTTATCGAGTGCCAATCAAATTATGTGGAGCATCCCGAATTGGTTGCTCAGCGTATTGTGCGTTATGGAAAATTGATTGATCCGAGCCAGCTCATGGCCGGTGTCGATTGTGGTTTTAGTGTGCATGTTGGCATGCAAGGTGTAGATCCTGATGTGGCCTTCGCTAAGCTGGCAGCCTTGGCGCAAGGTGCGGAGATCGCTTCAAAAAAACTCTTTTAGGATAGTCTCGAATCTTCGGGGAAAGGACAGGAACCATTCAGCGCAGTCAATGAGCTGCGCCGAATGGCTGCCTGTTGGCCTCTTGGCGTATTTAATGCGCCGTCAATGCCGGGCTTAAGCTGTCGTTTGAGTCAAGTTGTTGGCTCAACGGCTGTGCTAGATTAAAACCCTAATGGTAGTCAGGTCTAAAGGGATAGTCCGCGGGGAGTTCGAGGGCTAGCTTGATCTTCGTGCAGAGTTACTGACGGATATTGATCAGGCCACCTCTATGCCTGGGGTCTGGGCGTCTTGTTCGCTAAAATTTCCAATTCGCTCGCTATAACCTCTGTTGAATAATGCTTCTGTCCGTCTCTTTCCCATTGTTTGGTATGCATCTCGCCTTCAACGTAAATTTGACTGCCTTGCTTCAGATATTTCCCAGCAATATCAGCCAGACGGTGGAGGAACACGACACGATGCCATTCCGTGCGCTCAATGGCGTCGCCGGTTTTCTTGTCCTTGATGGTCTTGCTGGTGGCGATGCTGCAGGTGGTGACAGGATTGCCGTTCGGCATAAATCGAGTCTCTGGGTCCTGCCCGAGGTTGCCGATGAGGATGACTTTGTTGACGCCTTGGCTCATGGTGTCATGTTCCGTTTGTTGGATACAGCAGTCGAATAAGGTAGTAACGCTATCCTAATACCCAAAACCTAATTGGTCTAACGGATTCAGTTACACAGTACCTCGCAGGGTATGCCATCTTTGTCGCCATCAAGGCTCGTCACACCGCAGGTTAGCAAGTGGAATCGGGCTTCAGCACAATGGGTCATTTCCTTGCAGTAGTGTTTGTTACCGCATTGCAGGCTTGCGGTAGCCAGGTCTTCGCTGGGCTTGGCTTCGCGCTTGCCCCGTCTCCAGTCCCAGGGTGGGACTGGGTTAGGGGAGTCCCATAGGCCGAGCTGGAGGTCTCGGGCCAAGGCCTCGGCAGTTAAGAAATCCTGGTCCGTGAGATACTGTCGATAAGCCCAGGCATGACCCTCTTCGACCAATTCTCGATTGATATCACGATTGTCGAAATAGACTCGGCCCAGGGTTCGGCCATAACGATCATGACCGCTGACCTGAACCATTACCGTACGTTGAAAGACTTTAGCTGCCAAGGCTTGTTTCGCTTTTTGGCCCCAGGGTTGGGCGCGTTCCGGTGTGTCAATTTCCGTCAGGCGAACCTTGTGCTGAACAGAGCCAACGAGCAGCGTCAGAGTGTCGCCGTCAGCGATAGCCACAACCCGACCCTGGAGCGCTTCGGCCATAACAAGTTGTGGCGCAAACCAAGGCGTAAAAAGTAGCAATAGCCAATAGATCAAAGAATTTGATGGGATCATCTTACAACGTTTTACAGGGGGGACCGCTTGAAACATGTCGCTTGTCGCTTTTCATCAGTGGCGCAAGTATAACCGGTATCAGGCTGTTCTGTTGTCGCGGTTGTGAGTTGTGATCGAGCTGAATGGCGTAGGCAGAGAGGCAGACCTGTGAAGACCATCGCAAGGCCATTGCGAGACTAGAGCTATTTGATCCAGGCCTCGTCAGTGACGCCTGTGGCGTATAGGATAAGCGTGAGTTTTTATTTCTTATCGAAGTGGAGTCGAGCGTGCTGTGTTTGAATAATGCAGGCGACCCAATCTGTTTAGACTGTGGGGGTAGAAACACTAGCATGGCCGAATCAATGTCTGCTGTTATAGGCAATCAACTGACTTCTTGGAGCACAACATAATGCAAAAGAATTCGCTGGGCCCGTTAGACAATATGAGTCGTTTGACCCTGGGCGGCGGTGGTATCGGGCAAGTATGGGGAGCGACTTCCCGCGATGAGGCCATAGCCACGGTGAATGCCAGTTATGCTGGCGGTATTAATCTGTTCGATATGGCGCCCCTGTATGGTCAGGGTGAAGCCGAGACCGTCATGGGTTTAGCCTTTGCTGGAGGCTATCCCGATGACGTGCGGGTCACGACCAAGTGTATGCTGGGCAGCGTCGCCGGTGAGCTGATTGAAGACAAACTCGTGCAGTCGCTGGATGCCAGTTGCGCGCGGTTGCAGCGCGACTATGTTGATGTGTTTATTCTTCACGGCTATGTCGTACCCGATGGTTGGAGTGAGAGTATTCGTCCTCGAGCATTGCCTCATATTGCGGTGGAATGGCACAACTACCAGGATCATGTGGTGCGAGTGTTCGAGAAGTTGAAACAACAGGGGCGCATCGGCGCGTGGGGTGTGACGGCAGCCAGTACCCAAGTCACCAATCTCGGTCTGCTGGCGGCTAATAAGCGACCAGATGTGGTGCAGTGTATGGCTAACCTGCTGGATTCACCGGGGAGCATGGCGATCTGTCAAGAAAAAGCCGACCCCCGTGCGGTTATTCATGCGGCTCGCGCAGCGGGCGTTGGCGTAATGGGAATTCGAGCTGTGGCCGCCGGCGCTTTAACGGACGCTATTGATCGGGATGTTAAGCCGGACTCCGCCGAACGACATGATTTTAATCGTGCGCGGGGGATTCGCCAGATCGCGGCTGAGCTCGGTGTCAGTATCGCCTTTCTTGCGCATCAGTATGCGTTGTCGATGCCTGGCGTTGATACGGTGGTTCTTGGCGTCAAGAATCGTGAAGAGTTGGCAGAGTGTCTCGCAGCTGAAGCGGCCGGTCCTTTGGATGACGCCTTGATGGCGAGGATTGACGAGGCGGTAGTTGCCTAGGATGTCTAGTGCTGTCTAGTGGCGCCAACTATCGTCCGTTGGCCCTTCTGGTTAGTCTGCCGGATGTTCCGACGGTGTCGCTGATCAGCACTGTCGCACGCAATGTTGAGAGATCTCTGCTCGTTGTCGAATTTTTGGGTTGGATAATTCAAGGCGGTCATAAAGGCTGACTCAGCGCATCTGATTCATCGAATGATGAGTATGACATGCGACTACGATCAGCAACGGCGCGCACAGAGCTACCCATCAGACTGTCAGATCAGTGGGTCAGTATTATCTTAGCCAGTCAGTCACTGCCCAGGCGGTGGCGACTGTTGCCAACTCGGTGAATCGAGATGAAGTGCTTAACTGCCCGGTGCTAAAGGAGCAATAAATAGCTATGTTCCTGAAGTTGGTTAGGTTGATCAGAGTTGTCAGAAAATACCCAGAGTGTGAATATGGAAAGGTCGACGCCATTGAGTGACACCATGGTGCGATCTGCGCCTATTGTCATCGGCGAATTGAAGTGAACTTTCGTTACTCTGCGGCAATTCCTGTCGTCCTTGCGTCGCTGATGACAGTATTTTTCTATTTCGATCGACAAGGCCCGGGAGTGCTTTGCGGGGTCGCAGTGGTTCTGTTTGACGCGGGTTACAAAAGCTTATGGTGCGGTTGGTTGCCCATAAAATATTATGGCGACGATCAATGGTCACCGTGAATTTTCAATGTCGTCCTGTGTCAGTGCCCGGTGAGATCGGCTAGTTATTCCCTCAACATAGCGCGCCCTCGCGCTATGTTGCGGGAATAATCCTGCCCGGTTGCCTCAAACGTGAGATTGTTCGAGTTGGCTCGAACGGTGGGCTGTGCCAATATCTTTGGACTTGCCGTGCAGACGCAAAAATCGTGGGTTCGTCGATATATCGCGCTTTATCCTTAAATTTACGCTAGTTTGCGAGAGACACCGCGTTGCTATCGGGTACCGCCGGGCGATAAGCGGATTTAATCCCGATCCAGAGGTAAATCTCCGATGAAAAATATAACCCTGACCGTTGCGACGTTGGCGCTATTAGCCGGTTGCGGTGGCAGCGCCGAAGTGGCCGAACCTGTGACAAAACCAGTGAGTAATCCCTTGGCAGTTCAGCAACAGGCCATGCGCGATGCGGCTGCGGTCCAGGCAATTATTAATAAGGACGCCGCAGGAAAGCAGAAAGCATTGAGCGTGATCCCGTAACTCCAGATTGAATCGCTCGATTGAAGGCGCTTATTGAATGCCCTTACTGAATGCCCTTATCGAGTGACTGGAAAATGTTGCTGGTTGTTCAGTCGACTGTCCCGTTGACCTGTCGGCCATGAACTCTTTTGTCCTGGTTGTCATCGCCGTCAAAACATGCTTTATTCAGGCAAAACCCAAGATAGGTGTTGTATGAGCGAATCGAAAGAGAACTCCAACGCGGTCTTAAGCAAATCCACGCTGTATGCCCACGGAAGTATTGGGATACCCCTTGCGGTGATTGGTTACCCATTGGCTATCTGGATTCCTGCGCATTATGCCGGGGGACTTGGTCTGAGCCTGGCGATGGTGGGCACGATTCTAATGTTGGCACGTTTCACTGATGTGCTGACCGACCCGATTATGGGGGAGATTTCAGATCGCTGGCGCACCCGCTTCGGTCGACGCAAACCTTGGTTGCTGGTGGGTATGCCCATCATGATGCTGGGTGTCTACAAGTTGTTTATACCACCAGCAGACGTGGGCATCTGGTATTTTTTGATTTACCTGACGCTATTTTTTGTGGGTAGTACCATTATTGCTTTACCCCATCGGGCCTGGGGCGCGGAACTCTCGACTGACTATCATCAACGCAGTAGGGTCACGGCGTCTCGTGAGTTTTTCGTGTTGGGTGGCCTGATGCTCGCGGCCCTAGTCCCCATGTTGGTGGAGGTGACCGCCGATGGCAGCGGTTCTGTGGGACAGGTGTTTACGATTATCTGGCAGGACGCAGTAGGGGCTTTCACCGGGGATTTGGCCGATAAGGAAATTGTTAATCGCTCAACGCTCACCGGTCCGGTACTCGCAGGGCTAGCCTGGACGATTATTTTGGTGCTGCCGGTTTGCGTGTTTGTGGTGTTGGCCTTCGTAAAAGAGCCGCCACCGACAAAAAAAGATACAGTGCCCCTGAAAGAAGGGCTGCGCTATTTGTGGAAGAACGGACCGATGCGTCGCGTCTTGATCATCGCACTGCTGGTGGTGTTTGGTGAGGCTTTCCGTAATGCGGTGTCGCTATTTTTTATTCGCGACATTATTGGTATTCCGACGATTGGTGCCGCCTACTTCTTTTACTTTATCGCCGGCTTAGGGGCGATTCCTTTCTGGCTTTGGTTGGGGCGGAAGATCGGCAAGCACCGGGCTTTTATGTGCACCTTGATTACGATTTCCGCCGTGAGCTTTGCCAATCTGTTTTTGTCTTACGGTGATTACCTGGCCTTTTTCCTGCTTTTTATCGTCAAGGGTTTTTGCTTCGGTGGGCTGCAATTTTTGCCGGTGGCGATGCTGGCGGACGTCGTGGATGTGGATACCGCCAGAAGTGGTGGGCGCCGAGCCGGCACCTACTTTGCGATCTTGGGTCTGACAGAAAAACTAGCAGTAGCGCTGGGTACGGGGTTTTCGTTGAATCTAGTTGGATTGCTAGGTTTTGATCCATCGGGCGGTGTGGCGGCCAGCACTGAAATCGGCGTCTTGAGTCTGCGTCTGGTGTACTGTTGTGGACCTATTTTCTTTTTCGGTTTGGCGATGTTGTTTATTTGGTCATACCCATTGACTCCGGCTCGTCATGCTCGGCTTAGGCAGCGCATCGAGCGCCGTAATGCTCGGCTGGCTGCGATCGAAACTCTGGCTTAGGAAGACTCACGTGCAGATCAGTCTTGCAGATATAGAAGCCGCCGCTGCCATCGTCTACGCGGAGATGGCGCCGACGCCGGCACTTAACTGGCCATTATTGAGTGAGCGGCTGGGTACGCAAGTTTGGGTCAAACATGAGAATCACACACCCGTCGGTGCCTTCAAGATCCGTGGTGGGCTGGTCTATTTTGCCGACCTGATTGCCGGTGGCGAGTCGGTTCAGGGCGTGATCAGTGCAACCCGCGGTAATCATGGTCAGTCGGTAGGCTATGCAGCTCGGCATTATGGCATTCCGGCCACCATCGTGGTGCCAAAGGGTAACAGCACTGAAAAGAACGCGGCGATGCAAGCCCAAGGCGTCACGCTGATTGAATACGGCGAAGATTTTCAGGCGGCCCGCGAGTATGCGATTCAGTTGGCGGATGAACGAGGTTTGCTGATGGTGCCCTCGATGCATCCATTGCTCGTTGCTGGGGTGGCCACCTATAGTCTTGAGTTATTTCAGGCAGTGCCTGACATTGATGTGGTCTATGTTCCCATCGGTCTGGGTTCTGGCATTTGCGGTATGATTGCCGCTCGGGACGCGTTGGGCTTGTCGACTGAGGTTGTCGGTGTGGTGTCTGCTCATGCAACTGCCTACGCAGATTCATTTAACGCCGGGCAGCTGCTCGAGTCACCTGTATCCACGTTGCTTGCCGATGGCATGGCTTGCCGAACACCCGACCCTTTGGCGTTGGAGGTGATCTTGGCAAGCGTCGACCATATCGTTGCGGTCACCGACGCCGAGGTGGCAGCCGCCATGGGCGTTCTTTTTGAATGTACCCACAATGTCTGTGAAGGTGCTGGTGCCGCGGCTGTTGCCGCAGCGATGCAAGAACGAGCTGCGAATATTGGTCGTCGAGTCGCAGTCGTGGCCAGTGGCGGTAATGTCGATCGGTCGGTATTTGCTGAGATACTGGCGCGACCGAGTCAGTAGCCCGCAGCGAGCTGGTTACAGCGGTAGCCGAATTCCTTCCTGTGCGACATTGAACCCATTGGCGCGAACGGTGTGGCTCGCCGCGCTTGCCGGGTTAAGCAGCGGGTTCGTGTGGTTCATATGGATAAACCAGATCTTTTGGCGCTGTGCCAGTGCCAACCCCTTAAATAGCGCCATGGTTTCTGCCGCGAATGGGTGAGGAATTTTTGACATGTCTCGGCCGGGCAGTTCATCGTCTGCGTAGAAGGTGGCATCCACCAAGGCGTAATCCACGGTCTGCACCAGCTCTGTGATGTCGCGGGTCCAGGCTGACCACTTGTTGATATCGGGAATGAATAGCGCCGACTTATTGGGCCCTGTGATGCGGTAGCCAACGGTTTCGGAGTATTCATCTCGATGAGGTACCAGAAAGGGGGTCACAGTGACCTGGCCTAATGTCACCGGAGTGTCAGCGGTCATGGCTTGCAGAAGAATGTTCTGTTGTGTCACAAGCTGGCTCCAGGGACCGTTGTTGGTTAGATAGTCGCGCATTTTTGGCATGCCATAGACGGGTATGTCGCTGGCACCCAGGGCCTCCTGGCCGAGGAACATCAGGCCTGCATAATGGCCAATATGGGCATGGGTCAAAAAAATGCCGCCCAGGGCATAGCGATCGAGCGGCGCCTCCTGCGCCAGCTGGTAAAGTTGTGCCGGCATATTGGGCGTAGCTTCAAACAGGAAGGTCTTGTTGGCGCTCGGGTCGATTAAGCCGAGCGCCGTCGCACCACGGCGTAAGCGGGCATCCCGCCACCCGGGCTGACAGTGTTCGGCATAACAGCCGATCTGCGGGTGGCCAGCATCCTGGACAACGCCTAGAACATATAAGTAGGGCGCTTCTTGGGCAAAGCTGGAGGCGCTGACCAAAGGCAATAGTATTAGGCCGAGCAGAAAGCCTGCTGATGGTTGGCGTCGGTACATGATGGTCTCTGCGGGATGAGTTAGGGATGCCACTTAACCACGATTACCCTGATAAATGCCACTGGCATCAGAGTTTCTGGCACGGTCAAGCAATCGGCTTGTACGCCCGTCGGGCCAATGCCGTACACTCTGATAGGATTTTCAAGTAATCGATCGGAGATGAGTGACGTGAGCTACATTAACAGTGTGTTAGGTCCCATCGAGAGCGCTGATCTCGGCTTTACGCTGATGCATGAGCATGTTCTCGTCGCGGCCAGCGGCTTATCGAAAAGCTACCCAGACCTGCTCGGCCCTGATCGCGAGGCACGCGCTATTGCGACGCTGAAGCGGGCTAAGGCTCAGGGAATCGACACCCTGCTTGATGCGACAACCTTTGATCTGGGTCGCGACCCGGAGTTGCTCCAAACTGTCGCCGCTGGCGCGGGTATCAATCTGATTAATGTCACTGGTTGGTGGCTCGATGTGCCGCGATTTATGTTGGGGGTTGGCGCCAATCAAATGGCTGACGAGTTTATACGCGACCTTAACGAGGGTTTTCGCGGCACGACGGTTAAGGCCGGTATGTTAAAGTGTGCAGCTGATGCCGAGGGTGTGACCCCGGCGCTTGAGACCATGGCCCGCGCAGTCGCCCGCGCTCATGTTCAAACAGGTGTGCCGATCATGGTGCACTCCTACCCTGCCGGCCAGGTCGCGAGGCGCCAGATCGAGATTTTTCGAGAAGAGGGCGTTGATCTGACGCGAGTGAAGATTGATCACAGCAATGATACTACCGATATTGAATACCTTGAATGGATCCTTGCCCAAGGTTGTTTTTTGGGCCTTGATCGTTACCCCGGTCGGCTGGTGAGCCCGCACAGTCGGACCGTAACGCTTAAGCGCTTGATGGATCTGGGTTATGGCGAGCGTTTGTGCCCGTCTCATGATTGCATCTGCCTACATATTCACAATGAGCAGGCAGATGGCAGTATTCCTCCGGAACATGATTTTATGCGCTCAAATCCGGATCAATACTTGTATATGCATCGCCACGTGATTCCTGAACTTATGGCAATGGGCGCGACTGAAGCTGATATTCATATGCTGTTTGTGGATAACCCCAGACGACTGTTTGAAGGTCGTTAACGAGGCCGTTGTTATTGACTGCTGAGTCTTGGGTCGTGATTTGCGTTGGAATCAAAATTTACTGACGCAGGACGTGCATGAGTGATTTACCCGGCTGCAGGCAATGCGGCTCGAGCTATATCTACGAAGATCGCAATCTGTTGGTCTGCCCGGAATGTGCCCGTGAATAGTCACAGCAAGAAGCGGCCTCGGTGGACAGGGGATTGCAGATAATGGACGCGAACGGCAATGCCTTGAGTGACGGTGACGCTGTGAATGTGATCAACGACTTGAAGGTCAAGGGAACTTGATTGGTGGTCAAGGTGGGCACTCGAGTTAAGAATATCCGTGTTTTGGCAGGCGATCATGCCAGCGATTGTAAAATTGACAGTATTGGTGCCATGAAGCTCAAGTCTGAATTCCTGAAGAAGGCCTGAAGCTATGTTTCGGTAGGTGGCATCGTCTTGCGATAGCGCAAACGTTGGTTTCGGCGAGATCTGAAGGTTTTAATTGATTTTATTGATGGTTCTTTGCGGGGGCATCACTGAAAACGATCAAGGTGAGGAAAAGGCAGCAACTGACTCTGAGATTCGAAGATTTGCGTCAGGATGATCATATTAGTTCGAAACTCGGGCTATTGTTGCTCTGAGGGCCTGATATTGACATGCTGGCGGCGAATCCTGTGCTCGCTGCATTGTTATCGTTTCAGCATTTGTCTATAATCGCGGGCCTTCCAGGGAGGGTATTACCCGGAGGTGCCGGTGTGATCCCGGTAGTAAGTCAGATCACGGCGAGAGTGGCGGAATTGGTAGACGCGCTGGATTTAGGTTCCAGTACCGCAAGGTGTGAGAGTTCGAGTCTCTCCTTTCGCACCATGATCTGAAGATTGAGAATAGCGGAGAGCCGCAGGCTATCCCTTTGAATTGTCAAGAATTAATTAAACAGGTATGGATGTCATGCAGGTAACACTCGAAACCACGTCAGGTCTGAAGCGAACGTTGCGGATCATCGTGCCGGCAGCAAAGTTTGAGGGCGAAGTTGAAGCTAAGCTCAAACAAGCCGCAGGACAGGCTCGGATCAAGGGCTTCCGTCCCGGCAAAGTGCCAATGCGTGAAGTGCGACGTCGGTTTGCAGATGGCATTCGCCAAGAGGTCAGTTCGGAATTGATGCAATCGTCATTCGCTGATGCCGTCAGTAAGCAAGCTATGGCCCCCGCTGGCATGCCGAGCATTCAGAACGTGGTGATGGAGGAAGGTAAGGATTTCGAATTTACTGCAGAGTTTGAGATTTTTCCTGAAATTGAACTCGCTGATTTTGGGCTGATCAACGTCGAACGCCCTGTTGCGACTGTGACGGAAAGCGATATTGATAAGATGATCGAAACGTTGCGTGAGCAGCATAAAGAATTCGCCGATGTCGACCGGGTCAGCCAAGACGGCGACCAGGTTAATGTCGACTTCGAAGGCTTTGTCGATGGTGAAGCATTTGAGGGTGGCAAGGCCGAAGGCTCCGATATCGTACTCGGTAGTAACAGCATGATTCCCGGTTTCGAAGAAGGCTTGCTGGGTTGTAAGGCTGGTGAGAGCAAAGACATTCAGGTGACTTTCCCTGAGGGTTATCAGGCAAAGGAGCTTGCGGGTAAAGAAGCGACCTTCAAGATGACGATTAATAAAGTAGCTGAGCCGACATTGCCAGAGTTGGAAGCGGCATTTTTTGAAAAGTTTGGTGTCAAAGAGGGTGATTTGGCGGCCTTCCGCGTAGAAGTACTTGGAACGATGGAAAAGGAACTTGCTGCGGCGATCAAAAATAAAGTTAAAAACCAGGTGCTGGATGGGCTTGCTGAGTCGAATGCCGTGGAAGTGCCGAGCGCGCTGGTCAGTTCAGAAGTGGACCGTATGCGTCAGGAAGCGGTTCAACAATTCGGCGGAAACCAGAAAATCGACCCATCGATCTTGCCAGCTGAGATGTTCACAGCGCAGGCGACCAAACGCGTCCAGTTGGGCTTGATGGTTAACGCCATCGTCGAGCAAAAGAAGCTGGAGGTTGACCAAGATCAGGTAAAGACCATGATCGAAACCATGTCCAGCTCCTATGAAGACCCACAAGAAATTATCAATTACTATTACTCGAACGAGCAGCAACTGAACCAAATTCAGAATCTGGTACTCGAAGATCAAGTGATTGATGCTATTTTGGCCGGTGCCAAGGTGAGCGACTTGGCCATGGACTATGATGAGGCTATCAAGCCTACGCCAGCCCCGCTGCCAGAAGAAGACGCTGAAACGACCGCAGAGGCCGCTGACGACGCTGATACTGCTGAAGATGAAGCGCCAAAAGCCTAGCCTAAAGTGACTTAACCCTGCTATTACTGCGGGTATGGCGGGGCTCTAAAAGACTTTTTTACTGTCCAAGCATTGAAGTTTAAGCGGAATGACGCAATATTAGGTTAGACACAGTAGGGCTTGCGACGGACTAGCAGGATCCGCTATTTAAATAATGGCAGGTGATCGGCAGGCTGGTTAATCTGCAATCAGATTAACGGTTACCTAACCCAGAAAAATCATGAGGTGCGAATGAGCAACATATTTGACGATCAGCTTTCGACGACCACAAGCCTTGGGTTAATTCCCATGGTTTTGGAACAGACGGCCAGGGGGGAGCGGTCCTACGACATCTACTCTCGGCTTCTGAAAGAGCGGATCATCTTTATTGTCGGCCCAATTGACGATAACGTGGCGAATTTGGTGGTTGCTCAACTGCTTCATGCAGAATCAGAAAATGCGGACAAAGATGTTCAGCTATATATCAACTCACCAGGTGGGTCAGTGACCGCGGGTCTGGCGATTTATGACACCATGCAGTTTATTAACTGTGATGTCAGCACCATGTGCATCGGTCAAGCCGCCAGCATGGGCGCTTTATTACTCGCCGGTGGCGCTCATGGTAAGCGTTACTGTCTGCCTAACTCTCGGGTGATGATCCACCAGCCCAGCGGTGGATCCCAGGGTCAAGCCAGTGATATTGAGATTCAGGCAAAAGAAATACTGTACTTGCGGGGCCGTTTGAACGAAATCATGGCATTGCACACGGGGCAGACCATTGAGCAGATCGCCAGTGACACTGAACGTGACAACTTTATGACTGCAGGGCAAGCCGCGGCTTATGGCTTGATTGATAAAGTGCAAGAGCCGCGCACACCGCTGGCGTCGGTTTAATCGCCAGTAGGTAAGCTTTAGAGTTCAAATCCGTAGTGGATGTAGATATTATTTATCGTGTAATCGAGATGGCTGAGCAGAGACTTGGTCGCGGCCAATACGCTAAGGGCCTGGGTCACTCGACTGCGCAAAACAGATTGGAATGAGGTGGATTAATGGCTGACGATCACGACGATAACAACGGCGATGGTAAATTGCTGCATTGTAATTTTTGCGGAAAAAGTCAGCATGAAGTACGCAAATTGATTGCTGGACCTTCTGTCTATGTCTGCGATGAATGCGTCGAATTGTGCAATGACATCATTCGTGAAGAGTTACAAGAAACCATTGACGAGGGCGAAAAGAAAAAACTCCCGACGCCACAGGAAATCAAAGATATCCTTGATGAGTATGTCATTGGTCAGCACTGGGCGAAGAAAGTTTTGTCTGTAGCCGTTTACAATCACTACAAGCGATTGAACTACTCGGGTAAGAAAGACGACGTCGAATTACAGAAAAGTAACATCTTGCTGGTCGGGCCTACAGGTGTGGGCAAGACGTTGCTTGCTGAAACTTTGGCACGATTGCTAGATGTCCCGTTTACGATTGCGGATGCGACAACGCTAACAGAAGCAGGCTATGTGGGCGAAGACGTTGAGAATATCATTCAGAAGTTGTTGCAGAAGTGCGACTACGATGTAGAAAAAGCTCAGGTTGGCATCGTCTACATTGATGAGATTGATAAGATCTCGCGTAAGTCTGATAATCCTTCGATCACTCGCGATGTGTCCGGTGAGGGTGTGCAGCAAGCGTTGCTGAAGTTGATTGAAGGGACCGTTGCCTCCGTACCTCCCCAGGGTGGCAGAAAACATCCGCAGCAGGAGTTTTTGCAAGTCGATACGACAAACATCCTTTTCATCTGCGGCGGTGCCTTCTCTGGACTGGATAAAGTGATTACCAACCGCTCAGCGAAGAGTGGTATCGGGTTCGGCGCGAATGTCGCATCCGAATCGAACAAGAAGAACTTGGGTGATACTTTACGTTCAGTTGAGCCAGAAGATTTGGTTCGTTACGGTCTGATCCCAGAGTTTGTTGGCCGCTTACCCGTGATCGCGACCCTGGATGAGTTGGACGCCGAAGCCCTGGTCAGAATTCTTAAGGAGCCGAAAAACGCCTACACTAAGCAGTATTCAAAGCTATTCGAGATGGAAGGTGTTGATATTGACTTCCGCGAAGATGCACTCGAAGCGATTGCCAAGAAGGCCATGGAACGCAAGACCGGTGCCCGAGGGTTGCGATCTATTCTCGAGTCTGTCTTGCTTGAAATCATGTACGAGATCCCTTCCGTGACTGGCGTAAGCAAGGTTGTCATTGACGAAAATGTCATTAACGGTGCCTCTGAACCGATGTTGATATACGAAAACCAGGAACAGCAAAAGGCGATGCCTGAGTAAAGACGGGAAAACTGTCTGGCGACAGGTGACCAACACCGTTGACTGGGTAGCCAGTTCGACTTCAGGCTAACGCCGAGGTCGATGCTGGGAAAAAAGGGCCGTTGGCCCTTTTTTTTGGTGACTTAGTGCTGTCATTGCTTGAAGTTTGCTATGGATGCGTTAATTGTTCTAAGGTTGATACGGTAGAGGCCGCTGTGTTCCATGGCCGGGTATAGACTCGGTAACCGGCTAAAAGTCCGTTTGGTGCGCCATCCGCCCTGATTGACTAGCACTGTAAGACCCAGTCGAAATCCAATGTATATCGAGTTAGCCGTTTTAAAGACAGTGGTGGCGGTTAATGACCAGGAGAAATTATGACCAGCATGAAAAATATCCCCGTCGTGACGTTACGCGATATGGTGGTATATCCCCACGGTGTTCAACCGCTTTTTATCGGTACTGAAAAGTCAATTCGTGCCCTCGATCATGCGCAGAAAAATGACAAAGACAAACAGGTCCTGCTGGTCGCAAAGAGAGCCCCTGAAAATGAGAATCCGGGGCCAGATGATTTATATGCGTTCGGCACTGTGGCCACCATACTGCAGTTGATTCGCCTACCGGACAAGACCGTCAAAATTTTAGTGGAAGGGGGACAACGGGCAGAAATTACCGAAATCAGAGATGAAGAAAAATTTTTTGTTGGCGATATCAACTTGATCGAAGAAGCTGAGATTGATGCCAATGAAGCCGAGGCGCTGGTTCGATCGATGATGTCGGTGTTTGAGCAATATGTGCAGTTGAGTAAAAAGGTCCCGCCAGAGGTTATGACGTCTCTCGCCAGCGTAGACGATCCAAGCCGGCTAGTGGACACCATTGCCTCGCAAATGAGTCTGAAGCTCGATGAGAAGCAGCATATTTTGGAAATGGCGGGTCTTGGCGAGCGCATCGAGCATATGATGAAGCTGCTGGAGGCTGAGATAGACTTGTTCAACGTTGAGAAGCGGGTTCGCGGTCGTGTAAAAAAGCAGATGGAAAAGAGTCAGCGCGAGTACTACCTTAACGAACAAATGAAGGCGATCCAGAAAGAACTTGGCGACATGGATGATGTGCCCAATGAGTTAGATGAAATTCAAAAGCGACTGTCGACTTCAGGTATGCCGAAGGAAGCGCGTGACAAAACTGCTGCTGAACTCAACAAGCTTAAAATGATGTCGCCCATGTCGGCCGAGGCCACCGTTGTACGCAGTTATATCGATTGGATGCTTGGTGTTCCCTGGAAGAAACGCTCGAAGGTCAGAACTGATATTGCCGAAGCTGAGGCAGTGCTGAATGCAGATCATTACGGACTCGAAGAGGTGAAGGACCGGATTCTTGAATATCTGGCCGTGCAACGCCGAGTCCGCAAGATCAAAGGTCCCGTATTGTGCTTAGTGGGTCCTCCCGGTGTTGGTAAGACTTCCCTTGGCGAGTCTATCGCCCGTGCGACTAACCGTAAATTTGTGCGAATGGCCGTCGGTGGTGTGCGTGACGAGGCTGAAATTCGCGGGCATCGACGAACCTATATTGGATCGATGCCAGGAAAAATTGTTCAGAAGTTGTCGAAGAGTGGCACGCGTAATCCGTTGTTCCTGTTCGATGAGATTGACAAGATGGGCCAGGATCACCGGGGTGACCCTTCTTCAGCCTTGCTGGAAGTCCTGGACCCGGAGCAGAACAACTCCTTTAATGACCATTATCTCGACGTCGACTACGATTTGTCTGAAGTCATGTTCATTTGTACCTCTAACAGCATGAATATCCCTGCACCATTATTGGATCGTATGGAGGTGATTCGTATTCCGGGTTACACCGAGGATGAGAAACTCAACATCGCCATGCGTTATCTGGTGCGTAAGCAGCTGACGAATAATGGGCTAAAAGAAACTGAACTAGAGATCAAGCAAGAAGCTGTTCGGGACCTCATCCGTTATTACACGCGTGAGGCGGGTGTGCGGGGGCTGGAACGCGAGATTGCCAAGTTGTGTCGAAAGGTCGTCAAAGCCCGCGACCTCGATGGAGATGGCGGACAGGCCAATAAATTAGTCGTCGGTAGTGCTGAACTAGAGCAATATTCGGGTGTTAAGAAGTTCAACTATGGTAAAGCCGAAGAAGCGGACCAGGTTGGCCAAGTGACCGGCCTGGCTGTCACTAGCGTAGGCGGTGAATTGCTAACAATTGAAGCCGCAGCGATGCCTGGAAAGGGCGTGATGACGAAAACAGGCTCTCTGGGTGATGTGATGCAGGAATCGATTCAGGCCGCGATGACCGTGGTGCGAAGTCGTGCTGCGGCACTGGGTATACCTGCAGATTTTCATGAAAAATACGATTTCCACGTTCATATGCCGGAAGGCGCGACACCGAAAGATGGCCCGAGTGCAGGTATTGCGCTGTGCACGGCATTGGTCTCCGTGCTGACGGGTATACCTGCTCGCGCTGACGTTGCCATGACCGGTGAGATTACATTGCGAGGGCAGGTTTTGCCGATTGGCGGTTTGAAAGAAAAGCTACTCGCCGCACATCGTGGTGGCATTAAAACAGTCCTGATTCCCGATGAGAACAAGCGTGATTTAAAGGAGATACCTGACAATATTAAGCAGGACCTGGACATTAAACCGGTCAAGTGGATTGATGAGGTGTTACTTGTGGCATTGGCACGGATGCCAGAGCCAATGCCGGAAATGATCGAAAATGAGGCAGAAAGCGGTTCGGAATCCGATGTAACCCAGAGAATCAGTGCTCATTAGGACATTTGCCTTGACAGTCATTTCGGCTGGTTGGTATAAACTGTTACAGATTAAAAAATCACAGCCGCTTGGTCATCTGCTGTGGCACCATTCTTAAGTGACCAGGAAAGTCCATCAACCAATCAGGGGTATAGTGTGAATAAACAAGAGCTGATCGAAAACATTGCGGCGTCTGCCGATATTACTAAAGCTGCAGCCGGCAGAGCCTTGGATTCTATGATAGATTCTGTAAGCGGTGCCCTGAAAGCTGGTGATTCAGTAGTTCTGGTTGGATTTGGTACATTTACGGTTCGCGATCGTGCGGCTCGTACTGGACGCAATCCACAAACTGGTGCCGAGATTCAAATCTCTGCAGCCAAGGTTCCTGCTTTCAAAGCCGGCAAAGCATTAAAAGATGCTGTAAATAGCTAAGACGTTAAATTTGGTCGAGTTAGCTATTTTTTCAATGAATGGTTAGCGCTAAAATAAGACCAAATGCAGTTCGAAATGGCGCATCTAGTATGCGCCATTTTTTATTATTTGATGAGGAAACGAATGTCAATCCAGAATCTAAGAGACAAATCAGACGGCGTGATCGCGAAAGTTATTGTCGGTTTGATTATTGTGGTCTTCGCCTTGTTTGGGATGGGGTCTATTACGACCTTTCTGACACCGGTGCCGAAAGTCGCGACAGTTGACGGGCAGGACGTTACCCAACAGGAAATGGAGATAGCCGTCGAACGCGGTCGCCGTATGCTGTTGTCTCAAAATACGCCCGCAGCTGAGATCGACGAAGACCAATTGCGTCAGAACGTCTTACAAAACCTGATCGATCGTAAGCTTTTGATCCTGGCTGGAGAGTCTATGGGGCTGCAATATTCAGATCAGCGACTGGACGCGGAGATCGTATCTACTCCAATTTTTCAAGTCGAAGGTGTGTTTGATCCGGGGCAATTCCAATTGGTGATTGGCGGGGCAGGTTACTCAGCATTGAGCTATCGCGAAGAAATGCGCCGGGACAAGTCGTTACAGCAATTGACGACAGGTATTCGTAGCACGGCATTTTTGACTGAGCCGCAAGTGCTGCGGACCAGTAGTTTGGCGCAACAAACCCGTGATGTAGCGTTCCTGCGTATCGACGTAGACGCAATGAAAGATTCAATGGAAGTGTCGGATGCCGAGATAGTCAGCTTCTATGACGCTAATCCGGCAGACTTCATGACCGCGGAAACAGTCGACGTTGACTATGTTGAACTTAAACGCGCCGATCTGATTGATGCCGTAGAAGTGAGCGAAGCTGATTTGTTAGCCTTATTTGAGGAGACTAAAGACATCTATGCGCAAGATGAGCGTCGTCGCGTTGCACATATACTCGTCGAGGTTAATGACCAGTCTTCCGAGGCAGAGGCGGAAACCAGGGTAAATGAGGTTTATCAGCGTATCATTGGAGGCGAAGATTTCGCTAGCCTCGCGAAAGAATATTCGTCAGATACAGGTTCGGCGGAGAATGGTGGCGATCTTGGGTTTAATGCGCCGGGCACTTTTGTCGAAGAGTTCGAAGTCGTCGCTTACGATCTTGGGCTGAACGAAATGTCGGCGCCAGTGCGGACCGAGTTCGGATTTCACCTGATCAAGGTCCTTGATATTGAAGCCGCTAAAGTCCCCGAGTATGCTGATGTTCGTGATCGCGTTGAAGCTACATTTCGGGAGAATCGAGCGGAAGACGCTTTTGTGCAGCGGTCGGCACGCATGAGTGAGCTCGCATTTGAAACCAGGGACCTTTTCGAAATTAGTGAAGAGCTAGGCTTAAGCATCCAATCTACCGGCCCCAGTGCCCGTGATACAGCGGATGGACTGCTTGCGACAGCAGTTGTGGCAAATGCGGCCTTTAGTCCTGATGTATTGCTTGAAGGCAATAACAGTAGTTTGATCGAGATCGATCCGAACCATCACCTAGTACTTCGACTGAGGAAATATCAACCTCAGGAAGTGAAGGCACTAGCGCAAGTGACTGACTTGATTAGGGAACGACTCGCTCTAGAGAAAGCGGTTGCGCTGGCTGAAACTCAATCTAAAGAGATTGTCGCAATGCTTGAGAGTGGTTCTGGTACTCGCTATGTAGCCGATCAGTTTAATTTGGTCTGGTCTGTGGTTGCTAAAGCGCAACGTAATCAGCCCAACTTGGCCGCCGATATCGGTCGTTATGCATTTAGTTTACCGCGTCCAAGAGCAGGTAATAAGTCGGTTGGCTATACCTTGCTGGCTGACGGGGACGCGGCTATCGTCAGTGTAACTAATGTCCAAAACAAGTCTGCCGAGGACGATCTGCAGAATGTCGCGAGTCTAGCTCGGATACTGGCCTCACAACAAGGCGCTAGTGACTTTCTGGATTGGCGCGAAGGTTTGGCCTTGAATGCCACAGTTAAGCGGTCTAACTAATAGCTGCAGTGGAGGGCTTGGGCTGTTTGCAGTTTTCTTGGATACATTGAGAACTCAAACAGCACGGCTGGGCCCCGACACTGTTCGGCCAAATCAAGGCGGCTCGGAGAAAGGCGGCTCGGAGAAAGGCGGCTCAGAGAAAGGCGGCACGGAGAAAGGTCGGGAGGCTCAGGCGGTTTATTCTGTTTGTGTAACGTCTACGTACAAGGTGACGCGATCACCGGGTTGAATATACTTTTTTCGCCCCAGCTTCTCATTCCACTGTTTGATACTTTCGATCGGCACATTGAATTTACTGGCAATGCGAGCCAGCGATTCACCCCGACGTACTCGATAGTTGACTTTTCGAATGACTTCTTGGTTTGCCGGTAAATTCGCCAGAGTTGCCAACGTTGTCTCTGGCGGTTGCGTTAAAGTAGAAAAAATCACCAGCTCTTTGCCCGGCATCAGTGTCTCGGTTGTCGCCATGCCATTCCATTTCGCCAGAGCGCGCATGGACACCTTGAAGGTTCGAGCAATCTCCCAGAAGGAATCTCCTTTGCGAACGATATAACGCGAGGGTGCGACGCCGGTTTTCTTTTCCGTGTAGTTCTGGCGAGATTTTAACCGCTCGTTAGCACTGAGTTCGTAGGTCTCACTGGAGCCGCGGGCGACGGGTATCATCAGCGATTGACCGGAACGGATCAGGTTGCCTTTGATCTTGTTTGCCAGTTGCAGGGTGGCCACGGAAGTATTGTATTTCTGAGCGATGACGCCTAGAGACTCGCCAGACTTTACTCTGTGGCGCTGCCAGCTTAGCCGTTGGTCGAGTGGCAGGGCTTCGAGGTTAGCACGAAACGTGTTTGCGTGTTGTCGTGGTACCAGCAGTTCATGGGGGCCATCGGGGTGAGTCGACCATTTGTTAAATGCGGGATTAAGCAAATAAAGTTCGTCGATAGAAATTTCGGCGATTTCTGCTGCGACAGACAGATCCAATTGTGAGCCTGTATTGACCATTTCCCAGTAGGGTTCATTAGCAATCGGTAGTAGTTCAATGTTGTACTTAGCTGGGTCTGCGATGATGGCGCTGATGGCCAGCAGTCGCGGTACGTAGGCTCGTGTTTCCTTTAAGAGTCCAAGTGAGAAGAAATCTAGCGGTTTGCCAGCCTTAGAGTTCTTGCGCATGGAATAACGGACATTACCCTCTCCTGAATTATAGGCTGCCAGAGCGAGGAACCAGTCGTCATCGAGGCGGCTATGCAGTCGATCCAGATAGTTGATGGCGCCAGTGGTCGCAGCCCGGACGTCTCGCCTGCCATCGTGCCAATAATCCACCTGCATGCCATAGGTGCGACCAGTAGCAGGAATAAACTGCCAGAGTCCCGAGGCTCGGCCATGAGAGTAGGCGAAAGGGTCGAATGCGCTTTCAACGATGGGTAGCAATGCCATTTCCATGGGCATCTGGCGTTGCTCCAGTGCTTCGACAATATGAAATAAGTATCGACTGGCGCGGACCGCAACGCGGTTCAAGTATTCAGGATGGTTAGCATACCAGCGCAGTTCAGATTGGACTCGAGCCTCATCCAGATGGTGTTCAAGTGAGAAACCATCCCGTATACGCTGCCAGAGATCAGCTTCGATCGCGAGCAGGCTATCGGCATCCACCGTGGGGCTGGCCTCCACCAGTATCTGCTTGGCGGAGTAGTCGGGATCCAGGTCGTCATCGTCTCCCGGCATTGCTGCGGCCAGCGCGATGTCATCGGCGGCTGGAGGGGGCTCTTGGGGTAAATTGGCGGAGTCATCGTTAGTAAGACGATCAGCGCCACTGACTGCGGTGACAGGGTCAGGTTGAGCGTTATAAGGCAGAGATTCAACGATTTGGCAAGCGCCGAGCATGACAACAAACGCGCTAATAGTGCTAAACTGGCAAAAATACTTCATGTAGATGTTGTTAGTCTCATGTTGCAGGCGGTAGAGGTAAGCAATCTAAGATTATAGTCTGATTGTGGATGATCTACTAACGCTGAATAGCATCTGAAATAGATGTGGACTCGAGGTGCATTGCGATTGGATTCTGACAACACATTGCTTGATCTTAGGTCCTGGTTTGATTCGCCGCTCGGCGCCCACGTACTGGCTGCTGAAGGGGCTATCATCGATCAGGTACTGCCAGGTTGTTTTGGTTATGATCTGCTGCAATTAAGTGTGCAAAATAAACCTTTGTATTCCGCCAGCCCTATTTTGCATAAATTCGCCATGGGAGTTCGTACTGAAGATCACAATCCTTTCATCGGCCAGGCGACGAATCTCCCCTTTGCGAACGACAGTATGGATGTGGTGTTACTGCATCATATTCTTGATTTTTATGAATCTCCGCAACAGATTTTACGTGAGGCTGGAAGAATTGCGTTACCTTCCGGTCATGTGGTGATCATTGGCTTCAATCCCATCAGTTTGTGGGGCGCGTACAAGCCTATTGGTGAGCTGCGCAATACAGCGCCCTGGTTTGGCCGCTTTATTCGGCCGGCCAGGCTTATGGATTGGCTGACCCTGTTGAATTTTAAGATTGATCGCGCCCAGTACACAACCTATGGTTTGCCCATGAATGGGTATGCGGGTCAGGTCCCTGATTACAGCCTGGGCCTGAGTCGGAATGCCAACTGGCCTTTTGGGGCCATCTATGTAATCGTCGCGAGCAAGCAAGTGGGTAGTATGACGCCGATTAAGCCCCTGTGGCAGCGAGAACGCGCATTCGGGCGCCTGCGTTTGGTTAGACCAGCAGTGAGTCGCGGGATAGCTCGGCGGAACTCAACCCCAGATAAGCCGGATTAGCGAATGACGACGGTGGAAATGTTTACTGACGGTGCCTGTCGAGGTAATCCAGGACCCGGTGGCTGGGGCGTGTTATTGCGCTGCGGCGAGACCGAAAAGCATCTCTGGGGCGGTGAGACAGCGACGACTAACAATCGGATGGAATTAACCGCAGCGATCAAGGGTTTGGAAGCCCTCACCAGGCCCAGTCGGGTCAACTTGACCACAGATTCCCAGTACGTCCGTAAGGGTATTACCGAATGGATTGCTGGCTGGAAGCAGAAGGGGTGGCGGACATCGAGTCGACAACCCGTAAAAAATGTCGACCTATGGCAAGAACTTGACAGGCTGGTGTCGATCCATGAGGTTCATTGGCATTGGGTAAAGGGCCACAGCGGCCATCGCGAAAATGAAATGGCTGACGAGTTGGCGAATCAAGGCATTGATGATTTACCCTAGGCGCCGGGATCAGACGGATACCGTATTAAACACTTAATTTGAGGTAGAGATGCGTCAGGTAGTATTGGATACAGAGACCACGGGACTTGAGGTTGAGCTCGGACATCGAATTCTGGAAATCGGCTGCGTCGAGATTATTGATCGAAAGCTGACCAAAAGGCAGTTGCACCAATACGTGAACCCGCAACGAGAGAGTGATGATGGGGCGCTTGAGGTGCACGGTATCACCAGTGAGTTCCTCGCCGACAAACCGCTGTTTGCTGATATTTTTGATAGCTTCCTTGAGTTCGTCAAAGGTGCTGAACTCGTCATTCATAATTCGGCGTTTGATGTGGCTTTTATCAATCACGAGATGCGGCGCCTATCACCCAAATTGGGTGTCATTACAGACTACTGTACGGTGGTGGATAGTTTAGCGTTGGCAAGGAAAAAGCACCCGGGACAGAAAAACAACCTGGATGCATTGTGTAAGCGTTACACCGTTGACAATTCTCAGCGCGATTTACATGGTGCCTTATTGGATGCCGAGATTCTCGCTGATGTCTATTTGCTGATGACTGGTGGCCAGGTGACTTTGAGTCTGGGAGACAGTGAGGCTGATGCAAGTGGACCTGGCGGAGAGTGGCATCGTTTACCGGCAGATCGTCCGCCACTCAAGGTTATCCGCGCGAGTTTGGACGAGCTAAAACGGCATGAGGAAAAGCTACAGGGGCTGGCAGAATCATCTAACGGCAACTGCGTGTGGCAACAAATAATTCAAGAGGTAAATCCATGAGTCTTTTCGTCTGGCCCGAACCCGCGACAGATTTTGTCTCCGAGGTTATCGCCCCTGAAGCGTACCAAACAGGTTGCTATTTCGTCTTCAAAGGCAGTGATATTTTACTGCGGTTTGATACGGCAGGTCAGTGGCAACCTATGGGGCATGCTGAGGCTGCTCAGTTCAATGGAACAGCCAGTAAGGTCCACTATATGGGTCGAATGGCAGATATGCCGTGTTTTGCCGTTGAAACTGCAGGTCTCGAGGGTGAGACCTTTGGCGGATTACGAAGCCTATTTGGGCATACGGATAATCTGACTTTCAGTCTGGCTGGCCGTGCGGCTCAAATTGTTGACTGGTATCGATCGCATCAATTTTGTGGGCGTTGCGGTCTCGCAGCGATAGAGCATAGTCGGGATCGCGCGATGATCTGCGAGGCTTGCAAAATTCATAGCTACCCTCGATTATCGCCATCCATTATTGTTCTGATTCATCGTCAAGGGGAAGTTTTGCTTGCTCGTAATCAGCGTTTCCCACAAGGCATGTACAGCACCCTTGCTGGATTTGTTGAGCCGGGCGAATCGATCGAAGAGACGTTGATCAGAGAGGTCAAGGAAGAGGTCGGTGTCAACGTCACGAACCTTGAGTACCATGGTAGTCAGCCGTGGCCGTTTCCGAATTCCTTGATGCTTGGTTTTCATGCGGAATACGAGTCTGGTGATATTGTTCTGCAGGAAGAAGAAATTGCTGACGCCCAATGGTTTGATTGTCAGCAACTGCCAATGATCCCCGGTAAGGTTGCGATTTCCCGATGGTTGATCGATGCTTACCTGACTCGGCTCGGTATACCCATAGAGAGTTAAGCCTGAATCTGGCGTTTTAGATAGCCAGCTAGTTCTAAGACTTGACGCTAGCGGTCTGTTGGCTAAAACCCTTGGCGATTAGGCGCATATAGCCGATCGGGACTATCCTCTCAAGCAGTGCCATCAGCCACGCGTCTTTACCCACCAGGATTTGGGCTTTGTTCTTTCTCACGCCGCGCAGGATCTGGTCGGCCGCTTGGCCTGAGGTCAAGCCCGCCAGACTCTCGAACTTCGCGCTGACTTCTTCTTTGGTGGGCGCGCCATTGTCGCTGGGTAAATAACGGGAGTCTTTAACAATGTTGGTTTTGACGCCGCCCGGCTGAACACAGCTGACACCCAGTAGCGGATGAGTCTCGGCCAATTCCATCCGTAATGCATAAGTGAAGCCGCGGACCGCGAATTTTGAGGCGTTATAGGCGGATTGGCCGGGTACCGCGATGGTGCCAAAAATACTTGATGTATTAACGATATGGCCGGGTTCAGTCTGACTCAGATGCGGTAAGAATGCGCGGGTGCCGTTCACCACACCCCAAAAGTTAATGCCCATTAACCAATCGAAATTCTCGTCACTCATATGCTCGACGCTATCGATGACGGTGACGCCGGCGTTGTTGAAAATCATATTGACCTTGCCGTGCTCCTCGACAACATCAGCAGCAAACTGCACCATAGCCTGTCGGTCGGCGACATCAACGATATGGGTTGTGATCTTGACAGGACTGATGTCGCTGAAGTGATCAGTGATGCTGCTAACAGTTTCGTTCAGGCCCTTTTGGTTGATGTCAGCGATAGCAAGGTGACAACCTTGTTGGGCCAATGATTGAGCCAGAGCGCGACCCATTCCTGAGCCAGCGCCAGTAATGGCTGCTACTTGTTGTTGAAAATTGGACATGGGCATTCCTGCGGTTCTTTGGTCATATTCCGGGGTTTCGAAGTTTGCGCCGATCGCCGATTCTTTGGGTCACTCCAGTTCGGTCAAAATACTCGAGTATTTCAATACATAGATTGCGACCTATGCCGCAACTGTCTCTGAAGTCAGCAACACCAAACCCTTGCGTATCGCTGCGTTGTGCAGTTTCAGTCACGAGTTCTCTTAAACGTTCCAGACCAGCAGGCAAGAAGTAGCGGTTAGCGACAGGTTTGAGCAATAAGCCGGCACCGACTAGTTGATTCAGCAGCTTTGTCGCAGGAACCGGCTCCAAATTGATCTGCTTGGCGAGTTCATGAAGAACCGGTGGTTTGGTCGGCTCTTGCGCCAATAAGGGTTCGACTCGAGCCCAAAGAGATATCAGTTGCGGGCTCAATTGCGCGGCATGGTTTGGTAGTCGGTAGAGATTGCCAGCCAACGAGAGACGCTTGTCTTTGATTAGCAGATCCAGACAAAGACTAAGCAAGCCACTGTTGATGCGGGTCAGGCTAGAGATTTGCTGGAGTGGCAACCCGGTTTGTTGTGGATTGGCTGTTTGCCACTGTTCGATCGTTATTAGCGTTTGCTGCTGATGCTGCTGGAGAATCGCGGGAGCGATAATGCCATACTTGTTTTCAATAAAAGTGTTGGCCGCAAGTAACGTATCTATTTCATTGTCTGTTACATTGAATTGACGAGTTAGTTGGGCACGAGTGCTGCCTTCGGGCCGGGCTTGAAGCCAGTTATTGAGAATCTGGTTCAGCGGGCTAGGTGCCGCGAGTAAGCGCAGTTCTGCCAACCGCCTTGAGTTTGTGCGGCCGCGACCTGGTGCTGTCGGGTCAAGCACACGGCCGCCCCCAAGAGTCCGTGCTGCCGACTGGTCACGAATGATTAGTTGGTCGCCAAACCACAGGTTGATGGGTTCGGCGAGAATCATCTGTGCGAGGGCAGTTTCTCCGGGCGCAAGCCCTTGACTCTCCAAGGTGATCAATCTGCCAGTGACATGGTTGGCGCCGCAATGAATGTGCACGGGCGTTGATTGCTTCAATGCCTCAACTTCAGAGGGAAGCAAAGTGGCGAGAATATCGCAGCGGCTAGTGACTTGGTGGTGAGGATTGCTGGTGAGGTAGTTGCCTCGATGGAGCTGAGCCCGAGCGAGATCGTTACCGGCGATATTAATCGCGCAACGATCACCTGGTTGGCCTTCTTCTGCGGCTTCATTCTGACGATGAATTGAGCGTACTCTGACAGGTACACCCTGGGGCGCAAGTATCAACTCATCATTCATCTGTACTTGCCCCGAGATCACCGAGCCAGTCACGACCTGGCCAGCCCCCTTAACAGAAAAAGATCGGTCTATGGCCAAACGAAAGTGGCCATGCCGTTGGTGTCGCTGCAAGCTGCGGGCAGTTTTGACCAAAAAGGTAGTGAGTTCGTTAATGCCAGTGAGTAGCGTGCCAGAAACGGGGAATACTTTAGCGTCCTCGAGAAAGGTGCCGCGGGTCAGGGCTTGTATTTCCTTTTGAGCAGCGGTGATACGCTCTGGTGCCACTCGGTCAATTTTGGTGAGTACTACCGCACCTTGTTTGATGCCTATTAGGTTCAGGATCGCCAAGTGTTCGGCTGTTTGAGGCATAGGGCCATCGTCTGCTGCAATAACCAGCAGGCCAAAATCAATGGCGCTGACGCCAGCTAACATATTGCTGATGAACTTGATGTGGCCTGGCACATCGATAAAGCCGATGCGCATATCATCGATAGTCGTGTAGGCAAAGCCTAGATCGATTGTCAGGCCTCGGGCCTTTTCTTCCTCAAGGCGATCTGTCTCGATGCCGGTAATTGCATGTACCAATAAGGTTTTGCCATGGTCTACATGGCCTGAAGTGGCAATGATCACGAGGCTGCGGGCCTGGCAGAGTCAACGGTGCTAACAAGCTGGGCTAATTGGCTGAGAATCTGGTCGGGATGGTCTAGAGTTCTTAGATCAAAGATCAATTGATTATCATGGATTCTGCCGATGACAGGTTTAGGCAAGCTTCTAAATGCTGCCGATAGCGCCTGTAAGACTTGATTAGATCCAGTTGTATTGACGGGCTGCAGTGCCAGGCCATAACTGGGTAGTCTTTCCAGTGGCAGAGAACCACTGCCAATCTGGCTCAAGCATTCGATAATTTCAACCTGGGCGATGTTTTTCAGCGCTGGCACCATCTCGGCGTGTAACTCGCGAGCCAGTTCGTGCAGTGTCGCCGCAGGCCGAGTCAGATAGTGCAGGGTCGGTAGGTTAGCGACCAATGTATCTGGGTGCAGATAAAGCTTGAGCACTTCGAACAGGGTCACCATCGTCATCTTGTCGACTCGCAGGGCGCGTTTCAGCGGGTTCGATTTGAGTTGGTCGATGAGATCGCGACGACCCACGATAATACCTGCCTGAGGTCCACCCAGCAACTTGTCGCCGCTGAAGGTCACCAGATCAGCGCCTTGTGCTAAAGCGGCCTGGGCCGTGGGCTCAAAAGGTAGGCCGTAGCGACTCAGATCGACGAGAGTGCCACTACCCAGATCATTCACGAAGGGTAGGTGGTGGGCATGGGCCAGCGCAGCAAGATCGGCGTCAGCTACTGATTTGGTAAACCCTTTGATTTCATAGTTGCTAGTGTGGACCTTCATTAACAGCGCAGTTTGACTGTTGATGACCCGAGAAAAGTCTTCCAGATGGGTTCGATTGGTGGCGCCAACCTCGACCAGCCGACAGCCAGAGCTGGCCATGATCTCCGGTATACGGAATGACCCGCCAATCTCGACCAACTCACCTCGTGACACCGGTATTTCCCGGTCTCGTCCCAATGTCTGCAACACGAGCAGGACGGCGGCGGCATTGTTGTTGACGATTGTTGCTGCCTCTGCCCCCGTGATTTCACAAATAAGCGCTTCCACAGCGGCATCTCGATCGCCGCGTTTGCCCGTTTGCAGGTCAAATTCCAGGTTGCTGGCTGCACCCAAGATCTCTGCCAGACGCTCAATCGCCGAGGTGGGTAGAATCGCTCGGCCGAGGTTGGTGTGGAGTACTGTGCCCGTGAGGTTGACTACAGGACGCAGTCGGTTGACTTGGCTCTGGTGGAATTTGTCAGCGATCGAGTTGATGAGTTCTTCGGCATCAGGTAACGCCAGGTCCGGATTGACCTTCAACTCAGTGCGTAAGGCCGCGAGGGCTGCGCGTATGGCATTGGTCACGGCTGAGCGGCCAAACTCAAGGATCAGGTTTTGACTGCCTGAGGTGGATAACAGGCGGTCTACAGCCGGCAATCGTGCCCTGGGATTTACCGTGTTCATACGCGAGTCAGACCTCGTTCTCATTCATGACCTGCCTGATAGCGTCCTGCAGCGGGCCTAGACGCCGTATCCAGGGGACCACTTTGAGATTTTTGGCGCGAACCCATTGGTCCTTTGCCAGATCAGCAGTGGCCTGATCGGGGTATATGCCTAATAACAGGACATACCAGGGCGCGCCCTCGACCATAATCTGAACGTGCAGGGGATCATCGAGACCGTTAAGGCGGGCGTAGTTGAGAATGTTCAGCTCTTCTTTCATGGCAATCAGCTGGACGGTATAGTAACTAGCGGGCTGATCGAGAAGGTTCGAAGTGCTGGTCGATGGCCCATTGGGCTCTTCGATCGCGGCATCATCAGCGGTGGCCGTGCTGTCCGCTGTCAGGCTATCCGCTGCCAGGCTGTCCGGGGCAAGGTTTGCTGGCTGGGTATCGATCACAGACGCGACAGCCACTTCTGCTAAGCTTTGGTCGACAACTGTCGCGGCTGGCCATATAGACGTGTCCGTAGGAGTGTTGCGGGTCGCATCGGTGATTGGGACGATTTTGGCTTGATCCGGGGCATTCTGACAGTCCCAATCAGCTTCTTTTGTTGTGCCGTAGCAGTACCAGTTCTGGTTAGTCTCGCGATTATCGAGCAGACTCTCCGCGCCACAGTCTGCTCCTGTGCAGTTTTTAGCCTGCTTACTGGAGAAGATTCCGCCAATCGCGTCAATCGAGTTATTGACGGTCTGGCAGCCGGTGAGTAGCAAAGGGATCAGGAAAATGGCGGTGTAGGTGATCCGTGCAGGCATGTTAAATCAGCTTCTTGAAAATTGTGGGTGGATTCAATCACAGATTTGCGCTGTTCGATAGTCTGAGGTAAAAATCCCTCCCTTGGCAGTTGATCAAACGTTGCCTTTGGGCGACGAAATAGACAATAAAAACTTTAGCAGCGGGAGCTGGCGATGTCGGTAACGGTAGGAATTAATGGCTTTGGCCGAATGGGAAGGCTCAGTTGTCGAGTTGGCTGGCAGCGGCCAGGCTATCAGCTGATTCGGGTTAATGAAACGGCAACTGATGCCCTGGGATCAGCCCACCTGCTGAAGTTCGACTCAATTTATGGTGTCTGGCAACACGACCCTAGTGCTCGGGCAGAATCACTCGTGATCGACGATCAAGTTGTCGCTTACACCTCGACGTCAGATATTTCGACCACTGATTGGTCCGATTGCGACATCGTCATCGAAGCCACCGGATTGCATCACAAGACGCCGGGGGCTTTGCAGGCCTATTTCGACCAAGGCGTAAAGAAAGTAATCGTTGCCGCCCCCACTAAAGGCGCGCTCAATATCGTTTACGGTGTGAATGATCATCTTTACAACGCGGAACGGGATCATTTACTGAGCGCGGCGTCTTGTACAACAAATTGCTTGGCGCCGGTGATTCAGGTTATGCAGGCCAAGGTGGGTATTCGGCACGGCACCATGACCACGATTCACGCGTTGACCAATACCCAAACTCTCGTTGATAAGGGACACCGTGATCTGCGCCGAGCCCGGGCCGCAGGCCAATCCTTAATACCCACAACTACCGGGTCGGCCCAGGCGATCACGGATATCTTTCCTGAGCTGACCGGTAAGCTCAATGGCATGGCCGTAAGAGTTCCATTACTGGGCGCCTCGCTGACCGATTTTGTCTTTGAGGCGGCGCGGCCAGTCACTGTCGCCGAAATTAATGGCTACTTTCAGGCTGCAGCTGGGGCTGAGTTGGCCGGGATTCTTGGCTATGAAGAGCGACCCTTGGTGTCCGTTGACTATATCAAGGATCCGCGCTCAGTCATTGTTGATGCGCTGTCGACCATGGTAGTCGATGACACTCAGGTCAAGCTTTATGCCTGGTATGACAATGAATGGGGCTATGTCAATCGCTTGGTTGAGTTGCTCGACCGGGTAGCCAGCAGCCTGCACGCCTGATGCGCAACTACCTGGTGGTGACGGCCGGTTATTGGGCTTTTACCCTAACCGATGGCGCAATTCGCATGTTGGTGGTGCTGTACTTCCATCTATTGGGCTACTCACCTTTTGAAGTGGCCATGTTATTCATTTTCTATGAGTTCTTTGGCATTGTCACAAATCTTGTGGGTGGCTGGCTGGGTGCCCGGGTCGGACTGAATCTGACGATGTTAGTGGGTATGGGCCTGCAGGTTCTTGCCCTGATCATGTTGATGGTTCCGGATCTCTGGTTGTCGGTCGGTTATGTGATGTTGGCGCAGGCGTTGTCTGGGATCGCCAAAGACCTGAATAAAATGGCCGCCAAAGCCAGCGTCAAGCTCCTCTTGCCGGCGCAAGCCAGTGACTCGCGCCTATTTAAGTGGGTGGCGGTGCTTACCGGCTCAAAAAATGCGCTCAAAGGTCTAGGTTTTTTTGTCGGTGCTGGGCTGATGCAGTGGCTCGGTTTTCGTGGGGCGCTTATGGTGCTGGCTTCGGGACTGTTCAGCGCCTTGCTGATCAGCGCCTGGTTGCTGCCATCTGGCTTGGGTAAGACTAAGGCCAAACCGGCATTCAGTCAGATGTTCGCCACACAGCCCCTGATTAATTGGCTAGCCGCCGCTCGGTTTTTTCTATTCGGTGCCAGGGATATCTGGTTTGTGGTGGCTTTGCCGGTGTATCTCTATGCTGTTCTCGGCTGGGAGTTTGTCACCGTCGGCAGTTTCATGGCGGTCTGGATCATGGGTTATGGATTGATTCAAGCCAGTGCGCCGTTAATCTTAGGTCATGCCGACCGAACTCGTGGTCCGAATGGCTTGGTTGCATTAACGTGGGTTGTTGTTCTGGCGCTAGTACCGGCTAGCATCGCCATGCTCTTGAGTGCAGGCATGCAACCAGATCGGGTGGTGGTCATTGGTCTACTGGTTTTCGGGGTTGTCTTTGCCCTGAATTCTGCGGTGCATTCTTATCTAATCGTGGCTTGGTCGGCGCGCGATGAAATGGCCAAGAATGTAGGTTTCTATTACATGGCCAATGCTGGTGGGCGACTCACTGGCACGGTGCTCTCGGGACTGATTTACCAGAGCCAGGGCTTGATCGGTTGTCTGTGGTGGTCCAGCTTCATGCTGGGGCTGGCAGGCTTGGTATCTATCCGTTTCTCGCGGGTCTAGACTTCGGCGCCGCTTCAGCGAGTCTGACGCACGACATATTTACCGCTGAAGGTCATGGCGCTGGCGCCATCAAGGACAATGCCCGTGTCCAGCAGGATGCTAGCCTTGCCTGTGTCTATCAGGCGACTGGCAAAGGCGGCGTAGTCATCTGGCAGACGACACTCGCAGACCAGTTCCGCAAAGACAGGCAGGTGATAGCCCACTTCACCGCCGGCAATCACCGTATTGCAATCGAGTTCGAGCTCAGTGGTTTTCAGTTGCAAGATGCCCCAACCAGCTAATGCCACCAATGAGAATAAGCTGCCACCAAAGGCGGATTGCTGATGATTGATGTTGTTCGCCAGAGGCGCCGTGACTCGCAGACACGAGCCGTCATAGCTGACCACCTGGATGCCCATATGTTGACTGATGGGGATCAAGGTATGGTAGGCGTGTTGGAGTGACTCGATGGTGGCGTCGGGTAATTGCACGTTGATGATCCTGGGTGACGGGGGGGTTAAATACCGGCTTGCGGTAATGACTTATGGAGTTTACGGTGACTAATTGCTGATGACCAGTGCCCAAATTCGGTATGATGAGGCCATTGTTGTTCGGGGACGATTGTGCGCAAACTCATTATTTTATGTATCGTGTTGCTGGCCGGCTGTGACCAGGCCCAGCAGGTGGCGATTTTTGGCAATACCATGGGCACGACCTACAGTATTAAAGTCATAGCGACCGATATCGATCAGGCGAGTCTTACCGCTGAGATTGAGACTCGGCTACGTGAGATTAATGGCCTGATGTCGACCTATATGCCTGACTCGGAGCTGTCGCGCTTCAATCAGTCGCCAAAGAATGAATGGTTTGCCGTCAGCGCTGAAACCGTTGAGGTCCTGGAAATGGCTGCGGATATTTACCGCCTTAGTGATGGCAGTTTTGATGTCACTGTGGGTCCGCTGGTGAATCTCTGGGGCTTTGGTCCGAACCCGGAACCCGACCAGGTGCCTGGGGCCAAGCAAGTCACCGAGACCCTCGAGACCATTGGGTTCGAACACTTGCAGATACGGGCAGACGCGCTGCGCAAGGATGTGGATTTGTATGTTGACCTTTCCGCTATTGCCAAGGGCTATGCAGTGGATCAGCTCGCGGGGCTACTCGATGGTCATGAAATTCAGCATTATTTGGTGGAAATTGGCGGAGAGTTGCGAAGCAAAGGCGCAAATGCCCAGCAACAACCTTGGCGGGTCGCCGTGGAGCTACCAGAGTCGAATCAGCGTATGCCCTATCGAATCGTCGAATTGATGGATATGGGGATGGCTACTTCCGGCGATTATCGCAACTATTTTGAACGCAATGGGGTGCGTTATTCACACACCATAGATCCAGCAACGGGTTATCCCATTCACCATAAACTGGCTTCTGTGACGGTGCTTGCGCCCAGTGCGGCCTTGGCTGACGGCCTGGCAACGGCTATTAATGTGATGGGTGCTGATCGGGGGCTGGCGCTTGCAGAGGCGCAGGGATTCGCTGTCTTTGTTATACTCAAACACGACACCGGTTTCGAGGCACAATACTCGACAGCGTTTGGACCTTATCTTAAAGCTGAGGGGTAAAGCTCTCAGCACTAAAAGCTCAGTATAGAGTGGGCAGTCTTCAACAGAGTAAAAGAATGATGATTGAGTTTTTCCTGACATTTGTGATTTTGCTGTTGATCGTCGCAGGCATGGCGATTGGTGTGTTACGGGGCCGTAAGCCCATAGCGGGTACCTGTGGTGGCTTGAATAATATGGGAGGTGGCGGCACCTGTGAACTTTGCGGGGGTGATACCCAGAAATGCGAAGAGGTCAGCAAGACGCCATTTTTTGATGCCAGCAAGGTCTGAGGCTTCAACATCGCCGCATCAAGGCACCTCATTAACTCGAACTATCAACTCGAACTATCAACTCGAACTATCAACTCGAACTATCAACTTGACCCATCAAAATCTCGACCCTGAGAGCCGAGTGTTGGGCTGAAGCGCTGTTTTTGAAGCGCTGTTTTTCAAGCCCACTGACCAGGGCAGGTCAGTGGATCGATTAGGCCCAGATGTTTTTGCGCCGCTGATAGAATTCGTGACTAGCCTGCATATCATC
>JABBAY010000150.1 GCA_018607725.1 K189A clade bacterium
CTGCATAGAACTCGGATTTAGTTGCTGGCCGAGCGCCGCGAGATCCAGGGCGTCTCGACTTTGCTCGCGTTCTTTGTCGCGGACATCGGTCATACCCTCGCTAGTCTACGTCTGCTAATTCGCGAACCGATTGTGGCGCACGATTTCTGTGGCGCCATCACCCCAGACCGGAGATATTTTGCCTGCCATATCTGGCAGGCCACGCACCTGCCTTGACGCCAGCGGCATGGTCCATTAGCATTATTGACTAATTCGTCAGTAGACTATGGCCATGTCTGACCTGCAAGCTTTTCGACAAGACACGCGCGCCTGGCTGGCGGAAAATTGCCCAGCCGCTATGCGAACCCCGATGTTACCGGGCGAAGATATTGTCGGTGGCAGCAAACGCCGAAGCAGCAATCCTGCGGCCTATATCTGGCTGCAACGCATGGCAGCGAAAGGCTGGACAGTGCCCACCTGGCCCGTGGCCTATGGCGGTGCCGGGCTCAGCAAAGCGGAATTTCTGATCCTGCTGGAAGAGTTGCAAGCTATTCATGCTCGCCCACCCCTTGGTGGCATGGGCCTCACTATGCTTGGCCCAACCCTGCTCGAATATGGTACCGAAGACCAGAAGCTTAAACATTTACCGCCTATCGCCCGGGGTGAAACTGCCTGGTGCCAGGGCTACAGTGAGCCCGGCGCCGGCTCTGATTTAGCCAGCTTGCAAACTAAAGCTGAAGATAAAGGCGATTACTATCTGGTTAATGGCTCAAAAATCTGGACCTCTGGTGCAGACCATGCGGACTGGATTTTCTGCCTAGTGCGGACTGACAAGCAGGCACCCAAACATGAAGGCATCAGCTTTCTGCTGTTTTCCATGGAAAGCCTTGGCGTGACTACCGTGCCGATTGTCCTGCTGAACGGCCGATCACCTTTTTGTCAGACGTTTTTCAACAATGTGCAGGTCCCTAAAACTGACCTAGTGCACAAGGTCAACCAAGGCTGGTCGGTGGCCAAGCGACTTCTCCAGCATGAACGCTCAGGCTTGGCTGCGCTGGCCAGCGCCGACAGTGCTGGCCCGCTGGATCGCATTAAACCGGAACTAGCCCTGCCAGATCTGGCTCGCCACTACGCCCAGCGTGAAGGCATAGAAGATCAGGCGCTGCGAGACGATATAACCCGTAGCAGCATGTTAAAACGCGCCTACTTGCTCACCCAACAGCGCACGGTGGCAGAGTCCGAAGCCAACACCCCAGGACCTGCCACATCCATATTCAAGTATGTTGAGGCAGAACTGGTTAAGGCTCAATTGGAGTTACAACTGCGTATCCGCGGCACCCAGGGACTGGGCTGGGAAGGAGACAATTTTACCGCCAAAGAAATCAGCATGGGCCGACTCTGGCTCGAATCAAAGGCCATTTCCATCGCCGGCGGCTCGAATGAAATCCAGCTCAATATTATTGCCAAGCGCGTTCTTGGCCTACCGGATTAAACCATGTCAACAGCCAGTAAAAAATCCCCCCAGGCGAGCACCATAAAACGTTCACGCATGACCCCGACAGACCGCACCACAGAGATTCTCAATGCGGCTGTGCGCCTGGTTCTAAGGGATGGTACCTCAAGGTTAACGATGGATGCGGTGGCGCAGGCGGCAGGTGTCAGCAAGGCATTGGTGTACACCTACTTCCCCAATCTTGCAACGTTACTGCAACAGGTCTATCGCCGGGAAAACCAGCAACTGCACCAGCAGTACCTCGAGGCCCTCGCCGAGCCCTATAGTTTTGAGTCCATGGTCAAGACCACAGCCCACATCAGCCGTGTCGCCCAAAGTGAACGTCAGTTGATCATCAAGCGCCTCAGCAGTGATCCTGTGTTAAAGCGGAGCATGGCCAAGGAAGACCTGAAGAATCGTGTCGGTATCATGGCATTTCTGGTTGCTGAGATCGTCGAACATTTTAATATTCCGCCTGCTATTGCCCACCAGGCGACTGCTCTGGCACTGGGTTACGACCCAGTAACTGTAAAGGCAGACGCTCCTTCACTGGACGATGTCTGGGGCGCCATGATCGTTGGCGCCATGCGGGAGCTCGAAAAAAGATACGGCAGCCAACAGGAGCAAAAACATGAGTGAAGCACTGACCGGACCCTTCTGTGCAGCAAGAAACTGGTCTGCTGATGCCGGCGCAGGCAGCATCCATGATGACCAGACTGCGGCAACTCTAGGCTTTCGCGGCGGTACCGTCGCGGCTGATGTGCATATGAACCAGTTTCCACCGTTACTGGTAAAAGTGTTTGGCCAGCAATGGTTCGAGCGCGGCAATCTGTCCTTAAGCTATAAGAATGCCACCGTCGACCTTGAGCGGGTCAAGGTGTTCGCCATACCGCTGGTGCCTGGTGAAAATCAGGTGAAGGTCTGGATGGAGCGTGAGGATGGTTTGTTGGTGTGCAACGGTACAGCGGCGTTGGATGATCACAGTCAATCTGAGCTACGCCGTAAAGACCTGCGTCCGTGTGATCCGGCAGAACTGAAGATATTACATCAACTGCAGCCAGGTATGTCGTTAGGCGAATACGATGTGTTCGCATCGACTAGCAAACAGTTTGAGCGCTATGACCAGAGACTTATCAGTGATCCTATTAGCTGGTATCGTGATGGCTCGCCCTGGGGTGAGGTGGTTGCCGCGCCCAGTACTATTCTTGAGTTTCTGTGGGCCTATCCGATGCAGGGCCTGAAACCTTATGTTGGCGAATCAGTGGGCTTGTTCGGCGCGATTGAAATTGGTTTTACGGCAGGGCCGTTTCTGCTCAATCAAGACTATCATCTGCAGAGCCACGTGATCTGTGTTGGGCAGAGTCCGCAAACAGAATATGTGTGGTACGAAACTACCGCGACTAACGCCGCCGGTGAGATTGTTGCCACCTTGCGTATGCAATCAAGAGTCATGAAAGCTTCATCGCCTGTCTATCAGCAGGAATAGCCTGAGTCGCCCGCTGGCGGGCTAGAATAAATGGGGTCGGGGTAAAATTTACATTTACTCATCCGCTCCGAGCTCACCAGTGTTGCTGCCGCAGCGCAAGCCTATATTGTGACTGCGACTTACGCGCGCTTATGCCAGCAACACTAAGCGGGATCAAGTAAATGTAAATTTTACCCCGACCCCAATTATCCCCGACGCCAAAAGTCCCAAAAGTCCGCATGCACTCGACGAATCCAAGCAAAGCAGGCGCTGTAAAGCCGGGCTTTGATTTCGTATACTGAATTAAACCTCGTTAGCGATCTCACCATGTCCGCGCATCACCATATCTCAACCCTAATGAACGACTACTGCACAGCCATTGATCATGGCGATTTCAAACGTTTTGCGGAACTAATGCGTCACGCTGACTGGCTGGTCGAGGGCGAAAAGCCACCGCCAGCATCGGCCGCTAATGTCATTCTCTATGATGACGGCACCCCAAGAACCAAGCATGTCATCAGCAACATTCAGATCAACATCGCTGGGGATGAACGATCAGCCACAGGTCACTCTTACGTTCGGGTCTATCAACAAACCCCTTCAAGGCCTCTTGGCGTAATTTTCGCTGGAGAATATTTCGATCAGTTTCAACGGGTGGACGGCCAGTGGCGGTTTGCCCAGCGCGATATTCGGTATCCCCTTTATGGTGACCTCAGCGGACACTTGAAGGATCCACAGCTCACGTTCAAGCATGCACCGTCTTCCCCAAAAGTCACTTAGACAGGCTAAATCGGGACATCCATTATTTTCGGCTCTGGAAATGCGCGGCATTGATGAGATTGAATGTCAGCCAAACCCTAATAAGTGGATGTCCCAAATATATCCTCATATCGAGTTGCTTTTAGCGCAGCCATCCTCGCACCAGCAAGTACAATTTTGTTAGCAATAAACGCCAGTCAGGATACTTTCTCAATCCGGGTAAATGTGGTTGAAATTTACTATCTTCTTCATTTCGCCGGGCTCTCCGCGTTATAGTTGGTCGCGATGAAATTGGAGAACACCATAATGACGGTCATCGACTGTGATTCCCATGTTATGGAACCTGCGGACCTCTGGCTTAATTATTTAGAGCCGGAATATCGGGACCGTGCCATCAGGATTGAAGAGCGGGATGGCATCGAAGTCCTCCTGATCGGTGAAGAGCCCATGCTCGAGGGTCGGCTTGCAGGCCTCGGTGGTGCCCATGTCCCTCGAGACCAGTTGTTTGCCGGCGGCCTTAAATATATCGACGGCTGCGAGCCCGCCAGCTATGAGCCTCGCGCCCGAATCGCATTGCTGGATGACTGGCAGGTGGATCGCGGCGTTCTCTTTCCCACAATCGGCATCCTGCCGTTTCCAGTGGCCGACATGGCGCTCAACAGCGCCTATTGCCGTGCCTACAACCGCTGGCAGAACGAATTTTTCCTGCAAGCGAAGAGCCGTGTGGTGCCGATCGCGATTCTTAATTGGCACGATGTCGACAGCGCTGTCCGCGAACTTGAACACTGCATCGCAAAAGGCTTCAAAGGCATTTTTGTGCCACCGGAAGTTGTCGCCGGTATGCGTCCGGGTGAGGCGCACTTCGATCGTATCTGGGCACTGTGTGAGGAGGCGGGCATACCCGGTTGCCTGCATGTGATCGTTCGGTTTGGTGGCGCGGCGGTGCCATTCCTCGCGTGGCACGAAACAGCGCCGGGGCCGGTCTTTACCTTTGCAATGGGCGCCACAGGCCAACTGATACCCGCCATGGCGTCGATGATTGTTGACGGTGTATTTGATCGATTTCCAGCACTGAAACTGGTCGCGGTCGAGGCAGGATGCGGATTCGCGGCCTACCTGATGGATCGGTTGGATGAGAAGCACAATTTCTTTGGAACCTTTATGCAGCCACCGCTCAAACTTAAGCCTAGCGAGTACATCCAGCGCAATTGTTACTTCGTGGCGGAACCGGAAGAGCGAACCATCGGCGCGATGCTCGATCTCGTGGGAGAAGATCGTATTCTTTGGGGTTCTGACTATCCCCATGTAGATTCAACCCTGGCAGCGCCGACATTGATCCGGGATGCTGTGAAGGGCTTGTCGCCAGCCCGTCAGGCAGCAGTACTTGGCGATAATGCCGTCAAAGTGTTTGGGTTGGAATGTTAGGGGTCAGCCGACCCTGGCACTTGGCTCTGACCCCATAAGTTCAGTTTTGACAATACGCGCCGGTTAAGCGAATCTGTTTCATCGACAACAGGGGGATATATGACCACAGAACGCGAACGACTCCACAACATGTTTCCAGATCTGGATTTTGATCCACAGGAACTCCGCGAAAAGTACCGGTCAGAGCGTGACAAGCGGGTCCGCGAAGATGGTGAGGATCAATATATAGAAGCAGCCTCTGAGTTCGCGGAATATGCCGACACGGACCCCTATGTGGAGGAGATCCATCGCGATCCTCTCGCTCTCAATATTACTGTTGCCATCATCGGTGCTGGGTTCAGTGGCTTGATGACCGCCGCCAGGCTCAAAGAGAGAGGCATTACAGATATCCGCATTATTGAATCCGGTGGTGATTTCGGCGGTACCTGGTACT
>JABBAY010000107.1 GCA_018607725.1 K189A clade bacterium
CGTAGCGCACCAGATCCCGAGGCGGCACTACCTCCCCCTTCACCAGGTTGTCAGTGAGATCCAGCAGCCCCTGAATAAAGATCTTGTAGCAGGCAATACCCTCTTCGGTAACAGCCTCGCGACTGGCGCCGGTGGGAATCTGCTTCGGCAGAAAACCACCCTTGGCACCCACAGGCACAATCACCGAATTTTTTACCTGCTGAGCCTTCACCAGTCCTAGCACTTCGGTGCGGTAATCTTCACTGCGATCGGACCAACGCAGGCCCCCACGCGCCACCTTGCCACCGCGCAGATGCACACCCTCGACCCGCGCCGAATAAATGAAGATCTCGTGCGCCGGACAGGGTTTAGGCATCTCGCTGATCAAGGCGGGCTGCAGCTTCAATGCCAGGCACTGGCTGATCCCGTCACGCTGATAATAGTTAGTCCGCTGGGTGGCCAGCACCATTTCTAACAGGCGCCGCAGCACTCGATCTTCACCCAGATTTTCCACCTCATCGATGCGTTTGAGAATCCCGGCGTGCAGCTTGGCCGCACGACTATTGGCCTTGTCCCGATTGACCGCAGGATTAAACCGTTGGTTAAAGAGCTCGAACAGGGATCGGGCGATAGCCGAATACCGGGTGACGCAATCAGCGATAAAGGGCTGACTATAGCTGCTCTGCAATTGCCCAAAGTAGCGCGAGTAAGCGCGAATCACCTTCACCTGCCGATAGTCCATGCAGGCCGCGGGCACTAATCGATTAAAGGAGTCATTTTCCTTGCCGCCGTTCCAGACCTCCTTGAAAGCCTCTTCGAACAGCGCCTTGACGCTTGCCAGCCCGTCTCTTGGCGTGGTAACAAACGCCAGCACAAAGTCGTGAATCCAGGTTCGACCACCATCATGGAGGACTTCATAGGGGTGTTCCTCAATCGACTTGGCGCCCAGGTTCTCCAGAATAGGAATCACATCTGACAACGGCAATGAATAGCCTCGGTGGAATAATTTGAAGCAGGTGTAGGTCACGTCACCGTCAACCACCTCATACAGATTCACCGCAAGGGGGTTGTCATCCGTCAAGACCTGCAGATACCGAATATCCTCAGAGGCGGTCTCCGGACTGAAGTCGTCTCGATAGCCTGGTGGAAAAATACCGCCATAGCTCGCCAACAAGGCGTCAGCTTGCGGCTCAGGATATTGTCCCATCAGGACATCTTGCAGCTCGTCTTGCCAGGAGCGCGTGAGCTTCAATATCGATTCTTCAAGGGCGGGCACATCCAGTGCGATGGGCTTCGCGGAGTCAACTCGGAAGACGAAATGGGTTCGTATCAGGGTCGACTCAGAAAACAAGGTGGAGAACTCGGCATCCAGCGGCTGCAAGCACTGGGTCAGTAACTCCTGCACCTTGCGACGCAGTTCGGTGTCATAGGTATCCTTTGGCAGATATACCAGGCAGGAGACAAAATCTGCAGACTGCCGCACCAGCAGCCGAACCATGCGACGCTCCTGCAGCGCAAAGCTGCCAATGACGGTCTGGGTCAGCTCCTCCGCGGTGGACAAAAACAGTTCTTCGCGGGGCAAAATTTCGATAATACGATTCAGTTCCCGGCCCTTCTGGCTCGACGCCGACAACTCAGCATTGGCGTAGACCTGATCGATCTTCTGCCTGACCAGCGGGATCTTGCGTGGATTCTGATTAAATACCGATGAAGTGAACAGACCAACGAAGCGACAACCACGGCGCTCGGCACCCTTCGTCATCGGGTCTGCGGGCCGAATAATGGTCACCGAGTCGTAGTAGGCCGGGCGGTGCACCTGGCTTTTCATCGGTAACTTGGTGATCAGCAACTGGCTCGCCCCAGCATCAGGGATCCGCAGTACAATATTGTCTGCCGTCATATTGCGCCGACATAGTCCCAGAGCGGCGTTCGGCAGCCGACTCAAGCCTTTCTCTGTCTTCCCCAGGGTAAACTCTTCATAACCTAAAAAAGTAAAATTATTCGAGTAGAGCCAGTGCAAAAATTCGCTGTGCTCGGCGTCGATCTTCGAGACATTTTGTCCCGAGCCAATTTCATCCCCCCACAGCAACAGTTGCTGGCGCATGGGGGCAAAGTCATGAATGACCCGCTGCACCAGTTTCAATATCTGTCGGATACTGCGTTCGAGACGCTGGGTCTCAGAGATTTTATCAATCTCCAGATGAATCAGGGTCTCGTTCGGATTGTTATCTTCAACGATCAGACTCTTACCTTTCGCGCGAACGACACTCAGCAGACACTGTTGCACTTCCGTCAGCACCAAACCTTGTTGCGTCAGCTCGATCCGAATGGAATCAAGCAGAAAGGCCATATTCGGCGCGACCACTTCCAACACCGTCTGCTTCGACTCATAGCCATCTTTTGCCAGGGTCGGATTAAAGACTCGAACAATCGCCCGCTTGCCACTAAATTGCCGATAGAAATCCCAGCCGGAACGAACCGCTGCGATTACGCCCTCCCAATCCTTGTTGAGCAACTCGCTCAAGGGTGCCTGAGAGTAGTAAAAGCGCGCGAAGCCAGCCAGACCTTTATCCTTCGACTGTTTCTGAATTCTTCGCTCAAGGGCTCTATAGAACGCCGCCTTTGTCTCAATGTTCGCGATAGTCATGGCATTGTTCCCAGCTGTGATGTGGCCAAACACAATTCCAGGCGATCATCTGGTAGAATTGGCAAGGCTGCTTTCTTATGTTGATAACAATATTACTGATCGCCCGCATTTCAAGGTTCTCGCGGGAACCGTAGTCGACTTGCGCGGTCTATCAATGGTTGCTCGTTAGCTGCAACCGAATTGCGTTACATTTTGATACATTAATCCACTAGTTAGAAGAAACAATAAGCCATGCAAGACACAATACGAACACCGATTCAACATCGCGACAGTATCCTTGAGCTAGAGCAATGGTTAAGACAGCAAATCATTGGCCAGGAGAAACTCGTCAATCGTCTGCTCATTGCCCTACTGGCTGATGGCCACCTACTGGTGGAAGGCGCACCGGGCCTCGCCAAAACTAAAGCGATCAAGACACTTGGGCAGGCCATTGAGGGTGATTTTCACCGCATTCAATTTACCCCTGACCTGTTACCGTCGGATATTACGGGCACCGAGATCTACCGCGCCCAGGAAGGCAGCTTTGAATTCCAACGTGGTCCCATCTTCCACAACCTGATTTTGGCCGACGAGATCAACCGAGCGCCGGCGAAAGTGCAATCAGCCCTGTTAGAAGCCATGGCCGAGCGCCAAGTCAGCTTCGGCCGCCAGACCTTCGATTTACCCGAACTGTTTTTGGTCATGGCGACCCAGAACCCCATTGAACAGGAAGGCACCTATCCCCTGCCTGAAGCTCAGCTCGATCGATTTCTGATGCATGTCACCGTCGACTACCCCGACGCGGCATCAGAGCTCTCCATTTTGCAGTTAGTCCGCGGTGAAGCGCTGGCCGCCCGCACTCGCGTGCCAGCTCCACAGCCCATACCGGTATCACAAGAAACCTTGTTCGCCGCTCGCGCCGAGATACTCAGCCTGCATATGTCACCCGCGGTGGAAGATTATATTGTCCAATTGACGATGGCGACTCGCAACCCAGGCGCCTATGGCGATGACCTTGCGAACTGGCTCGATTATGGCGCTTCACCCCGTGGCACCATCGCCCTGGATATGTGCGCTCGGGCCAACGCCTTTCTATTGGGTAAGGATTTTGTCAGCCCCGATGATGTTCAGGCCGTGGTCCATGACGTGTTTCGGCACCGCATCATCGTTAGCTTCGAAGCCGAAGCCACAGGTATCGATGCCGACCATGTGATCAAGACCCTGGTACAACGTGTCGCCGCAGCGTAGCGCGGAGCAACGTCCATGGTCATGAAACGGGTCAGCCAATCCAGCCGCCATGAGCTCAATATTCGTGGCGGTGCCTACACAGACATCCGCGAGCTCATTCGACTGCGCTATGCGAGCAAAGCCATTGATGCCTTTGCCAGTAGCAAGGCGCGCAACCCCTTGTCGGGATTGCTGGCGTCAAACTTTCGAGGCCGCGGCATCGATTTTGCGGAAGTGCGAACTTATCAACCCGGCGACGACGTTCGCACCATTGACTGGCGCGTCACGGCGCGCACCGGCGCACCCCACACCAAGCTGTTTCAGGAAGAAAAAGAACGTCCGGTGCTGATCCTGGTGGATCAGTCTCAGTCCATGTTCTTTGGTTCCAAGGTCGCCTTTAAGTCGGTACTGGCTGCAGAAGTCGCCGCATTGCTAGCCTGGACCGCGCTGGAACGAGGCGACCGTGTGGGTGGCGTGGTATTTTCCGAAGCAGGCCATCGTTCCGTGCGACCCCGCCGCAGCAAGCACTCGGTGTTGCGCCTGTTACACGAGATCAATGACTTCAACCACCGGCTAAACCAACAAGCACCAGCGACTCACGGTGACAACTATCTGGTTGAGGCGCTGCGTAATCTTCGCCGAGTGGCCAAACACGGCTGTGCGGTATTTATCATCAGTGACTTCTCCACCTTGGCTGACGAGGGCAACGAGGAAGCCCGCTTGCACATGAACCAAATCGCCCGTCAGAATGACTTAGTGGGCATTCATATCTCCGATGTCCTGGAACGGGAACTCCCAAGACCGGATTTATACACCATCACGAATGGTACCGACCGGGTCCGAATCAATACCGCCAACAAACGCTTTAGAGCAGACTACCAGCTGGGTTTTGACGAGCAGGTCAATGCCCTGCGGCGGGAATTCACCCGCCAAAAGTCGCCCCTGTTCGAACTTCAAACCCACGAACCGATGATTTCGAGTCTGGCCCAGCAATACAACGAATATGCCAGGCGGGTCTGACGATGGCAGTACCTCTGAATAGCCCGATGAATAGCCCGACGAATAGCCCGATGCCACCTGCCGCCCCGGCTGTCGACCCGCTGGCAAATCTCCGCGACATTCACCTGCCGGCCAACATCGACGCCTGGCCACCCGCTTTCGGCTGGTGGCTGCTCGGCGCCATGACGATCATCGCCACGGGGCTGCTGATCTATAGTGTCTGGCGCTACTGGCGCAGCCGACGTTATCGCCGCGAAGCCATGCTTGAGTTGCGCGCACTGTACAGCCTGTATCAAAGCGAGCAGGACCCGCAAGATTACTTGCGAACCTATACGGAATTACTCAAGCGCGTGGCACTGACCCACTATCCTCGAGACCAGGTCGCGGCGTTGACGGGCGAGGCTTGGGTGAACTTTCTGGACAGCACCGCGCACAGCCATGAATTCAGCCTAGGTGCCGGTCAGGTGCTGATTCAAGGCCAATACCAAAACCAGACTGAAGTGGACGTTGAGGCACTACAACGACTCGGCAGCCACTGGATCAAGCGCCATCGCGCCCTGCCTGCCGGAGTGACGCCATGATCGAATTCCTTTGGCCCCTAGCATTGCTG
>JABBAY010000019.1 GCA_018607725.1 K189A clade bacterium
CTGAATTTGTTGACTGCGCTCGCAAGACTTATCGTGCCCTGACTGAATTTCGCATTGAGGGTTTTGACACCAATATTCCTTTTTTGATGAACCTAGTTCAGTCCGAGGCGTTCAAGACCAACGATATCTATACTCGGTTCGTCGATGAGAACCTACCTGCACTGGCCATTCAGACGGAGCATGAGGCGCTGTACTTTAGCTCTATTCATTCCGCCAGCGCGGCTTCTGTCGAAACTGCCGATAGTCACAAACTGGCAGGCTCAAAGCTCACCAGTAGAGATCCGTTAGCTGTACTGAATCACGGAAAATCCATCCCAGAATTAGGCATAGAAATCCAAGCAGAGCAGCGCCAAGGACCCATAGGCACCACCGCTGTGAATGCGCCACTGCAGGGTACCGTGATTGAGCTCAGCGTCGAGCAGGGATCAACAGTCTATGTTGGGCAGCAGCTTGCCATCATGGAAGCGATGAAAATGGAGCATGTTATTACCGCGCCCATCAGCGGCATAATTAAACTGTTAGCCTGTAGCGAAGGCGATGCGGTATTTGATGGCCACCAGCTTCTGTTCATCGAACCTGGCGATGTGGTTAATGCCGAAGCTGAGGTTGCGGTCGCGTTTGATCCTGATCACATACGGCCGGATCTTGCTGAGTCGATTGCGCGCCACGCCCTGGGCCTGGATAGTGCCCGGCCTGAGGCGGTCGCTAAACGCCATGGCACAGGCCATCGCACGGTCCGCGAGAACCTCAAAGATCTCTATGACCCGGATACCTTTGTTGAATATGGGGCGCTCACCATCGCCGCTCAGCGCCGGCGCCGCAAGGTCGACGACCTGATGCGCAATACGCCCGCCGATGGCATGGTCACCGGTATTGGCAGTGTCAATGGTGACTTGTTTCCAACCCAGGAAACTCAGTGCATCCTCATGAGTTACGACTATATGGTGCTGGCCGGCACCCAAGGCGGACAGAATCACCGCAAGAAAGACCGGATGTTTGAGCTGGCCGAAACGCTCAAACTCCCCATTATATTGATCGCCGAGGGCGGTGGTGGTCGTCCCGGCGACACCGATGGGTTGGGCATCGCCGGACTCGACTGCCTGGCATTTGCTCTGTACGGCAAGCTCAGCGGTCTGGTGCCTCGTATCGGCATCACCACCGGCAGATGTTTTGCAGGCAACGCCGCGCTGCTAGGTGCCAGTGATGTCGTGATTGCCACCAAGGACTCTAATATCGGCATGGGTGGACCCGCCATGATTGAAGGCGGCGGCCTGGGTATTTTTACGCCCGACGAAGTTGGCCCTATGTCCGTGCAGGTTAGCAATGGTGTCGTTGATATCGTGGTGGAAGATGAAGCCGAAGCGATGGTTGTTGCGAAAAAATACCTGTCTTATTTCCAAGGTCGAGTTGATCAGTGGGAACACCATGATCAGCGGCCACTGCGCGCCATTATTCCCGAAAACCGCTTGCGCATTTATGACATCCGCGAGCTGATTGAAACTCTCGCTGATGTGGACTCCGTGCTGGAACTACGCGCCGGCTTCGGCCTGGGTATGATTACCGCCTTGGCTCGTATTGAAGGTCGTCCCGTCGGCATTATCGCCAACAACCCAGCCTTCTTATCAGGAGCCATTGACAGTCATGGGGCGGATAAAGCTGCACGATTCATGCAATTGTGTGATGCCTTCGATATTCCGATTCTGAGCCTATGCGACACACCGGGCATCATGGTTGGACCCGAGGCCGAAAAGACTGCCTTAGTGCGCCACGCAGCGCGTATGTTTGTCACCGGTTCGAGTATCACTGTGCCTTTATTTACGATTGTCTTACGCAAAGGCTACGGGCTCGGCGCGCAGGCAATGGCGGGCGGCGGCTTCAAAGCATCGATCTTTACGGTGACCTGGCCGACCGGTGAATTCGGCGGCATGGGCCTGGAAGGCGCGGTGAAACTCGGTTATCGCAAGGAGCTAGAGGCCATTGAGGATCCTGACGAGCGCGCTGCGGCGTTTGAGACTCGGGTTGCCTCCATGTATCAACATGGTAAAGCGGTGAATTACGCTACTGCCTTTGAGATTGACGATGTGATAGATCCCGTTGAGTCACGGCAGTGGATCTTGGCCGGCTTGAAGTCAACGCCCGCGGTCGTTCCTCGCCATGGCAAGAAACGACCTTTTGTCGACACCTGGTAGCTCGGGGCTACTCATGGCGCAGCGCCTCAATGGGCGCCATGTGAGCCGCCCGACGGGCTGGGAAATAACCGAACACAACGCCGATGACTGTCGCGAAGCTGAACCCGAGCAGAATAATGCCCAGGTTCAGCACAAACGGCACCCCGATCATATCGGTAATAACCAGTGTTGCCAGGATTGCCAGGGCAATACCCAGCAGGCCACCAATCGCCGATAGAACAACGGCCTCAACCAGAAACTGCAGCAATACATCCCGCATCAGAGCACCGATCGCCAGCCGAATACCAATTTCCCGGGTCCGCTCCGTCACTGACACCAGCATGATATTCATGATGCCAATGCCACCGACCAGCAAACTGACGGCAGCGACAGTACCCAGCAGGGCGGTAAGAATTGTCAGGGTGCCGGCGAGGGTTGCACCGATTTCACGGGTACTCATCATCGTGAAATTATCATCTTCATTGACGGCGATATGCCGACGTTCACGCAACAGTGTCTCCAAACCAGCCTGCAGCGCATCCACCGATTCGGCACTGCTGGCAGACACCTGGATCAGGCCAATATCCTGGTTGCCACTGACACGGCGCTGAAAGGTTCGAAGAGGCATCAGAATCAGGTTATCCTGATCACTGCCCATGGCTGATTGGCCTTTGGCAGCCAGCAAACCAATGACTCGACACGCCATCTTGCCGAGACGCAGACGAGCACCCAGCGCGGGTTCAGCGCCAAACAATTCACGCTGAACCGTCGCGCCGATAATGCACACTGCACTGCCGGACACCAGTTCGGTGCTGGAAAACAGTCGACCCTCATCGATTGGCCACTCCCGCACGGTGAAGAAGGCATTATCTGTACCTGTGACTGCACTCAACCAATTACTATTCCCAACGACTGCGGTCATGCTTGAGCTCGCCAGCGGGGCGGCGGCTTTCATGCCATCGATGTCTCGTCGAATCGCCTCAATATCAGAGCGTCGAAAAGCTGGCGCACCAACCCCACCATGAACAGGACCCATTCGTCTCGACGGCACTATCATCACCAGATTGCTACCAAGACTCTGAATCTGCTGACTGACCTGCAGCGTCGCGCCATCACCGACTGTGATCATGGTCACGACGGCAGCAACGCCAATGACGATACCGAGCATGGTGAGAAAAGATCGCAGGGCATTTCTTCGAATCTCCTGCAATGCCAACCCGAACGCATTCCAAAGCATCAGGCTGGCTCAGGTTGGCGCTGGTCAGAAGTTACCTGACCATCGACAAAATTGACCGTACGGTGGGCTACGGCGGCAACCTGTGGGTCATGAGTGACCATAACGACAGTAATCCCCTGCTCCCGGTTCAGCGCCTCAATCAGCGCCATGATCTCTCGACTGGTATGGGAATCAAGGTTGCCTGTGGGCTCATCTGCCAACAGCAGGGTCGGGCGCGTGACGATCGCACGGGCAATGGCAACCCGCTGTTGCTGACCCACAGACAGTTCATTGGCCTTGTGATCAAGCCATTGTTCGAGCTTGACGGTCTGCAGTGCCTCGCTGGCGATTTGCCGCCGGGCGGCCTTGTCGACGCGACGATAGATCAGGGGTAACTCAACATTTTCCAGTGCAGTGGTACGTGCCAACAGGTTAAATCCCTGGAACACGAAGCCAATGTAATGGCGCCTGAGGATTGCCAACCGGTTCTGATCCAGGTCTGTCACCTCAACACCATTGAACTGATATGAGCCCTGGGACGACACATCGAGACAACCAACAATATTCATAAAGGTAGATTTTCCTGAACCGCTTGGCCCCATGATCGCGACAAACTCGCCAGCCTGGATTTCCAGGTCCACATGATTCAGAGCCCATAGCCTGGATTGACCTGTGCCATAAACCTTGCTCAGACCCGTTACTCGAATTAGCGGTGGCATATCAGTTGGCTCCCTGCAGACCAGTAATGACCAAAGTCCCCGCTTCAATACCCGTTGCATCAATCACGGTATAGCGGCCGTCGGTCAAGCCGGTATCGACTTTCACCGCACGGGGCTTGCCGCCATCCAACACCCAGACGTCGACCTCGTTGCCAACTGCCCGAGTCGTTCGAGGTAAGTTGCGATGGCGAGGTACCAGCATGGCAAACACACTGCCACCAGGACGATCATCTGCGGACTCGTCTGGCGGGACAAATCTCAGGGCCGAGTTCGGTACAACCAGTGCGTTCGCAACCAACGCTGTCTGGATTTCTGCAGTCGCTGTCATGCCCGGCCGGAGAGACAGATCATCATTAGTCACGTCAAGCAGCGTTTCATAGGTGACAACGCCCTCTACCGTCCGTGGCGCGTAGCGAACCTGGGTGACGATGGCGGCGAAGTTCCTGCCTGGATAGGCATCAACCGTGAACATCGCCGACTGCCCTTGCTGCAGACTGCCGACATCAGCTTCGTCGACGTCGACATGCAAAGTCATGCGCCGCAGGTCCTCGGCCAGAGAAAACAATATGGGTGTGTTGAAAGCCGCTGCCACTGTCTGCCCTGGCTCTACATTCCGACTTAAGACAATACCGCTGATGGGCGCCCTGATAACCGCTTTAGCCAGCTTGCTGGTCGCCGCATCAAGCGCTGCCAGACTCTGTTCGACCTGCGCGGTTGCAGCGGCGAGATCAGCATTGGCGCGCGCCAACGCTGCTGTACTGGTATCGAGATCCTCGACCGGTGCCAGCTGTTGCGCTACCAGATCACTACGCCGCTGATATTTTATGTTAGTTTCAGTAAGAGTAGCCTGAGCCTGGTCGACTCGCGCCCGGGCCAATTGCAACGCCGCGCGGTATTGGACGACCGAGGCGTCAAGCTCAGCAGTCTCGAGCCTAGCAAGCACTTGATCAGTTTTGACCTGGTCATTGAAATCGACCTTGACACTGATGATCTTGCCAGACAATTCGCTGCCCACGTCCACCTGGTTGACGGGAGCGAGCTTGCCTGTGGCCGTGATAGCGACACTTAAATCCTGGCGTGAAACGGGCACCGTCTTAAACCCGGTCGCGACCTCAGCTGGCACGAACAACCAATAGCTCACCGCTGCCAACGTCAGGATTACGACCAGGCCGACAGACATCCACTTCAACCATATTGATCGGCGGCCAGACCCGGGGTCTTGCCGCAATACGGCAAGCACATCTGCTGTTTCACGACTGAGTTGATCCTGCATCAAAAGCCTCTGAAACAAGCAGCCATCACAGCCCGAATGAGCG
>JABBAY010000106.1 GCA_018607725.1 K189A clade bacterium
AGTTAAGCCTCGACGCGACATCCAAACTGCTGTTTTACAGGCATTGGCTTTCGAGTTAACCTCAAGCGATGCATCCCATCGAAGATTTTGGTTTCACCCCTGACCTGCGCGCTCGCATCGCAGGTAACGTCGATGCCTTTCAGGATCGACGGCATGCCGAGCTCGCCCTGCGCAGCGCCGCTGTCGCACTGGCGATTTTCCGCCACGAAGATCAGGCCGCGGTGATCGTCACCCGCCGTGCACCTCGGCTGCGCGACCATGGCGGTCAATGGGCACTGCCCGGCGGCGGCATCGACGCTGGCGAGACAGCCACCGGTGCGGCGTTGCGTGAGCTTGCAGAAGAAGTCAATCTGGATCTCGACGCATCAGCGGTACTCGGCACCCTAGATGATTATGTGACGCGTTCCGGCTTCATCATTACCCCGGTGGTTGTCTGGACCGATATCGAGGACGCTAATCTCCTGCCAAATCCTGACGAGGTTGAATCCATTCATGCCTTCACATTCTCAGAACTCATGCGCTCAGATTCGCCAAATCTGGAAAATATTCCCGAGAGCGACAGACCCGTCTTATCCATGAATTACCGGGACGATCGCATCTACTCACCCACCGCTGCCGTGCTCTACCAGTTTCGAGAAGTCGCACTGCAAGGCAACGCCACGCGAGTGAAGCATTTCGACCAGCCGGTTTTCGCTTGGAAGTAGGTCCATCACACAGCCGTTAATTGCCTCAAAAAGATCAGCGCCTAATGATCTAGGCGCCTAACGGCCCCGCTTGCCAGAGACGCCCGCCTCAGAGACCCAGCGCCTTGGCATGTTTGGCTCGCAGCTCAATTTTATCGATCTTGCCAGATGCGATACGAGGCAACACCTCAAAGGTTAGCGAGATATAGCGCGGGATCTTGAACCGCGCCAGGTGATCCACCAGGAAGCCCCGCAGCCCCTCCTCATCGACGGCCTGCCGCACGTAAACCGTCGCACCGATCTCTTCACCAAGCCGCTCATCCGGTACACCATAGACTGACGCCTCAATCACATCCGGATGGTTCAACAGCGCCGCCTCAACCTCGCCGCAGCCAATATTCTCACCACCTCGAATAATCAGTTGTTTGAGCCTGTCAACGATAAATACAAAGCCGTCTTCATCCAGATAGGCCACATCGCCCGTATGAAACCAGCCGTCCGTGAAGGAACCCGCATTCGCCTTCGGGTTATCCCAGTAGCCTCGAATCATTGAGGTGCCACGTACCATTAATTCGCCGCGTTGGCCCTGGGGCAATTGATTACCGGCCTCGTCCATGATGGCGACATCAAGCACGGCGGCGACTCGACCGGAGCTACTCGGACGATCAAGGTAGTCCTGGCCAGAAATACCTGTGCCGATGGCATTCGTCTCCGTCATCCCCCAACCTGTATTCGGAATGGCTTGCTTAAAGGTGGTCGCAATACGCTTGACTTGATCTGGCGCTCGTGGCGCGCCGCCGCCGCCGACCACCAGCAGGGAACTCAAATCACGCTGGGTTCTCAACGCCGCCTCGACGAGGTCACCGGTCATCGCTGCAGGTGCCACGAAGCTGGCGATCTGTTCCCGCTCAATCAACTCGGCTGCGGTCTCCACATCCCACTTGTACATTCCCACCAGCTTGCGCTGACTTCGATAGCAAGACAGATACACAGCATGAGAACCCGCCACATGAAACAAGGGCACACCCAACAGGGTAGCGATTTGATACGGCAGCACCAAGGGCTCAGTGTTGTTGATCAGCGCACTGGCGGCGGCATCGATTTCCCAAGACAGCAGAGCCGAAATCACCGCCCGGTGGCTCGAAACAGCTCCCTTCGGATGACCCGTCGATCCTGAGGTATACAAGATTAGCGTATCCTCATCGGGGTCGATCTCGACTACTGGCATTGCCGCGGGGGTGGCGAGAATATCGGCGATCAAGCGCACGCCGGGCGCCGCCGGCTCGGTCAGGCGAACCCCGACAATATCGATAGCCAAAGCCGGCTCACAGCGTGCCAATCGGTCGACCCGCTCCTGATCAGCAAAAACCAGTCGAGCGCCACTATGGCTCAAACCATAAGCCATTTCTTCTGGGCCCCATAAAGCGTTCATCGCTACGGCAATCGCACCGATCGAGGTGATCGCTGTAAACGCCATGATCCATTCCGGATAGTTGCGCATCGCGATCGCAACCCGATCACCGCGACCGACGCCATAGTCATTCACCAGTGTCGCGGCAATGGTGGACGCTCGCTGGTACATATCCTCAAAACTGTAACGCTCGTCTTCATAGACAAAAAATGTCTCGTCACTGCGATTCTCGGCAAATAACTCTCGCAATGAATTAGGTGCGTTGACATAGACTCGACAAGGATTACCACCAATATCCAATACCTGCATTGCAAACGGCTGACCCGGCGCAGTGAGTTGTTTAAGCGCATCGGCACGGCTCAAGGGTTTATCTGGCATCGTTAGTGTCATGAAGGTTTTACTCGAAGGATAAAAGGATTAAAGACTCGAATGGCAATGGCGGTATAACTTCAGCCCGTTAGCTCGCGGGCTCACCGCGATCAAACCGAGGTGGTCGTTTTTCCATGAAGGCGCGAATGGCTTCCCGGGACTCATCGGTGCCACCGCTGGCAATCATGTGTTGCGCTTCTAACGCAAGACTGGCCGTCAAGCTCTGATCAAGTCCAGCATTCAGATTTTTTTTCATTCGGCCCAGCGCCCGAGTTGGGCCGTTAGCTAATTTCTTTGCATAATCAAACGCGTCTTGCCTGAAGGTCACATCGGCAAACACCTTATTCACCAGACCCAAATGGGCAGCCTCAGCGGCGCTCACTCGGTCAGCCGTATAATACAGCTCTTTGGCTTTTGCCAAGCCAATTAAACGGGGCAAAAACCAGGTGCCACCATAATCGCCAGACAGACCGATATTGGCAAATGCGGTGACCATAAAAGCACTTTCAGCGGCAACTCGCAGATCACAGGCCAGCGCTATCGACAATCCTGCGCCGGCAGCGGCACCCGGCAGCGCGGCTATGGTGAGTTTATCAAGCTCAAATAGACGTTGGGTCAAGGTCACCTGCTTGTGCGTCAGGTCAGCCACCCGTTCGGCTGGCGTCATCGGCGAGCCAGCCGCGCCCCCCATGCCGCTGATATCACCACCAGAACAAAACGCATTGCCAGCACCCGTCAGCAGAATACAACCGACGCGCTGGTCTTGTTCGAGCACAGCGAGCATTCGGCGTAAGGCTGGCGTGAGTATGTCACCCAGCGCATTCTTTTTACTCGGCTTGTTCAGCGTTAGCGTCGCAACCCGATCTTCGATGTGACACAGCAGCTCATTTGTACCAGTCTCAACAGTGATCATTAATTACCCTCATGGCCTACTAACAACAGGCTTATCAATCCTTTGCAGGCGCAACACCTAGGGTATTGCCGTACCTGAGGCATTGTGGGCCACAGGGTTCTGGGGAATATTCGGAAATATTTCCCGAAACAAGTTCAACATACTCATGGTCGAACGTCGATCGGCTGCCTCAAACAGCCGACCGGGCGGCCCTAACGTGGGCGGCAGGGCAAATCCATGGGGTGTCTGCGCATATTGGTGGAAGACCCAGTCAACGCCGGCCGCGTCCATTTCGGCAAAGAACCGCTGTTTGCTGGCCTCTGGCACCAATTCGTCATTCGCACCATTCTCGATCACCACGATGGTTTGGGTGTTGTATTGGTTGGCACAGGCCTTTACGGAGGGCCGTGACACACCATATTTAGCCGGGTTCGGGTCTTCCCCAGTCTGCAACAAACCGTGCAGCGATACCACGCCACCCAGGTTCAAGCCGCCGCGAACGCCTTCCAGTACGGCCATACCGCCAAAACAATAACCAATGGCTGCAGGCGGTAACGCTGAATCGACGCTCTCATGGGCCAGGCCTCGGGTCAACCAAGCATCGAGCAATTCTCGAAATGCTGCTGGGTCGTGGTCCATAGCCACCATGCCTTCAAAACACTGCTTCTGATAGTCGGCGATCTTGCTCACATCCGTCGGAAAAATGCGCTCATCTGCCGGCACGGTGTTGCCATACATATCAATTGCCAGTCCCACATAGCCCACTCGTGCCAAATACTCGGCGACATCAACATCGAAAAATTTTAGTCCCTGATAATTATGAATGACTAACACCAATGGCCGAGGACCGGCCGTTAGCGGCGGCGCGACTAGATGACCAACAAAGTCATTGCCATTCAAACTGAATCGTATTTCATCTCGGCGCAGATCAGGTGCGGGCGGCCATAATTTGGGGGCTTCACTCATAGAGACAGTCCTTAATTTTTTTCCAGTGTAGCAGCTCCCAAGCTATTCTTGCAGCACTCACCGAACGCCGCATGGCCCTGCTACTCAAGGCTGACAGCAAGCTCCTTAGCACTTATCAAGGCTGATCAACCGGCTTTATGGTGCGGAACAATCAAACCTTGGAGAACGGCCATCGAGCCTTCGTACCCGACAAAATAAAGATTACTCTCATCTCGAAAGTATTCATTCCAGTCAACCTGATGGCACTGCTAGCACGAACCCGAGAACGAAGAGATTAGTTAGCCCAACAACAAAACTTAAGCTGTGCCGACCACCTTGCTCGCCGGGCTTATCTGCGTGATCAGTCACCCTCGACGGCGCAGAATTTCGGCTCCAGGTCGAGCACCATCAGCAATCGACCGAAACCGATAAACTGGCCGATCATCATGCCCAGCTCAACGATCTGCTCATCTGTAAATTCTGTGTGTAGGCGCGTAAAAAAATTTGAGTCGATATTATGGTGGTCGGTTGCCATCCGCTCGGCATACTCCACCGCCAGCTGTTCAGCCGCAGTAAAATCATTGGTTTCACTGTCTAGTTGCGCTATTTTTTGTTCTGTTAAACCGTGTTCTGCACCCTGCAGAAGCCGTACATTCAGTCAAGTGAAGCAATTATTGGCTCGCGCCACTTTCAATCGGACCAGCTCGATCAGCGCCTCATCAATGGATCGACCCTGGCGCGCCGGCGCATAAAATTTGAAATAGTCATTAAAGAAGGACTGACAATGGGCTAATCCGCGCGCCAGAGATGAATCGCCGCCGGCGGCTTCTATGGCTTTGACGTTTTTCAACGTCGCTTCGTCCAGTTCGTGATCCTGTTTCAGTGATATTCGACTCATGATGATACCTCGTTTATTTTGACGAACAGCCTTTACCATACGCACCAAGACCGGAAGACTTCACAAGCCCAGCACCGTCTTGGCAATAATATTCTTTTGCACCTCATTCGAACCACCGAAGATCGTCGAGGCACGGTTATTCAGATAGATCGCTGTGGCGGTCCGTGCAGCTTGCGTACCGATACCGGGCTCACCCAGACGCATCAGCTGGTTATTATCCGGCACGGCATAGTAGGCCAGCGTCGACATTTTCAGAGCCGCCAGGCTCTGACCCAAATTACTCGACAATAGTTTGAGCAGAGACGAATTCGGGCCTGGATTTTGGCCCCGAGCCAACTTCGCCAGCACCGTATCTTCCATCTGCTGGAGCGCCGTGACGGCCATCTGTAGGGTTGCCGCTCGACCACGCAACTCAGCCATCTCGTTGGCAGTCAGATCTTTCACCAGATCGTCAAGCAGCGCCTCGACTTCTAGCAGGCCGGACCACAAACCAGTAGAAGCAGTGCCGCCGCCGCGCTCAAATTCCAAAAGATATTTGGCAACGGACCAACCATCGTTCTCAGCACCCACTCGATGAGTGATCGGAACTCGAACGGCATCAAAGAAAACTTGATTCACCTCGTGGTCACCGGCGAGGGTGATAATGGGCTTGACTGATACCCCTGGCCTGTCCATCTCCACCAGAATAAAACTGATACCTGCCTGCTTGCGGGCGGTGGGGTCCGTACGCACCAGGCAAAAAATGTGATCGGCAAAATGCGCGTGAGTGGTCCAGATCTTGGTGCCATCTAGAACATAGTCGTCACCATCGCGAACCGCCCGCATTTGCAGGCTGGCCAAGTCCGATCCAGAACCCGGCTCGGAATAGCCTTGGCACCAGTAGTGCTCACCGGCAAGGATCTTCGGCAGGTAGTAATCCTGCTGGAATTTCGTGCCGTAACGGAACAAGACCGGCGCCAGCATACGCAGCCCCAACGGGATCAAATCAGGCGCACCCGCCCGAGTACATTCCTGAGCAAAGATATGCCGCTGGGTAATGTCCCAGCCGGTACCACCAAATTCAACGGGCCATGCGACGCCAGCCCAACCCCGTTGGTGCAGAATATTTTGCCAAGCCAAGGCCACATCACGATCGGCAAACACGGTTGTGTTCTGCGCCGTAGCTTGCTTGATCTCGTCGGTGAGTTCCGCCGCCAACATGGCACGCACTTCATCACGGAAAACCTGGTATTGGGAAATCAGCTCTGCGGCCACGGTCTCAGCCCACCAACGCTTGGCTTGCACCCTTGATGCCGCCGGCATAGATACCCGCAATGATCTCTTCGGCTTGCGCTTCAGGCACGCCGCGAGGTTCGAAGGTACCAGTCCACTCCACAGTACACCCGTTCGCACCGTCTCGAGTGATCTGCACCACCGAGGAATAGTTAGCTACGGGCAGCGGACAATCCTGATTGGTAATGACATAGCTGAAGGTCAATTGCTCAGGATCAAAGGTTTCAAGCCGCTCAATCACCTGACCGCCCCCCATCGTGATCGTTCTTACTGCACCGACGCCTTCACCTTCCATATGAAAGGCCGTGATCGCCCCCCCCACTTTAATTCCACCAAAGTTCGCTAGAATTTCCCAGACGGCATCTGCGCTAGCAGCAATACTTTCTTTGACGACAACAATAGTCATAGGTGTTGATCTCGAATAAAGGATAGTCACCTAATACTACGCAAGGATCGCAATAATTGCGAACTCACCCACCAACGTCATCGCCGGTAAGTAGCATGCAGCCAATTTTTCAGCTTAAGACCCATATAGCCATGACTTGAGGCTCACAGTGGCTTAGGATGCTAGCTTGAGTTTTCACTGCCAAATGACCGGAAATAACCTTTATGACGTTTCGACACCTGGATATCAAAGGCCTGAAGAGCCTGATGCAAGAAGACCCTGACTTGCGGATCTTCGATACCCGGGATCCAGGCTCCTATGCCGCCGGGCATATCACGAACGCCGTGACCTTGAACAATGACACGATGCAGCAACTGTTGGACGCCACCACGAGCGAAAGCAACATCGTGGTTTGTTGCTACCACGGCATCAGCAGCCAGTCGGTGGCCAATTGGCTGGCAGAACAGGGCTTTGACAACGTCTACAGCCTTATCGGCGGCTATGCCGCCTGGTCTGCTCAAAACTAGATCACCGCACCTAGAACTTCGAGGCGGTGATCCAAACATCTGACCTTGCCCAGCTGTCGAGAAAGTCTTGAGCCACCGTCGGGTCCTTTTTAGACTGCGCAGTCAGGGCGGCTTGAAGACCGAATAATGACCAGCCATTGCGCGGATGATCCGCCAGTTCTTCAACGTAGACGCGCTCGGCATCACGCCCGCGACCAGCCTCAAGCAACGCCGCACCGAGCCAATGTCGCGCCGCAAATGGCAACGGCTCGGGCTCATCAAACGCCATGGCGTCTTCAATCTCTACGGCTTTTTCAAATTCGCTGATCGCGCCGGTCAACTGCCCTTGAGCCCAGAGAATTTCGCCCGCCAAAATATGCCCTAGGGTGCCCACCACCTGACCCGCCGGATGGAATCTGAATCTATCTTCGGTGGTCTCAGCGAAGGCCAAAACCTGGTCGCGCAATCGGGTTGCGGTCTTGATGTCGCCCTGTTTCAGACTGGCGTAGCCGCGCGCAAAATCCCACAAGCTAGCAGACACAGCGTCTTTCGGGCGGCGTTGATTCTCAAGCACCTCGTCGAATCGACCAAAGCGGACGAGGGTTAGAACCTCGTACATGGCATTGCCACTGACCTTTCGATAGTCCTTGCCAGCCTGGATTGCCACGGCACTCTGACCGTCAAAGGAGGCCGAATACAGCAACATATGCAGATTGTGGGTCGGCCCATAGGAAAACCCCAGGTTCTTGCCTGCCTTCAAGTCCGACTGCACCGCCAGTATATTGGTACGCACTGAGCGACCCCACAAGCCCACCTCATTCCAGGTATGGGATGGCATATGCTGGACATGACTGGCAACCGGCACTGTGGTGGCAAAGTGCTCAGCACAGGCTAACGCCCGCCCGGGTTCCTGACTTGATTCGGTGGCATGAATATACAAATGACAGGCCCCTGGGTGGGTGATATCTTCGTCCAGGACTCGGGTCAGGACCCCGTGTAAGCGAATCAAATCTGGGTCAGCAAGGTCTCGATTTCCGTGTCGATCCTCAAGCATAAATAGCGCGACGGCATAGACCGTTGCCACTTCGTGATTGTCAGGGTATTGCGCATAAACCTTCGCCATTGCTGCGGCAAAGGCCTCATCGACTGGCCGGCGATTCGACGGTTGGTAGTCTTGGGGATAGCGCACAACAGCCGCCTGTATGAGCGCTCGCTCCACCCCATCAGCGTGACCTTCCGCCAATTCCGCCGCTCGAGTAATAGCGGCAAATGCCTGCGGTACAGCCGCCGCAGTCATACCACCATTCAGAAACGAGCCCAGCGCAAAGGCCTCACCCCAGAAACACATCGCACAGTCAGGATCAGCGCGTCTGGCTTGCACCATCGACCGCGCCGCCTCATTGACATTGTAGGCATAGCGCAACTGCATACCTTGATTAAAGTAGGCTTGCGCTGCCGGCACTGTTGTACTCACGGCCCAGGTGTAGGTGCCCAACGCCGACGGAATCAGATCAATCGGCGCATCCGTTGCGATCATCCCAGACCCCATTTGCATCGTCCCGTGGCCCTCTATATCGGTCTTCGCGCAACTCATCAAAATGGCGAACACGACCCCGGCCAACAATATGCTTTTCATCATTTAGGCACCTGCTGCTGAAATTAAAAACCCTTTAATCACGCCTACACCGAAGACAATAAATGCCTACATCTACTGATAGTCGCAATCAGTCAGAGGTCATACTGTCACCCTGACGGCCTGAATAACAGCCCGTCGACGCCATGCTCGGCATTAAGATTGAGCACTATATCGGCAGTCTTCGGCAATTCTTCAAGGCCGCGCCGAGTGAGGCGCTCGTAGTGTTGAATGAAGCGCGACAATTGCACCGAGTTCATAACGCCAGCACTCGCTGCGGCTTTTTCTGCCAACTTCTGCTCTTGCAATTGACGCCACTCGTAGACCTTGTCAAAACTCGGAATCGCGATATACACCAGCAGATCCGTTTGACTGAACAATGCCTGGTGGTAACGACCCAAGCAGGCGTTCACATAATGGCGCCAACTGCCGTCTGGGTCTTCCTGTGCCTCTAGCCTATTGATCGGCTCTCGCAGTGAGTCAGCCGTCGCGACTGGCGCATTGTTACACCAACCTTCAAACAAGATGACGTCAACGCGATGGTCCACCACCATCCAGTTCGCGGCAGGCCGACGATCATCCACGGACTTGTCAAATCGCGGCACCTGACAGGGCTGCGCTACTGAGCACTGACGCAGCTGCTCGAATACGGCTGTTGCCAGGGTCACATCGTGCGTGCCGGGCACCCCACGGGTCGCTAACAGTGGATGCTCAACCAGCGCCAGTTGTTGGCGCTCGGCGTGGGTAAGATAAAAATCATCGAGGGAGATATCCACCGCATTGAGCTGCCAGGTGGCCTTGAGTAATAATTTTAAAAAGGCTGTCAGCGTCGACTTGCCGGATCCCTGGGCACCGCTGATACTCACCAACAAGGTCCCAGTCTGCTGGGACTGCGCCTGCGCAATTCGAGCTGCTATGGGCAAATACCAGCGCTCAACCACCGCGACAAAATCCGCCGGTAGGTGTTCGACTTCCATGAGACCCTTGACCTGTGGTGCCAGCGAGGCAAAATCAGGCAGTATGTTTGCACTCATTGGTTAATCAACTCCTTGTGCTTAACCCGAGTGATTCGGCTGTTTCAGACCCAGACTCGACACCCACAATTGATTCAATTGCCAGATACCCTGCTCAAACAGACTCAACCGCCCCTGGGTTGTCATCGCCGCTTGCAGTCCCTGCCACGGTCCACGATTGACGCCGATATCTTCCTCATGAATCAATTTCAGCATCGCCACAACATCCGCCCGATCTTCAGCACTGGGTTCGCCGGTGATCGATGGGTGGTACAACCCATGGATTTTTAAACGCATTTTATCCACACCGTAAGGCTCGAGCTGGTACCAGGCGGCGCCCGCGGCCGAGGCGCCAAACAACAGGGTAGGAAACACACAGACCGCAATCAGGTCATGCTGCTGAGCCGGCGTCAGTGCTGGGAAAGCGCCTTCCTCGACGGTGACTCGATGGCCGCCAGGCATTTTCAGGAATACCCATGGCTGACCCTCGTTATCCAGGATTTCGGCGTCGCGAGCAGGGTAAGCAGGTTCAAAAGTCTGCTTATGGGGACCGATATGGTGGTAGGCCTCCATAAAGTTCTCCACCAGAATCTTCCAATTCCAGGGACTATCATACTCAATAGTTTCAAGTACTTGCATCTCGCTAAAGGCGTAATTCGAGACCAGGGGCAGAAGCCCAGAAAGGCGTGGCGCCAGCGGTTGCGCCTGCGGGTCAAGATTAACGAAAATAAAACCTTGCCAGACTTCAAGCTGCAGTTCCGGCAGGCACTGGGCGGATTCAACGAACCCCTCAACCCCCGTCATCATCGGTGCACTGCGGAGTTTACCGTCTAGTGCATAGGACCAGCGATGATAGGGACACACCAAGCGCGTGGTATTGCCCTGACCTTCCACCAAAGGCATGGCCCGATGCAAACAGACCCGTGACAGGGCGTGCAATTGGCCTTGCTGATCCCGAGTGACGACAATCGGTTGGGACGGTAGATCGGCGCAAATGTAATCACCAGGGCTTTTAACTTGATCAATTCTGGCGACACAGATCCAGTCTTTAGAAAAAATCGAATCCACCTCAGCAGCGAAGATTTCGCTGCTGGTATAGGCTTGCGGCGGCAGGGTCCACGCCTGTGACAGGGGCGCCGTGATTTTCTCCAGGGCATCCGTGGCAATCAGACTCGGGGTTTTAGCGTTCATAGACCTTCCTGGCACACAGCGTTAGCAGGGCTGCTCGCCTTGCACAATAACACGCAGCATATGCCGACGCTGACCTTGATAATCATTCAAGGCGTTGTGAAACAGGCAACGGTTATCCCACATGGCCAAGGTGCCCTTTTGCCACTTGAATCGCGTGACATACTTATCCTGAGTCAGATGAGCCATGAGAAAATCGAAGATAGGCAGGCTCTCTTCTCGTGTCATGCCCTTGATGCGGTGTGTGTGGGGTCGGCTGCAATAAATACTCTTGCGCCCGGTATTCGGATGGACACGAATCAGCGGATGCTCCACTTCGCTCTCGGCAAAATCGCTGCGACCCGAGTCTGCACCACCATAGGCGCCACCAAGATCAGACGACTTTGCCGCCAGATCGGCATAAGCACCGCCCTGACCATGGACTATCTTCGGTGAAAACACGCCGGCATGGCTCTCTAAAATGCGCTGCAAGGTGGGAGACAGATCATCATAGGCAGCTGAGGCGTCAGCAAACAACGTGTCACCGCCCTCGTCAGGCACTTCAACCGCATAAAGCAAAGTCGCCATCGGCGGCTTCTGCAGATAAGAGGAATCCGTATGCCAGGCTCCGCCAAAATTCATCTTGGCGGCCTTTTCCTTGATAATGGGGATCACATTTTTGTGCGAATCCACCGCCTTCATAAACGGATAGATATCCAACTCGCCAAATCTCGCACCAAATTCCGCCTGTTGAGTCGGCGTCAAATCTTGCTCAGGAAAGAACAATACATGGTGCTGATACCAGGCATTTTTGATCTCGTTGAGTACCCCGTCGCTCAGCGGCAATGCCAGATCAACCCCGGTGACGACCGCACCCACGGGGCCTAAGTTAGTATCGATGTTGATGTATTGTTCACTCATGAGACTCCCTCCTGCGTGGTCTATACTACGTCTGTCACTGGGCATGTATCAAAACACACGTTATCCTAAGGGTTTACAGCATACAACGGCATACCAACGAGGCGACTAAATGACTTCCAAACGTGTAATTGTAATTGATGGTGATGACGCCTCTCCGGAGGTCATGCTGCCTGCACTGGCAATTCTCGAATCGCTCCAACTGCCGATTGAATTCATTAAACCTCTGATTGGCCAGGAAGCCATGGCGCAAACCGGAAATTTTTTCCCCGATGCCACCCGAGATGCCATCGACGCCTCAGATGCCACCTTCTTCGGCTCCACCAGTGGTGCCAGCACGGCAGCCCTGTTTTATCTACGCTGGGGTAAGCAAACCTATGCCAATGTTCGGCCGTGCCAATGGCTACCGGGCTATAACAGCCCACTGGCACACCCTGAGCACTGTGATTTCGTGATTATTCGAGAAAATCTCGAAGACATGTATCTGGGTATCGAAGGCGACCTTGAGGAACTCGCGGGTCTGAATCTGACCTCGAGAAATGCCAGAGCCTCATTGGCGAGCATGGCGCCTGGCAAATTTGCCATCAAGGCAATTACCGAAAAAGGCACTCGTCGGGTGGTGCGCTATGCGTTTGAACTGGCCAGAAAGCGCGACAAAAAGAAAGTTACCGTGACTTGCAAGTACAACATGCTGCACATATCTGACGGCTATTTCCGCGACATTGCTAACGAGATCGCTCTGTCTTACCCTGATGTTGAGTACAACACTTTTATTATCGATGATTTTTTGTGCCGCATGATTACCCATCCTGAAGATCTCGGCGTGGTGGTCATGCCGAATCTTTACGGCGACATCATGTCAGACGGCGCAGCTGGCCTGATCGGCGGTCTTGGCCTGGCACCATCGGGTTGCTATGGCGATGACTACGCCTATTTTGAGTCCGCCCACGGCTCTGCGCCTGATATCGTCGGCAAAAATATCATTAACCCAACAGCCACATTATTGTCTGCGGCGATGATGCTTGATTACCTGGAATTTCCGAAAGCCGCGCAGCGAATCAGACGAGCCGTAGAACAGGTCTATCAGCAAGGTAAAGTGCTAACGCCAGATCAAGGGGGCACAGGCACAACGACGGAGTTTTGCGCGGCGGTATCAGCTATGCTCTAGACAGACCGCCGCAGCAACGTCCGGGCTCACAGCATACTGACCCAGCTTACCTCGGCTCCTTGCATTGCCTGGAGCCCTCCCTGGGGCCCGCCTGGGGCCCGCCTGGGGCATTTCTCGTTAACCCGATAACCGTGTATATTATTGCCATAGACAATTGACTTGCATCAGCACGCATCACTCGAGCCGGCGACGCAGCCACACAAGAGGCAACTGCTATCACAACGAAACCTTTAGAAAAGCGCCCAATATTCTGGTTTTACGGCTCAGCCTCTGCAGCCTATGGCATCAAGAACAACGCCTTCAGTTATTTGCTGCTGATCTATGCCAACCAGGTACTTGGTGTACCCGGTTACTTGGCTTCTATCGCCCTGGCCATCGCGATGGTCTGGGATGCCATCTCTGACCTGTTACTCGGTCATTGGTCAGACAAAACCCATTCTCGCCTCGGCCGGCGTCATCCGTTCATGTATGCGGCGCTATTTGTGCTGCCGTTTTCCTTCTATGCCCTGTTTAATCCGGTCATTGAAATTACCGACAGCAACGCTTTCTGGTACATTCTGGTGCTGGCCATGATCATCAGAACCGGCACAACGTTATTCGAGGTGCCGTCCACGGCTATGCTGCCCGATCTCGAAAAAGATTATGATCATCGCAATAAGTGGCTGGCGTTACGCTATGCCTTTGGCTGGTATGGCGGTAATGGGCTGCACACCCTGAACTTTATGTTCTGGGTCGGGGTTTACGGGGTCGCTGTCCAAACCGGCTACACTATTTATGCCACTGTCGGCGCCTGCATCATCGCGCTAGTCATTCTCTTATCGTCACTCGGCACCCAGAAAGTCATGGCGGCGCTGCCAAAGCCCGCCGAGCGCTTCAAGTTTAGGGAGATCGGCCGAGAAATTCGCCAAATCTTTCAGTCAGTGAAGAACCGCAACTTTGCCGCCCTGTTCTTCTACGGACTCATCGTCGGCATCGCCGGCGGCTTGGGCACAGCTTTATATTTGTATAACACGACCTACTTCTTCGGCTTCTCCGGTCAGCAGATTGCCGTTACCGGAATCGGCGTCATGCTCTCACCCGCTATTGCCTATTGGGCCGCGCCCTATTTTGGCGGCCGCTACGGCAAAAAGAACGCTGCTATCGGCGCTATCTTGGTCAATATCAGCCTCTATCCCATACCTTACATCTTGCTGCTGTCTGGTTATTGGCCGGGCCTGGGCAGCTGGCTGAGCTTGAGTATTTATAGCGCGTTTATCGTCGCCGAAGTCATTTGCAGCATCATCGGTGGCGTATTACTGGATTCAATGATGGCAGATGTGGTGGAGGACAGCGAAGTCTCCACGGCACGACGATCGGAAGGCTTGTTTTATGCAGCCCGAGGCTTTGCTGGCAAGGCCATATCAGCTGGCGGCATCATCGGCGCGGGCACGATTGTGTCGTTGGTGGGGCTTGACGGCGTCACTAGCCTCGAGCAGGTTACCGACGAAATCAGGATGAACCTTGCCAGCCTGTTCCTGCCGCTGTACTGCACATTGTTCTTGATCGGCTTGTGGTGTGTGTCAACTTACAAGATCAATCGCGATGCGCACAATGCCAACATAGACACCTTGGCCGCTCGCAAAGCCAGCTCGCCTGACGACGCAGATTAGCTGCCTGCCAACGCTGCGGCAGTTATGGGGTGGGGTCGGAGTAAAGTGCCGGAGTAAAATTTACTCCGGCACTTTACTCCGACCCCATCGCTCAATCTCGAGCCGCATCAAGATGTGCTCGCAACTTGGCGAGGAAGGGAGTTGCGTTGGCAAAGTCTGTTGTTGTAAAGGGTCCCAGCAACTCCTCGAGAAGACGTGCCCGGGATTTCAGCGCCACGGTTCTTGCTTTTATGCCCGCTGGCGTCAAAAAGACCTGCTTGCCTCGTCGATCTGTTGCATCAGCGCGGACCTCGACCAGACCGCTGGCTTCAAGCTTTGCCAGAGTATTCGTCATGGCGCCTTTAGTCACCTGAAACGCATTGGCGAGTACTGAAGGACTTTTGCCGTCGCCAAGTCGCGAGAGGTTATTCAGTACCGAGAACTGTGAAACCGTCAAACCGTGGGGCAGCACTTGCTCGAAGGCCTTGAACGAGAGTTGTGAAATGATACCGATCTCGGTGAAAAATGCCGAGAGTACTGCCTCTTCCTGATGCTTGGTCATTGCCGCTGAGCTACTCTTCAATATCGGTTAAAAATGAAATCATAGCAGTCTGGTCTCGATCTTCCACCTCGGCGTTTCGGCTAACGATGGACCGTAGCCGAGTCGTCCGAACATCTGCACCCGGGGCCCATTGCTGTCGGTCAGTGAAACGCCCAGTTTCGAATGAATCTCGGCAAAAGTTTCCGACATCTCCGGGTACTCCTGCAGCGCCTGACTGATAGGATGAAGGCCTAATCCTAATGCTGTCGCTTTAAGGTTAACCCGCAGCCAATTGGCACCGGAGCGCAACTGGTCAGCCCGCGAGTTGGTTTCCGTACCGAGCCAGATATATCCCATACCACTGAACATCATCGCCCTGTACATATCGATGCCCTGTTGGAAGGCCGCAGATTTTTGATCAGCGAGTTGCTGGCGATCCAGTTGGCCGAGGAGCGACAAACCCTCGAGAAAAGCACCGCCAAGATCGATGCCGTCTGGATTTGCATTGATTTCACGTTTGCCAATGCGCATCAAATCAATGCTTTCTTGCAGGGTACGTGGCGTCATGGTCTCGATGTAGTGCGCGCGCCAGCTGAGATCACGCAAATCTTTGATCCGCTGGGGATCGTTCGTCGCGGCCACCTGTACAGTGTCGTCGACAACCATCGCAAGTTCTTCGAGCACCGATGTTGTGACCGGGCGTTCAGTATCAAACGGTTCTTTCAAAGAACGCCGCTGCATCACCTGCTTGAAGAGCGGGTCAGGCGTCGCTTCACCGGTTAAGAACTGAATGCGCGCAACCGGGCGGGCATCAAGCAAGTCTTCCCCTGCACCTTGCGGGAAAGGTGTCACTTTCGCCAGTATGCCCTCTTCAGCGGCGGCCATCCGCAAAAGCTCCAGAAAACAACCCAACCCTATGGTGATCTGACGATTGGGCGGATCCGTTTCGGGCAACAACCGTTCGAGGTCACAATACAGCATCGCCTCGCCCGGCGTGCGCAGATCCACTTTCCATGGCTGGCGATTGTGCGGGTTGGGCGCAAGGATTGCGTAAGAAAGTGCCCGCATGCGCGGGTCTGTATAGGCCTTGCTGCCAGCAAGTCCCCAAGGGGCCAATGCTACCTGCGGCGTCCTGGTTGTTGCAAAGCCATAAGCTGACGCGCCGACAATGACACCTCCGGCACCTATTACCTTTATAAAGCCCCGTCTTGTCAACGCCATCTGTCTTTCCTATTAGTTTAACGTTAAACCACTATAGTTTAACACTAAACGATAAGTCAAGGGCCAGAGAAACGAAAAATTTTCAGCTCAAAGGCATGCCACGTCTTATCGACTTGGGGGGTTTCCAGGTCTTCTTACACGCAGGTCAGACCTGAACATTTTGTTAACTCAGATGGCAGCGTCATCGACTAGATATTCGCAGGGATTCCAGAACATTGCTGTTAGTCCAAAGCGTCGGTATAGGTGCAGACATCAACAGATCAACTGTCCTCGATGAGGATTAGTGTTTATGATTAGCGCTTATGCTCCCTACTTCACGCAAAGGCAACGAACATGAATTTAACCACAAGCAGAGTGAGAGACTGGGCCGCTGGCGGTTTAATGATGGTGCTGGCTATAGGCAGCGGTCTTGTTTTTGGCGCGGACGCTGATGTCGCCGCAGCGCTGGCTCACCCAAACCGCCCAGCAGCCGACACTGCTGCCGATGCAACTCGCAAGCCTGCGGAAATTCTGGACTTTGCAGGTCTTCAGACCGGAATGGATATCTTTGAAGTGGAAGCGGGCGGAGGCTATTTTACGGAGATCATCAGCCGTGCGGTTGGCGCTAATGGCAGCGTTGTGCTGCACGAGGCACCTGGCCTGATGGGCTTCGTTGGTGATCGCATCGACCTGCGCACAGCCAATAACCGGCTAGCTAATGTTCGAGTAAGCTTAACCAATTTCGATACCCTGGATGCTGCCGACAACGCAATAGATTTGGTGACTTGGATTCAGGGGCCCCATGAACTGGGATTTGCACCTGAAGGGGTTAATCTCGGTGACGCGGCTACCGCCTTCAATGAAATTTATCGTATTCTAAAACCCGGCGGCTTGTTCCTAGCCATAGACCACCTTGCTGCCCAAGACGCAGGGCTTGCAGCAGGCGGCACTATTCACCGTATCGAAGAAAGCTTGGTAACCCAGATGGCAACTGACAGCGGTCTCAGCCTTGTGCGCAAGTCGGATCTTCTTAAAAACTCGAAAGACCCCCTTACTGCCCATGTGTTTAACCCTTCGATTCGAGGAAAAACCAGCCAGTTCGTCGTGTTATATCAAAAACCTGAATAATGGGATCGGCGCTCACTTTGCCTCTTATCCCATTACTTAGGTGATTGTTGCAGGTCGATCCAGCCACCGGTCAGGCCGGCGATATAGCCACCATCAACGACCAACTCGACCCCATTCAGCCAGCGGTTATTACCTGTTGCCAGAAACTCAATCACCTCTGCGATATCGTCAGGCTCGCCCTCGCGACCAATCTGCTGCACCCCCCAGTCATACTTTTCCGCGCCGACTAGTTGCTTGAAATCAGCAGTTAGCCGAGTGCCGGTAGAGCCCGGGTTGACGCAATTGACTCGCACACCTCGCTGACTGGCAAGACCTGCAGCCCTGTAAGTATAGGCAGCGGCACATTGTTTGGAAAATTTGTACGGGTTTGCTTGCCACGCCGCCTGATTGACTTGCAGCCACTGCATGCCAGCATCAAAGTCAGGCGTATCCAACAGGCCATCGATGAGCGTCTGACGGTTGCGCCAGTCATAACCGGCGGAGGATGCCACATTAACGACACAGCCGCCGTCAGAGATACGCGGCACTAGCTGCTCTGTCAGGTAGCGCAGGCCGAGAAAATTCACCTGCAAGACCTTCTCGTCTGGCGCGGCATTCGACACCCCAGCAACATTGATTAGCCTGTCGATCTGACCCGGCAGTTGCGCGATGGCACGATCAATCGCGGCAGGGTCGCTGAGATCACATTGAATAAAGCCAAAAGCGACTGCAGGCTGAACTATATCGAGAATAGTTATCCGGTGTCCTTGGGCCTCCAGTCGCGCCACCGTTGCCGCACCAATGCCCGTGGCGCCACCCGTCAGAACAATACTCAGCGCAGTTGGCTCAGTCATGATTTAAGTCACCCGTTCTATTCTCGCAGCTACTGTATTGATCGAGATTAGTCACGCATGTCGACGAAGTCAATTGGCACAACGGGCCGTCACAGTGGTATGTTGGAGGCTGACGGCACTGCAAAACAGGTAGATATGAGCGAACGACCCTCAGCGCTAAATGCCACCGATGCGATTGAAATGATCAGGCAGGGCGAATTGACACCCGATGCGCTGCTGGAAAGCTGTATTGCGCAGATCGAGCAAGTAGACCCCGTGGTTAATGCCATGATTACTCGCGCCTATGACCGGGCTCGGGAACAAGCACAGTTGGCGACGCAGACCGCTAACCGGGGCGACGCCTTGGGTCCACTCCACGGTCTACCGGTCGCTATCAAGGACATCCAGGCTACTCGCGGTATCCGCACCACTTATGGCTCTGCGGCCTATGCGGACAACATTCCAGAAGAGGATGCGGGCATTGTGCAGCGCATTCGCGAGGCCGGCGGCATCATCATCGGCAAGACCAATATTCCTGAGTCCAGCATCGGCGCCAATACGGTCAACCGCTTGTTCGGTGCAACGGGCAATCCCTACAACCCTGATTTGACCTGCGGCGGATCGTCTGGCGGCTCGGCCGTCGCCGTCGCTACCCACATGGCGCCGCTGGCCACAGGGTCTGATCATGGTGGCAGCTTACGTATTCCAGCCTGCTACTGCGGCGTTGTTGGTTATCGTGCCACGCCCGGCGTTGTTCCCAATGAAGGTCGTTCGACCCTCCAGACTAATTATAGCGTCCAGGGCCCCATGGCGAGGTCAGTGAGTGATGTCGCCCTACTGCTGTCTGTGATCGCCCAGCGCGACGCCAATGCCAGCCTGGACCCCATGGCTTTTCCGTTGGACGCCAATCACTTGGCGCAGCTTGATGATGTCGACCTCAGCGGCTTGCGAGTGGCGGTGACGGCAGATCTGGGTGGTGTGCTGGTATCTGAGACTATTCGGCGCACTTTCACGGACAGGATGAACCTGATTGCGCCTCAGTTCGGTACCTGTGACTGGCATAACATCGACCTGACGGATGCACCTGACGTGGACTGGCACGTGCGCCAGGACCTGTTTGTAACCCAGTATATTGATCAGGCCAGCAGCTGGGATGCAGGCTTCAATCCGAATATCCAGGCGACCTATCGGTCTGCCCTGACAACGCCCATGGCAGCTATTGCCAGCGCCCGACGCCGGCAGATGGCGCTATTCCAATCCTTTCGCAGTATCTTTGACGACTATGACTTGGTGCTCTGCCCCGGGGTCAGCATTCCACCGTTTCCTTGGCAGCACCTGAACCCACAGCAGATTGATGCCAAGCCCGTGGAAAACTACATGGCGTGGCTGGCGCTGACCTCGTCATTGACCGTAGTCGGCCACCCGGTTGTGGCACTACCTTGCGGCCTAGACGAGCAGGGCACGCCATTTGGTATCCAAGTGGTCGGGGCCATGTATTCAGACCAGCGGTTACTGAGCGCAGCCAAGGCACTGGAGCAGTATTTCGCTAGCGTATCTATACTGGCGCAACCAACGCCGAACTTCGATGTGTTACGCCGCACAACGTCAACCTGCCGCACCGAGGGCAGAGTAACCCCCTTCAATGTGTAAACAGGATTAACAATTATGGCAGCCACATTTCCTGGCGTTATTGCCTTTGCCTTTATGGTCAGCCTGATTCTGGCGGGTGTCGGCCTACGGGCCCGCTTTGCCTGGATCCAGTCGGCACTGGTGCCGGCAAGCCTGATCGCTGGCCTGCTGGGTTTCGCGTTAGTGAATCTTGACCTGTCCTTTGGCTTGATCAACAGTGACTTCACCGTCTTTGCCTTCCATTTTTTTACCTTGAGCTTTATGTCATTGGTGCTTACGGGCAGCGACCCGCGAGTGGGCAAGGCACCTTCCGTGGTCGCCGGTGGCAGCTGGCTGGCCGTGATATGGGTCATGAGCCTTGTGATGCAGGCTATGGTAGGTCTAGTCGTCATCGTACTTTACAACTACCTCACCGGGGGTGATTTGTCGTATTTTCTCGGCATGATTGCCACCCACGGATTCACGCAAGGACCAGGCCAGGCTCTGGCGTTGGGTGGCATCTGGGAGAACGCCCTGGGCATCCAACATGCCGTAGACTTCGGCCTGATCTATGCCTCGGCGGGATTTCTTGTCGCCTTTGTTGTGGGCGTTCCCATGGCACGGCAGGCCATTCGGCGCGGTAGTCATGCCAACAAGACCGCGCGCATCGACGAGGAATTTCTGAAGGGCATCATGCAACCTGAATCGAAGGTCTCGGCAGGTACTCAAGTGACCCATGCGGCGAATGTCGATTCCCTGACATTTCATCTGGCGATTTTAGGCTTGGCCTATGTGCTCACCGACCAGTATCTGGCATTCATCCAACCTTTCGCCAACACGTGGCAGTTGGGCGGCGTGAATCTCGGACTGATCTTCAGCCACAACTTGTTCTTCTTTCATGGCTTAATTGTTTGTGTGCTGCTGCGCGCGGGCATTGACCGTCTCGGTTGGGGACACCTGATTGATAACGACACCCAGAAGCGCATTACAGGAACCTCGGTGGACTTAATGGTGGTGGCGACCCTCATGAGCATCCAGTTTTCGCTGCTCAGCGCTTATCTGCTGCCGATCATCCTGACTTGCGTCGCTATTGCTGTGACTACGGGGTTGCTGTGCTTCGGCTTTGCCCGCCTGCTGCAAAACTATAGCATTGAACGAGCCGTAACTATCTTTGGCTGTTGTACGGGTTCTACAGGCAGTGGCTTGTTATTGCTACGAATTCTCGACCCTGACCTGAGCACGCCCATCGCCAAGGAACTGGCATTTTTTAACGTTGCTATCCTGGTACTTGGCTTTCACATTTTGACCCTGATGGCGCCAGTACTACCGAGTTTTGGCCTCGGAACCATCAGCCTAGTGTATATCGGGACCTTTCTGGTGGGCGCCGTCGCGTTGACGGTGATGTCGAGGAGGTCCTTGGTTTAGCACCAGTCTGATCGCGTCTGCAATCCTGCCTTGGCAAAAAGTTCTGGGTTGCCACCCTCGAATATTCTATCGATAACGGTGGCGGCGTCCAGTCGACCTGCGGCAATCAGACACGCAGCGATAACACCAACAATGGATTTATTCGCGGATTGAATAGCAAAGCGAATATGGAGGCCGAGGCGCCAAAGTATTCCTCGCGTTGATTTCACCACGGCGGAGAATAATGAGACCGATCGGCAACGGTTTGCGCCAGGGCTTCATCCCAGGTTAACTTTTCACCGCCACTGGCAGTGATGACGACATCACTGAATCATTGCAAATTGTAGGACAAAGGTCTGCCGGCACCTGATCCGCGCCACACACTTTTGGTTGGCATCAGCGCTTCAAGATGGCTAAAACGCCAGCGTCATTATGCTCCGGCATAAAACGAATTTGCTGCGAACCAAACACGCTTGTCTTTTGATCGCGGAAAAACTAGCCTCCAACCATCTTTGCCCGGATCATCAGCAGTTCGGTCAGCGTTAGTCATGCCATGAACCTCATTGCCAGGTAGGTTCTCTGACTCTGCCACTGAGCCGCCGAGGCGTCACGTTTGGCGCGGCGACATTCCCACCGCCGGCAGCACCCGTGACACTGCTAAATATTCGCGTCAAAATGAACCGGTCCTTTGGCGCCAATTGGCGCCAAACCTCAACGGCCATTCTCACGTAACACTCGGTCAGTTTGGTTACTATACGGCGACCAAAATTTCCCGGAAGATCGCTAATGTCGCGATTAGGCCTGCAGCGAAGGTCAGGCTTCGAGCCAGCGGCAGATTTGACGCATAGCCCACCGCGTGCAGAATTCGGGCAAGCAAGTAGGTCTGCGCCGCGAACACGGTCACGGGCGTGGAAATGCTCAACACGTGGGCAACCAATATCGCTATGGCAAAGATTGGTAAATTTTCAATAGCATTGCCATGGGCCTTCTTGAGTCGCGTCGCCCAATCCGGCAGAGGTTTACCGTCTGCGGCGTAAGACAAGGCCTGCACAGGTCCATAACGCAATATGTGACAAAGAATATAAGGCACCCAAAGTAACACTGTAAAAATCGCCGTAAGTACCAGCATTTGTAGTTCGGTCGTCATAGTGAGCTCCAGTCATGATTCATTAGTTCACGTTACCGTCTTAGCCGGTGAACCTAAAGCGATGCATCGATATTTTATTTCAAACTAGACGATCTAGGGTTAATTTTCAATCACCGAGGCAGACTAGGCGTCGTCCAGCCGTACACTATAGACGAGGTCACTTGCCACGACAGTAACAGGATCTTGGGACTGGATCCTATGCTGACCCTGCCCTGCCCGTCATTCTAATTCAAGAATGTCACTGTCTCTGCCAACGGCGCTCTGGTGGTGCGGGCGGTATTGGCGGGCACGCTTACATCTTCATAGCCAAAGCCAAGACCGAACAGGACTTTTATTTCCGAACCAAGGTTAAAGGTGTCACGCACCACATCCGGATAATGCGCCATGGTACCTTGGGCGCAGGACGCCAGGCCATGTGCTGTCAGCGCCAACATCAGTGTTTGTGTGTACATCCCAACATCGGCTGCGGACTGCTTGCCAAAGACATCATCCATACACAAAAAAGCCATGTGGGGCGCATCGAACATCTCGAAATTGCGAAAGCTCGCGGCAGCGCGACCCGGCTTGTCTTCCCAGTCGATGCCCATGGCGTCGAAAAGGACTCGCGCGCACTCGCGTCGGCGGCCACGAAATTGCTCGGCGATGCGGCCGTCAGAATAGTCTGGCGTCGCTGGCTCCTTGGCTCTCACTCGCTGCATAAAACTTTCTCGTAGCGCATCGCGAGTCGCTCCCGAGGCGACGCAAACTTGCCAAGGCTGCACGTTCGTACCTGACGGGGCCCATTGGGCCAGCTCAAAAACCTGGGTCATCAATGCCTGCGGCACCGACTTCGGCAAAAACCCACGCACTGAACGGCGAGCGCGCACGGCCTCCTCGAGTGTCATATCTGTCATGGCGTACCTGCTGATCGTAAAGGGAACATACTAGCGCGCGGGTCGCCGCATTGTCATCACCACCCTGTTCAATTCAACTCGCCAAACAGGTTGCGCGCCAGGCTGTCGTCGCCCTTAGAGCCGATCATTGAACCCTATTGAGGCTTCGAACCAGGGGTCGGGTCAAACAGGTGGGGCCGCCCTCACCCTTACGACTGATATGGTCGCCTTGATAAACCGTGACTTGGCAGCCCGCCGCTATCAGGCGTTGTCGCGTCACGTCGAGTCCATCCAGCATCAACACTTGCCGCGGTGCAGTGGCGAGCACATTACAGCCCATGGTGGGAAACTCAATGTCGGGCACTTCTACCAGTTCGATACCGAGCGCCGTTAACCACTGTAGAAAGCTGGCAGGCATCAACGGCCGGTAGATCAACGCCAGATCTTTGGCTAAAGGTGAGATCATGCTCATCAGATGAAAGACATCCTCAGGATGCGTGGGCGCAGGCAGCGGCACGACATGGACTTCCACATCAGGGCCAACTATCTGCTTAAGCTGATCAATACCTGCTTGATTGGTTCTCGGGCCGAGTCCTACCGCCAAACGCTGATCATCCAGCCAGATCAGATCACCGCCTTCGAGCGTGCCCGGGGCGTATATTTCACCGGCGATGGTTATTGGCGGGTGCTGTTGAGCATACGGTGAGTCCGGCGAGGCTAGTTGAGCGGCAAGTTGCGTGCTGTTGAGCGCCGGCTCACTGCGGCGCGTGGATCGACCCATATGGCACCGAATCAGTCCTTTCGGAGAGACCAGCAACGCATCACGGGTATAGATGCTATCCAGGGTTAATCCCTCAGCATCGTCCAGATAGAGCACTTTGCAACCCGCATTCGTCAGACATTCAACAAAGGCTTGGTGCTCAACAATAGCAGCGTCAAAATCGGGCCGGGTGTGAAAACGCAGGGGTTGCCATTGCGCGTCGATACGCGGGTCGTCTTTAAACGCAGCTTTGGGGCCGCGCACGGCCACCCAAGTCAGATTGTCATATTCATTCAGGGGCACGAGATACAGATTCCTTCGATAGCAAGTTGTTATTGAGCTTTTGGTTATTGAGCTTTTGGTTATTGAGCTTTTGGTTATTGAGCTTATGGTTATTGAGTAAGTTTAACCTCAGCTGAATTAGCCTCGCTGGCTTCGCCCAGCTTAACGACAGATGCTCGCTGCATCCACCAATAAACTGGCACGCCCAGCAACATCAAACCCACTCCACCCAACAGCGCTTCCTGGCCAATGCCAGAGATTGCCCACAAGGTATAAGCCAGCGCCAGCAAGCCGGAAAGTAGGGTCAACCACTTACCAAGCCCACCTCGCCGCAGCCAGGTGAGTTTTAACTCATATAAGATCGTAAAGAGATAAGGCACCAACACGGCGAGGGTAGACAGCAGAATCGTATAGGTGAACAAGGCGACCAAACCGCCGGCGTAATTAGAAATAGTCAACACAGAGACCAGTGCACTAGAAATAATTAAGCCCGCCTTAGGCACTCCCGACTCCGGATGACCTTTGAATATGGCTGGAAAAATCCCATCGTTGGCCGCCGCCATGGGCATCTGACCTTGAATCAGCGTCCAGCCGTTCAGCGCACCAAAGCAACTGATGACGGCGATAAATGCAATGAAGTAGCCAGCCCACTCACCCCACATCAAGCGTGCAGCATCTGCGAACGGCGCTGAAGAGCTAACAAGATCTGTCTGTGGCACGACACTCAGAATGGTCGCCGTGCTGGAGATATAGACCACGGCCGCAATCAAAAAACCTAATAACGTTGCACGAGGAATATTAACAGTAGGATTCTCGACACTGTCGGCAGGCACCGTTGCTGACTCTAGGCCCAAAAAAGCCCATAGGGTCAAAGCCGCTGTGGCAGTGACTGCATCAAAATTAGATACCGTGCTGGTGTTCAAAGGCGTAAATGCCGCCCTATCAAAATAAAACACCACCGCCACACCAATGACAAGAAGCGGTACGAGCTTCAGCACCGTGGCTGTCAATTGAATAATACCAGCCTCTTTCAGGCCAATGCAGTTAACCGCAGTCAACAGCCAAATGGCACTCAAAGCTACCGCGACGCCAGATAAAGGGCTTGCATGCAGCATGGGGAAAAACACGCTTAAGTAGGAAACCATCGCCACGGCAATCGCCGCGTTACCGCACCATAACGAGACCCAATAGCCCCAGGCTACTGTAAAACCTGCTAACCGCCCAAATCCATCGCGAGTATAGGCATAAGGCCCCCCTTGCGCGGGATGCTTGCGACTCAGACGAACAAAAACCAGCGCCGTCATTAAGGCACCAAAGGCGGTGAACAACCAACCTACTATGCTGATGCCGCCATAGGCTGCCAGGGACGATGGCAGAAGAAATATACCGGAGCCAATCATATTGCCAATAACCAGCGCCGTGCACATCCACAAGCCCAGCTGTTTCGTGTTCTTTTGCACTTTCGTGAGGTTACTCCACGGTGGTCAAGCGGACAGTCACCAGAAAAATACGACACTTTCTCGTTATTCTGGCAGGCATCGGCATGGTTCAAATTAGCATAATTAGCGGCTCAGACATGGCAGTCAGTTTCTCGTCAAACCATCTCGATTCGAATCAAGCTATAAGTATCTCGAGCTTCCATACCTTACCAGCGTTTACCTACATAGAAGAAGTCTTTGTGCAGTTAGACAAAGAGATATTGTTAACCAAGAACTCGAAGCTACCTTCGGGCATTTCCTTACCTGACACTGAATGGAATGCCAAGTCGCCGGCAAGCAAACTTTGTGACGCCGCCGAGAGAACACCTGCAGGAACCCCACGAGCCGCCTTTATTGTTCATCACGACTTCTTATACTTTGAATGCGAGCCATAGTTACGCTAGGCTTCGGGAAGCGAATTAGCGTCTGCCTCACGCCATGGCCCGACAGCAATCAGCAGGCATATGCAATGACAATCATTTATGCTAACAGCAGATTAAAGGCGACCGTGCTGACACTGGCACTCTCGAGCGCAAACGTGTTTGCCGAGACTGACTCCAACTCAATGGAATCGTACACGACCTGTGCCGTTTATCACCGGATGCTAGCTGGCGCCTACATGAGAGAAAGTCAGTCGCCAGAACTCGCTAATCTTGAGACCCAGAAAATGCATGTTTTTATTGCCAACGCCAAACGGGTAGGACCACAGGCATTGAGCGCCGAGGCAATTGAGCAATTATTTCTCAAGGCCTGGCGTGCAGACCTTCAACGAATGGAGACTCAGATCCGGGGAAATTACAAAAACATTAGACGGCTCCGCCTCGAGTACAAAAAAACCTGCGCCAACCTCCACAACATGCAAGCCAGTTGATAACAAGAATTCAAATCGTCATCATTCAAACAATGACCTGCCGCCTGATTCAATTTTCTAGAATTTAGAAGTCCAACATCAAACTCGACTATGGCGCTGGCCGGATTCAAACCAGCTCATTATTCCGTTAACATTTTCCACCACCTGCTTGTCTGAGCACTGTCGGTGTTACGCAGTACAATCCAGTCGATGTGGGCTTCTATGGATTTTTTTGAATCCAGGTCTATGGCCCAAAGCGCATCTACCTCGTTGGGAACCACTGAGTAACGAACATCAATGATTCTGTTAGAATTTTTTGGGTCGATCGCCAGATAATTATTCGAGAACCATCGAAAACGCTCTATGTCTCGTGCCTGTTGACTGCCTTGATCCAGCCAATTGAAATGAATATCCAGATTTAACTTCAGCGCGCGGTCGCCGGGAAACTTTTTGTTCTCGAAGCCAACCCGAACACCATCAACGTGGAAATAGTCATCGGTTTCGTAAACCACTTTCCACAGCAGAAGATTAGCGAATCCCGGCTTCGCCTCCAGCCGAATCGGCTCGTGACCTCGAAGCGCTGCAAGCTCATAGCCGCCGGCTATTGCGCGATCTCTTTGCAAGACGCCAAACAATAAATAGCAGATTGCCCAACCGAACGCCGCTCTTCCGAACCAGGGGTTCTTGCGATACACCCCGATGATCGCGAGTCCAAGCACCGGCAGGGTGAAAAGGGGATCTATAATAGAAATATTATTCCAGGCAAAGCGCTCGGAGGTAAACGGCCACAACAGCTGCGTGCCATAGGACGTACAGGCGTCCAGTAATCCGTGAGTCGCATAGCCGAGCAGGCAAAACAGATATGTTTCCCTGAACCTGAGATCAATCAGCGACAAGAACCTGCGGACCAGGTGATGCATCACCAACGCCACCAACAGCGCGCCGACAGGAATGAAAACCAGAGAGTGGGTGAATTGGCGATGAAACTCGAGAAACAGCAGCGGATCAGTTGGTGAAAAAATGAGGATATCTAAGTCTGGCGCTAATCCACCGAAACATCCAAGAATTGTTCCCGCTTTAATCTTGTTTCGATCGCCGCCACTCTGCGCGAGTGCGGCGCCGAGTGCACCTTGACTGATGGGATCCATATCTAAACCTTAATTTGGCTTCACGCCACCGATACCGACTGGCGCACTCTGCCCGCCCGCCCTGGCCTTGCGCACAACATCACGCAACGTGAACGGTGCATTGAAATTCTGCGAGCTTGAGTTCGGACCCAGCGGACCCACCCGCAAGTATTCGCCTCGATCGGCAGCTAGTCGGAAATCCCGAGTTGAACCCGCTGCCTCGCCCACCAGACCCCGCGCTCCAAAACCATGACCCTCGTTGGTTTGCGCCGCATTTGTCGCTTGATAACCCATGCGGTGCAGTAACTTCGCGCTGGCTCGCTGCAACACTTCCGGGCTAACGGACAACATCCAGTTCTCTTGTTGGCGCAAAAAAGGTTTTTGCATACCGTTGAGCATCACAATGCGCGGTAAACTAGTATGATTAATGCCTGTACCGTGCAACAAGCGACCGTCTGTGATGACCATGGTGCCGGCTTTCGCGTCAATGTTAATGGCGGGCGGTAGTTTACCAACGGGCTTGTTGGCGCGCATCGCTTCAGACAACACAACATGGCTGCCCGGGATCACCAACGTGCCGCCGTTCGTCTCGTCAACGTCGGTAATCGGCGTGAGGATATTAATCGACATTGGGCTTTTAGAATCTAACGCGTTATTTTGATCTTGATGCAAGGCTTGCGGCACGCCACCCTCCAAGGAAATAGCCGCAATAAGAGAAGTACAGATCCAGCCGGCGCCCAGGGCTTCGGTTACCAACTGCTCAATTAAGGGGCCACCCTGAACAGCACCAGGGTGCTGCTCTATCAAGCCTTCAAAACACAGCCCCTTGTTCACGCAGCAATTGATGTTTTGACCGCTAGGCGTCCTTTGGGCAATGCCCGCTAGCCTTTCGCCCTCAGCTTGCTCTAGTACCCGCTGTCGGATAACAGCTACCTGATCAGGACTCAACGCATCTTCAACCTTACAGTAACCCCACTTCAACATGTCTGCGCGCAGCTGGTCGATATTTTTACTGGCCTGCGGCAAGTCCTTATCACGCCAAAAGGGGTGTTTTGCACCTACTGTCGTGTCGTAATAGGATCCCGGCTTGAATTCCCATGTACCCCAATCGCCACGACGCTTGGGTGGCACAAAGTAGATCTCCGGATTATTTTCGAGTACCGACTTCATCGGCTCTTGCGAGGTGTTTTCTACGTGATACATCTGTTGCTCTGGCGCAGACCTAGATGCCACGTCGGCAGGATCAAACTCGTTGGGAATAGCGCTCATGCTGGCCAATCTCCTTGAAGGCGGACTCGTGTACGCATTGTCACGATCTCCTGCCATTGCCACTGACGTAAACCTCATCCACAAGCACTGATGCTGGGATGAAATGGGCACACCTACACTATTCTGGGTACGCCACAGGCGGTGACAACCCGCATAAGATGAGCGCCACCGTAGCGAGCTTAGCTCAGGGTCAGACTCAATGCGTGATAACTCAATACCAGCAGACAAACATTGGAGCCGACAAACAGCGCAAATCGAATCGGTATGGTATTGACCAATGATTGCCACAAGCTATGGATAATACGAATAACGGTATAGGCCCAAGCCCACGCCACGACAGCACCACTACCACCGGCAATAGCGATAATGCAAACCACGGCGTAAAAAATGGTAGGCTGTTCCATCAGATGCGTAAAATTATGCGCTTTCCAGTTAACCTTTGCTGGCATCGTCGCTTCAAGATCCGCATAACGGCCACCCGGCTCAGCATTCGCCAGATCGACGCCCGCCTCACCGAAGGCGCGTAAGCGAGTCACGACAACCCAAAGCATCATGACCATAGACCAGGCCACTAAAACCGCCGCGGGCGCCAAAATAGTTGTGTTCATTAAAAAATCCATTCTATTTCTCCTTATTATTATTAGGTTAAATTTGCGTCTAGACAAACACTAGCGCACCGAGTGTCCGAACGATTCTCTATTGGCGCTAGCAACTGGTTCCAGCCCCACTACGAATCCAATAAGGCGCGTTTTCACCACGCAAAAGGTCGCTGCTAACGCGGACCTTTTATCTTGAATTCTGCTTAATGGGTTACGATCTCGGGATCACCAATATGACGTCGCACCAACGACGCAAAACCAGAGCGGCCGATACCCTGGCTAACTAAATCAGCTTGAGCAAATCGAGCTGCTGCTGCTGAGATGGGCTTCACCTGCTTGACCTTCATATGCGCCTCGGCCACACGTTCCATATAGACAAAACTACCCACAGCCTCTGCGACGCTATCTCCCACTGTCAACAAACCGTGGTTACGCAGGATAATGGCTCGTGTGTTACCCAGCGCCTCGGCGATTCGAGCACCCGCCTCGAGGCTTTGAACCTGAACTTCTTCATCGTCGAACAATGCATGGTCTTCGAAGAAAATACAGGCCTCCTGGGTAATAGGCTCCAGCAAACGAGCTTCCGAGGAAAAGGGTGTACCCCAGCCTGTGTGCACATGTACCGCGCTAACAGCATCGGGGCGCGCTGCCAAGATCGGCTGGTGAATATAGTAACCGGCAACATTCACAGCACCTTCACCCTCTATCAGAGAGCCGTCCGGGCCGACCAGCACCAAATCGGAGACCTTCGCTGCATGATAAGAAACGCCGTACCGCAGCATCCAAAAACAGTCAGTACGCTCCGGATCGCGAGCACTGATGTGACCATCGCCCAAATCGCCCCAGCGCTGAGCGGCCAGCAATCGATAACCCAAGGCACAGTCTCGCTGACGCCGCGCACGCACTTGAGCTGGTGTAAATTCGCCTTTCTGCTGGGCCAACTTCTCGGCGCCAGACATTTAAGAACCCTTCGCCATGGTTGGCATGCCTGCGGGGATCTCCACCCAGGGTTGCTTGCGGTCACACCAGATATGAAATCCTGGCGTAAAATCATCAGCATTGTCCAAGGTGCCCGTCTTGAGGAACATCATTTCGTCTTGACCGGGGACCAAGGAATAGATGGGTGATCCACATTCGCCGCAGAAAAACCGTTGTACGGTACCACCGCTGTCGGTGTCGGAATCGGAATAGCATTTCGGCGATCCCGCAGTGAAGGTTACCGCGACTTTGGGCACGCCCCACAGAGTCGAGAAGGCAGAACCACCCTGGCGCTGACAATTTCTGCAATGACACACGCCGGCCATTAAAGGTTCGGCATTAACGACATATTTTATGTCGCCGCAAAGGCATTGACCGGTATGGTTTGACATGCATTTCTCCTGAGTTATTGACTAAAACTGACTCTAGTGTACGCAATCCGTTCAGCCAGTGACAAGCTGTATAATTTGACGCAACGCGCACTGCTTAAGTGCGTAACAGTTCGCCCGATACGACACCGCCGACAGCAGTTCAGATCCTTTGCTGATATCTTTGGGTTAAATGTTGCTTGAAATGTTTGGCGTCCAGCGTTTCACCGGTTGCGCCAAGCATCAGCTCATCAAAGGACAAAAACTTACCCTGACCATGAACCTTGTCACGAAGCCAAGCTAACAATTGACTAAAATCACCACGACTGATGCCACCATGCAAATCCTTTACTTCACGAGTCGCCGCCGCAAACAGTTGCGCGGCGGTCATGGCGCCCAAGGTGTAAGTGGGAAAGTAGCCGAACAAGCCAGCGGGCCAGTGCACGTCTTGCAGGCAGCCATCGGTGAAATTGCCAGCAGTTGAAATATCCAGATACTCACTCATCTTGGCGTCCCAGGCATCAGGAATATCCTTAACCTTCAAAGTGCCGGCAATCAGGTCTTTCTCGAGCTCATAGCGCAAGATGACATGCAGCGGATAGGTCACCTCGTCTGCATCGACTCGAATATGGCTGCGTTCAACCCGAGTGTATAACCGATGTAAATTGTCGACACTCCATGCTGGATCATTGGATTCATGGCCGAGAAATATACGTTGCGCTCGAGGCGCTAAAAACTGCAGAAACTCACGAGTTCTACCTGCCTGCATCTCCATCAACAAGGACTGACTCTCATGAGTGCCAGAAGACAGGGCCTCACCAACAGGTTGTCGCCGCCAGTCTGCCGGCAAGCCTTGCTCATACATCGCATGGCCTGTTTCATGGATCACACCCATCAAAGATTCAACAAAATTGCCGGTGTTGTATCTTGTCGTAATTCGCACATCGTCTGGCACACCGCCACAAAAAGGGTGATGACTAATGTCCAGCCGACCGTGATCAAAGTCAAAGCCCAAGGCAGTCATAACCTCCACGCCCAACGCTTTTTGCTTGTCAATGCTGAAGTCACCGGTTAACGGCAACACCGGCTCGGCCGCCTGTTGGTTGATGACCTGTGCGGCAAATTCTGGCAGAAAACCCTTTAAATCAGCAAACACCCGATCCACCATGGCAGAGGTGACGCCTGGTTCATATTCATCTAACAGCGCATCGTAGGGGCTGCAGCCAAAGGCATCGGCGAGTATTTGAGCACGCTCTCGAGTGATATCCACCACCGCTTGCAACAACGGCTCCATGGCTGACCAGTTGTTTTCGGCACGATGAAGCCGCCAAGCCTGCTCGCATCGAGAGGTGGCCAAGCCCAATTTTTCCACGATCGACGAAGGTACTGCCGAGGCACTGACCACAGCCCGGCTGATTTCACGCAAGTTAGCCCGCTGCCAAGGATCTAGCGCCTCAGCCGCCGCACCCACAAGAAGATCCGGGACTTTATCATCGGTCACCATCTCATGTATTAACACACCCAGAGTAGACATGGCGCGAGCTCGAGACTCGCCGCCCCCGGCAGGCATCATCGCCGCCTCATCCCAGCCACAAATCGCACCCAGATGCTGAAAGTCATAGATTTTATCGAAGTGCGCCTGAAGGGCGTTGTATTGGTTCATGCTTCCTTGATCCTTATGTCGGTCGTCAGCGTCATGTTTTCACTGTCGCAGCGACTTAAATTTATCACGTGCTTGCTGTCAGTATTTTGCAGCAAGGCTATGCCAATAGTCTGCCCAGACCATACCTGGACCCCACCTCGACTATGCCAAAGCTTTTTTCAGTATCGCAGCCATATCTTCTATTGCCTGATGACAACTGCTGACTACTGCGGTCTGCAGAATAAAGTTGTGCATTAGCCCTGGATAACAGTGGTAGGTCACCGGCACACCTGCCGCTTGCAAAATCCCCGCGTAGGCCTTGCCATCATCGCGCAACGGGTCGAATTCTGCTGTCACGATATGCGCCGGCGGCACTTGGTGGTGATGGGCCATCCGCGACGGCGCAAGGCGTGGATCCGTCAGGTCTACATCAAGTCCGCCAGTGTATCCTTCAGTGAAGTAGTTCAAAATTTTTTGATCAAGGGTCACCCCTTCCCGCAGTTGTTGTTTGGATTCCGTATCCTCACCAAGGTCAATGCCCGGATAGATCAATAACTGAAAAGCCAGGCGGGGTCCATCATTGTGGGCAAAATGATTAACGACCACTGCCGACAGGT
>JABBAY010000009.1 GCA_018607725.1 K189A clade bacterium
GAAAAACGACATTCTTGAAAAACGACATTCTTGAAAAACGACAAGGACCAACAATGCCGGAAGGCTTTGTACTAACCCGGCAATGGCTGGAACAACCCGACGGTCAGGACCTGGTATTCTGGCTCGCAACAGATCGCGGGCCGGTCAAGGTCGTTATCGAAAATCATGAGTCGGTGTTTTTTCTGCCGCTGCCACAGGTGTCTGCAGCGAGACGGATTTTGGGAGATAAGCCTCATTGGCGAGATGCCGCAGTGCCCTTGTGCGACTTTCAGCAAACACCGGTACATGCCTGTTACTTCACTTCGCAAAAAGATCTGAATATTGCCCGTTCACGACTTTGGCAAGCCAATATACAGCCTCTGGAGGCTGATATTCGGCCGACGGATCGTTATCTAATGGAGCGGTTTATTACCGGCGCTATGTCGGTGGAGGGTGATGCTGAGACCTTCGATGGCCTGCCGGTTTACCGCAATCCACGATTACTACCGGTTCAGTATATACCCGCATTGCTGGTGGTTTCCCTGGATATCGAGACCTCTTATACAGAGAATATTTTGTATTCCATTGCCGTGTCGGGTCCGAATATAGCTAAGGTATTTATGGTTTTTGATGTGCCCTCGCCAAGCCATGATGAGGCAGCTTTAGACGAGGCGCTGGACTATCTTGAGTATGTGGCCACGGAAGCGGCGCTGATTGAACGTTTCCTTGATTGGTTTTCGGTGCTCGATCCAGACGTGGTGATTGGTTGGAATGTGGTGGGTTTCGACTTGCGGTTTCTGCAGCAGCGTTGCGAGTTCCATGGCGTGGCTTTCACGCTCGGCCGGCAAAGCCAGGAGGTTCGCTGGCGATCTGCCAGTCAAGGCCAACAACGACATTATGCCCTGGTTCCGGGCCGAGTGGTCCTTGATGGCATTGAATTGCTGCGAACCGCGACCTATCAGTTTGAGAGTTTCAGCCTCGAAAATGTCGCTCGGGTGTTATTGGGGCGTGGCAAGTTGGTTCATGATGTTGATAGTCGGGCGGCAGAAATTCAGGTTATGTATGCCCAGGACCCCATTGCCCTGGCCCGCTACAATCTTGAAGACTGTGTGCTGGTAGAGGAGATCTTTGCCAAGACAGACCTGATCCGGTTTGCGCTCGAGCGGGCTCGTTTGACTGGTCTCGACTTGGATCGCCCCGGTGGTTCGGTTGCGGCCTTCGACTTTCTGTATTTGCCGAGGCTTCATCGTCAAGGCTATGTCGGACCAGTGGTCAGTGAGCAGATTGATTCTGGTAGTCCCGGTGGCTATGTTTTGGATTCAAAGCCAGGGCTTTATGAGCATGTCATCGTCCTGGATTTCAAGAGTTTGTACCCGAGTATTATTCGTACCTTCCATGTGGATCCGTTGGCGATGGTTTGTGGCGAGTTGGAAGATGACGGTATAGCTGGCTTCAAGGGCGCGATGTTTTCTCGTCATCACTATATTTTGCCGGAGATTATTGAGAGTCTCTGGCTGGCCCGTGATGAGGCGAAGTTGGCGGGCCAATCTGCCATGTCCCAAGCCATCAAAATCATCATGAATTCTTTTTACGGTGTTCTTGGTACACCTGGCTGTCGGTTTTTTGACCAACGCCTGGTGAGTTCAATTACCTTGCGCGGTCATGAAATTTTACAGACTACTCGTGACTTGTTGGAGGACTGGGGTTATGCCGTGATTTACGGCGACACCGATTCAGTATTTGTCTGGCTCAGAGGCGCCGACCAGACCAGCAACGTAGATGCCACGGGGCATGATTTGATGGCAAGACTGAACCGCTGGTGGCAAGCGCAGATCGAGTCGTCAGCAGGCACGGTGAGCTGCCTCGAAGTTGAGTACGAAACTCACTTCGCACGCTTTCTGATGCCCACCGTTCGAGGCTCGACGACTGGCAGCAAAAAGCGCTATGCGGGACTGGTGACGACCGGTGACGCCGAAACCTTGGTCTTTAAGGGCCTGGAGACAGTGCGGAGCGATTGGACCCCTTTAGCCAGGATGTTCCAGCAGGAGCTTTATCGCCTGGTCTTTCATGATCAACCAGTGATTGATTTTGTTCGAGACACGGTTGCGTCGGTTTATGCTGGAGAGCATGATGAAGAGCTGGTGTTGCGTCGAAGGTTACGCCGCAGACTTGAAGATTATACCAAAAATGTTCCGCCGCACGTCAAGGCGGCTCGACTGAGTGATGATATCCGGGCCGCCAGAGGCCTCTCACGGCTATTGACTCATGGCGGCTGGGTTGAGTACATCATGACGATTAATGGTCCAGAGCCTCGGCAATACCTGACTGCCCCGATAGACTATCAATTCTATGTAGACAAGCAGATAGCGCCTATTGCAGACGCTATACTGGCGCTTGAGTCGACTTCACTATCAAAGATCACTGATCGACAGATGGGTCTGTTCTGATCGGTCGAGCGATAATGACCCTAGCGTAGCAGTGCTCGAACATCTGCGGTGGCCATGCGTGCGCCAAAATTGGCTACCAGTAACGCCGCCGCCTTATTCGCGATTTTCGCAGCCTCAAGATAGTTCATGCCATGGGTGATGCCGTACAAGAAGGCACCGGCAAACATGTCCCCGGCGCCGGTAGTGTCCACCGCTTGGGCTGGAAATCCGGGGACTAGATTGACCGACTTGCCGTCATAGACCATTGCGCCATCTCTACCGCAGGTCATCGCGATCCGCGGGCAAATGGTCTTCAATCGGCTCATGGCATCTGCGCGAGAGGTGGCAGCGGTCCAGAGTTTAGCTTCGTCTTCATTGCAGAAAATCAGGTCAACGCCACCTTCGGCAAGTTCGTCAAAAGCGTGCTTAAAATTATCGACCATGGCTGGATCTGAGAGTGTCATTGAGACCTTGACGCCAGCAGCGCGGGCAATCGCTTGGGCTTCCTTAGCAGCTGCCATCGCGCTCGGCGAGGTAACCAGATAGCCTTCGATATATAAATAATTAGATCGCCGTAAAGCATCGTGGTCGAGTTCGTTGACGCCTAATGTGGCAGTGATGCCCAGATGAGTGGTCATGGTGCGCTCTGCGTCGGGCGTCACGAGAGAAATACACTTGCCGGTAATACCGGGCTCGCGGCCCGCATCCAGGTTGGTCTCAACGCCAGCTGCCTTAAGGTCGCGCATAAAAAAGTCGCCTGTGTCGTCATTGGCGACCTTGCAGCTATAGAACGAAGTGCCGCCGAATTGCGCGATAGCAACGATGGTGTTGGCTGCTGAGCCGCCGCCGGCTTGCTTGACAACGCGGTGCTCGTGTTCCTGCTCAAGCAGGTGAATCAGTTTTTCTCGATCATCTGCTTCCACCAGCGTCATAACACCTTTTTGCAGTTTTGCGATGTTGATGAACGCCTCGTCGACTTCATACTCAGTATCTACCAAAGCGTTACCCACGCCATATACGTCAAAATTTACCATTAGTGCCTCAATTTCTCTTGGGTTACAGGGTGTTAGTTATAAAATGCTTATCCAAAGTGCTGTTTAAAGTGTTTTGAAAACAGTCTCTGCGGCTTGAATCGTGGTTGCGATATCGGCATCAGAGTGTGCCGCCGAGACGAACCCGGACTCAAAGGGTGAAGGTGCCAAATTAATACCCTGCGCCAGCATGCTATTGAAAAATAGGTTGAATCGTTGCGTATCAGTATCCATGACTTGGTTGAAGTATCGGACCTCGGTATTGGTAAAGAAAAAGCCAAACATGCCGCCGACCTGATTGGTGGTGAAATTGATGCCTGCGGCATCTGCGGCGGCTTGCAGGCCCTGGGTCAAATCCAGGGTTTTTTGCGTCAGGTCGGCATGGAATCCGGGTGTCTCGATGATTTCCAGTGTCGCGAGTCCTGCGGTCATAGCGATCGGGTTGCCTGACAAAGTACCGGCTTGGTAGACGCCGCCTAATGGGGCGAGCATGCTCATGATGTCTTTGCGTCCGCCAAAGGCGCCGACGGGCATGCCGCCACCGATGATTTTGCCGAGAGTCGTCAAATCTGGACGGATACCATAGAGTGCTTGAGCGCCACCCAGCGCCACGCGAAAACCTGTCATCACCTCGTCAAAGATCAAGATCGCGCCAGAGATGTCGCATTGAGCCCTGAGGGCTTCAAGAAAGCCGGGAATGGGTGGCACGAGGCCCATATTGCCGGCAACCGGTTCGACAATGATAGCGGCGATTTCTTGGCCGGAGCGGGCGAATAATTCTTCCACCTCGCTGATGTTGTTGTACTCAAGTGTGATTGTATGCTGTGCGAGACTGGCGGGAACGCCCAGTGAGTCTGGTTCGCCCATGGTTAGCGCGCCAGATCCGGCCTTCACCAGCAAAGAATCGCTGTGACCGTGGTAGCAACCCTCAAATTTCACGATCTTATCGCGGCCGGTAAATCCTCGGGCCAGGCGAATGGCGCTCATGGTTGCTTCGGTGCCCGAGCTGACCATCCGGAGCATTTCCATATGGGGCATAATGGCGTTGACCTTTTGGGCCATCAACGTCTCGATCTCTGTGGGCGCGCCAAAGCTCAAGCCATTATCGAGAGCCTGATGGACCTTCGCGATCACAGCAGGGTGGCAATGACCGACAATCATGGGTCCCCAGGAGCCGATGTAATCGATGTATTGTCGATCGTCTTCGTCGACCAAATAGGCGCCGCGGCTTTGCTTAAAAAAGACCGGATTGCCGCCGACTCGCTGAAAAGCGCGGACTGGGGAGTTGACGCCACCGGGGAGGACTTGCTTGGCTGCTTTAAAAAGTGATGCTGAACGACTCATGATCTAAGACACTGCAATGAACGAGGTGCGAATTCAACCACTCCTGCGCAGACTATTCAAACCCGATCGTCGCGATCGTGCTGATGGTGCCTCCCGCGGATTGATGTTGACGAAGTCTAAACCTTGAATTATTTGGCTGACGTTTGTTCCGATCTGCCTCAAAGCCACGGCTCCCGTGGGGTGACTGTGATCTTTGAGGAGGGGCAGCGGTCCCTCTCGACATGGATCGGGCTCAAGTTGTCGGCTGGCACCTCGAGTTAGTGGTTCAGCCGCTCTTATATCAAGGACCCCATACGATTGGTCGAAATATCTGCTAAGCTGAGCCTGTGATTAGAGGATAAGCGCGGTAGGCTATGGGTAAAGTCAAGGGCAGCAAGCAGCATCAAATGGTCGTGGTGCCCCATAGGCCGTGGATGCGAGTCTGGATATTTTGCTTCGGGCTAGCGACAGTGGCAGCATTATGCGGGTTGACGTATCTGCATGGTCTGGATGAGGGCCTGGCAGAGAAGCGTGGCGTGCTAGTGGAGCGAGATGCGCTGTTAATCTCGTTGGCGCGGACTGAAAAAGTATTAGCGCAGACCCGTCAAGAGCTCG
>JABBAY010000060.1 GCA_018607725.1 K189A clade bacterium
GGGAGTGGTGCCGGGAGTTGTGCCGGGCGCAGAGTCTTCACTTGATGCCTGTAAATCGGCTTGAGAATCGCTGATGATCGCGGTTGCCAGCACAATCGCGAGCGACGCTCTAGCGAGGGCGAGTTCGGCGGTTTGGATCTCGGGCCTGGCAGCATCGCTGTGGGCGTTTTGAAGGTCTTGACCAGCGATGATAGCGGCAACCCGGGCCTGTGCGAGACTGGCCGATGCGTCGGCAAGGGTTGCCTCACTGTCCGCGCTTGCAACAGCCATGGCCGCCGATTCAAGACTCACACTGACGGTGTTGAGGGCCCTCATGGCCCTCAAAACGGTAGTGTTGTTAGTCTGTTGCGGGTCCGAGTCCGGGGCCTGCTGGCTGCCAACACCTGATTGGTTGTCAGTAATTGCTTGATTGTTGTTGACGGCTTCGCTATCGGCAGCCGTTTTGTTATTGGCAGCCGTTTTGTTATTGGCAGCTGTTTCGCTATGGGCATCTGTTTCGCTATGGGCATCTGTTTCGCTATGGGCATCTGTCTCGCTATGGGCATCTGTTTCACTTTTGGCATCTGTTGCGCGACCAGGCTCGCCATTGATAGCTGTATCAGTCGACCTGACGTCACTTAGGCCGGCTGCGACTCCAGCGAGCGTCTGACTCTGTTGAGTGAGTTCACGGGCAGCCTGCTGGCGCTGGTTCTGCTGGTCAGCCTGGGGCTCTTTAGCGCTGGGCTCGACCCCAGAGTCGCTGGTCTGTTGCCCGGCAGAACCGGTGACAGTCGTGCTGGTTGTTGCAGTGTCAGACTCGGCGCCGGGATTTGCGGACTTCGCTGCGGCGGCTGCTGGAGTCGAGGCAGCCGGCGGCGGTGTGGTGGATGGCGGCAGGTTGATTAAAGGCTCCGGGAGTTGGGGCGTCTGACAACCTTGCAACCACAGACTGCTACATAGCAGCGTGCAGATAGCCAAGGATCGTCGAGGGATTCTTTGGTGCGAACTGGTCCCGTGAGGTTCATGCTGAAGGACAGGCATAGATGGTATCGTTTGCATGGTGTGCTGAACTGATTTTGTTTTTGGTAGGGCTATTCTGCCACGACGCACACCAAATTAACCTGAATCGATACGAATGATCGAGATTCCAGCAGAAAAATGCGCCGAGTAGGTGCTGGTTTGACTATTGGGCGGCGACCAGCTTCTCCAGACTCGTCAGCCAGGTTTGATCGGTAACGCCGGGTACCCGACCGCGAACAATCATATGAGTGACGCCAAGTCGGGTGCGATACTCTTGGATTTTATCGCGCACATAAGATGCATCGCCGACGATACTCCAGTCGTCAATATCGGCGCTCTGGTCACGCATGCTGTGCGGACCAGTCGCTGCCATGGCGGCCTTGACCTGGCGACACTCGGCAACTCGATGGCTTATAAACACAGTGCGCATAATTGGCACCGTAGTGATAGGTGCATGGCCCGCGGCGGTGGCAAATTGTTGGTGACGCGCATAGTTTTGACTCAAGGTGTCGAGGGTTTCGATGGGTGACGCCAGGTAGGGCAGGCCCAATGAGCCGGCTTGTTTTAGCGCAAGGGGCCCGAATGCGGCGACCCAGATTGGCGGATGGGGCGATTGAACCGGTAGCGGCGCCAACTTGATCGGGCTCGGTTCCGATGTTGAGTTGTCCCAGCCGATCGGCTCTCCCCGCCAGGCGTTGGTCATAGTCTCGAGGTTGGCGGCAAAGCGGCTGCGTTTATCCTTGGTGAGCACGTCAAAGGCATCAAACATAGCCTGTTGGGTGCCGCGACCAACCCCCAGGATCACGCGACCACCTGACAGGCGATCTAATACGGCAACCTCTTCGGCCGCTTGTAGAGGGTGGCGGATCGGTAACAAGTAGGAGATTGAGCCAAGCTTGATCTTGCTGGTGCAGGCAGCGACGGCAGCTAACAATGTCAGCGGCGATGGGGTGGAGCGGGCGTCACCAAAGTGATTTTCTGGTAGCCAAAAAGAGTGGCAGCCCAGGTTTTCAGCGATTTCGGCCTGACTGGTAAGCTCGCTGGCTAAGCCTAGATTGCCCCTGGACCAAGGTGTAACGGCGATTTCTAGTGATTTCTTCATGTTGTTAAGCAAACCACATTCTCCTCCCTTTAGATACTGTGGCAGAATACAGGCTTTCCGAACTAAGTTGCAGGAGTCGCTCAGATGATAAACCCCAATACCCCGGTGATAATCGGCGTGGCTCAGATCGAGCAGCGCATCACGGATCCTTTGCTCGTTCAGGAGCCTATCGAGATGATGGTCGACGCCGTGCGTCAGGCCGCCTTAGATAGCGGCAACGCCGATTTGCTCAGGGAAGTGGAGTCTGTGCGCGTCATCCGCGGCGTCTGGCGTTATAAGCACCCAGCGGGTTACGTTGCGGCAAAAATAGGCGTGCCAGACGCGGAAACCGTGGGATCGCCTTATGGTGGCAATATGGTCCAGTCGGTGGTGAACCAATCAGCGTTGGATATTCTTCGCGGCGACAAGTCGTTGATCGTGATTACCGGTGCAGAAAACGGTAACAGTCAAGCCAAGGCGCGGAAGGCCGGTGTTGAGTTGGCGGCGACTGAAACCAGCGGTGATTACTCACGAATGATCGGCCAAGAAGAGCCCATGTCAGCTGACGCCGAGCAGGCTCGAGGGCTGCGCCAGCCGATCCAGTTTTACCCGATGTTTGAAAACGCCATTCGCCATCATCGGGGTGAGTCCATTGAGGCTCATCAGATCAGGATATCAGAGCTATGGGCGGGCTTCAGTCGAGTCGCTAGCGAGAATCCCCATGCCTGGATCAAGACGCCGGTGGCTGCAGAAACCATTCGTACACCGGGGCCTACCAACCGCATGATCAGCTTTCCTTACCCGAAATTGATGAACTCGAACAATGCTGTGGACATGGGCGCGGCGCTGATCATGTGTTCGGTGGCCAAGGCCAGGTCATTGGGTATTGATGAAAGTCAGTGGGTCTATCCGTGGGCGGGGACTGATGCTCATGATACCTATCACGTTTCAAACCGAGAGAACCTGTATTCATCGCCTGCCATTCGCATTGCCGGCAAGCGCCTGTTGGCATTAACCGACCTGAGTGTGCCTGACTTGGACTATATTGATGTATATAGCTGCTTTCCTTCGGCAGTCCAGGTTGCGGTCGAAGAACTGGGTCTGGATGCTACTAAGCCGTTGACGATTACCGGCGGCCTGACCTTCGGTGGTGGACCCTTGAACAATTATGTGATGCACAGTATTGCGCGCATGGTGGAACTATTGCGTGCCGCACCGGGCACCAAGGGGATGATTACTGCCAACGGTGGCTTCTTGACGAAACATGCTTTTGGGCTCTATTCGACCGCAGCACCGGTTGTAGACTTCCAGCATGAAGATGTTCAGTCAGAAGTAGATGCCCAGCCCATTCGTCAATGCCTGGCAGATTATGCCGGGCCAGTGACCATTGAATCCTATACGGTGATGTATGGCCCGAATGGTCCGGCCACGGGTCATGCAGCCTGCTTGACGGCTGCCGGCGAGCGAGTTTGGGCAAATACAGATGATGCGGCGCTGATGGAAGACATGACTCAGCGTGAGTTCTGTGGTCTGGCGGCGCAGGTGGACAGTCATGGGGTCTTCTCCCTGCTAGATGCCTAGGCCAAAGGAGTCGATAGCATGAATGGTTTCCTCGCCAACATGGGTTACGGGCCTTCTGACCGGGTGTTAATCACTCATATTGATGATTTAGGCTTTAGCCATGCAGCTAATGTGGCGGGTTTTGAGTGCCTGGATGTGGGGGCCGCGAGTTGCGGTTCGATTCTGGTAAATGGTCCCTGGTTTCAGGAAGCGGTGGCCCGGGTTCAGGAGCAGCCGGCTTGCGATGTGGGGATACATCTGACCTTGACCTGTGAATACCCGACGTTTCGTTGGGCGGCGCTCAGTACCCGCGATCGGGCGTCTGGTTTATTAGATGAGCAGGGCTATTTGTGGCGCACTCGTGAAGACGCTATTCGCCATGTGACGGTTGATGCTGCCAGAGCGGAAATGCGGGCGCAAATCGAAACTGGACTCGCGACCGGCGTGCCGTTCACCCATATTGATACCCATATGGGCAGCGTTGTGCACCCAAAATTTCTGGCTGATTACCTGGCACTTGCGGAGGAATATGGGCTGGTGGCGTTCTTGCCGAACATGACCCGAGCAGCGCTGGCGGGGATTGATCGAGGGGCGATGGCAGATGACTATCTGCAACTACTAGAGAAGATTGACCGAGAGCAAGTGCCGACTCTGGATGAGATTTTGATTGAGACCCTGATTCCGCTGGAAGACAAGTCGGCGTTTTATCGGCAGTTGATCGATGGCATCAAGCCAGGTCTGAGCCATCTTCTGTTTCATCCGGCCTGTATGAGCGATGAACTGCTTGCTATCGATCATGAGCGACCTGGCTCAAGGCATGCGGATTATCTCGCCTGGCGCGAGCCGGCGCTGAAGCAATATATTCTCGATGCTGGCATCCATTTGATCGGCTACAGGGAGTTGCAAGCTCACTTGTGAGCGATGCCTAAACGATGAGTAATATTCCCGCTGATGCTGCTGGCCTCAAACATCCGCCGCTGGCAGCGGATGTGGGGTTGATTCGAGCTTACTTTGCCGCTGCTATGGCGCAGGCCGGTCAGCCTGAGTTGCGCAATCCCCATGTCGAGGAGCGGGTTTCTGAAGGGGTTCGTCAGCGAGCAAAGCCCTCGGCGGTTTTGTTACCCATTATCAATCATGCTGCGGGTCCGACGCTGCTCGTGACCCGGCGGCATGCGCAGATTCGCTTCGCGGGTCATATTTGTTTCCCCGGTGGTCGATTTGATAGCGTCGATGACTCATTGGTTGAGACGGCGTTGCGCGAGACCCACGAAGAAATCGATCTGGCTTCGGCAGACATCGAGGTGTTGGGGGTTCTTGGCGATTACTACACTCAGGCGGGATATCGGATTACCCCCGTCGTGGGCTTGATTCAGCCGCCTTATCGAGTGTTGGCTAATCCGCAGGAAGTGGCAGCAATCTATGAGGTGTCATTGGCGCGGGCGCTGGACAGCGCGAACTACGCGTTGACTTGGCACCGACCGGCGCGAGGCCACTACTCGTTCACCGAGGGCGACGTTCGAATTGCGGGGCCCACAGTTTCACTAATGATTGGCTTTTACGAGGCTTTGCTGGGTTTTAGCGCACAAGCATGAAGCCTTCAATGGTTGTTGGGGCAGCGATGATGGTGCCAAGGGGTGCTAACCAGGAGTGCTAACCAGGAGTGCTA
>JABBAY010000156.1 GCA_018607725.1 K189A clade bacterium
GATCAATTGAAGCTTTGATCGAACGGCTTTGATCGAACGGCTTTGATCGAACGGCATTGATCGAACGGCTTTGATCGAACGGCATTTTTTTGTTTTTGGGTGAAATATTTTGTCGCGTCAGGTCATCGAAATGTTGAGCACCTAACACTGACACCCAGCATCTCCCTGTCATATTCGCTTGTGTTATTTCACTCCGACATTCAGAGAATCGATCAACCTTGCGAACTAAGCTGCTACGACAGACAACACGACCTTACCCAGCGTTGTATCCGAAGCTACCTGATCGTGCGCCTTGTTAACATCCTTGATGTCATAAACCGTATCGATAATCGCCTGAATCTCTCCCGTCGCGATCTTTGGCCACACTTGCTCTTCAAGCTGACCCATGATCTGCGCTTTCTCAGCGATAGGACGCGCGCGCAAGGTCGAACCGATCACTCGCAGGCGCTTCATCATCAGCATGGCCAATTCGATCTCACTTTTGCTACCACCCATCAAACCAATTAGCACCAAACGGCCGTTCATACCCAGAAGCTTCAGATTGTCTTCCAGATAAGCACCACCCACAGGATCCAGAATCACATCGACACCCGCTGCACCAGCAAAGGCCACAGCTTTCTCGAGGAACGATCCCTCGTTACGATTGCTACCCGCGGCAGCACCCAAGGCGATGCAGGCACTAATCTTTTCATCATTTCCAGCTGTGACAAAACAGGGATTACCAAAGCTTTTGCACAGCTGGATGCCGGCAGTACCGACGCCGCTTGCGCCAGCATGAAGCACCACTTTTTCGCCGGGCATCAATCCCGCTTCAATAAACAGGTTCAGCCAGGCTGTCGCAAACACCTCGGGCAAGGCTGCCGCCTGAACAAAGCTCAATCCGGCCGGTACTGGCAGAACGCTGCCCATGGGGGCAACCGCATACTCAGCATAGCCACCACCGCTTAGCAGCGCACAAACACGATCACCCACATGCCACCGATCAACGTCACTGCCGACGGCAACAATCTCGCCCGCACACTCCAGACCCATGATGGCACTGGCACCAGCCGGTGGCGGATAAAAACCCCGGCGTTGCATCAGGTCAGCACGATTAATCGCGGTGGCATGCACACGAATCAACACCTCGCCTGCACCGGCGACGGGTTGCTCCACTTCAGTCCAACTCATGGTCTGATCGTCATTCACAGTCACTGCTTTCATTTGTATCTCCTGTTAGGCAAAAATTGAGTCGCGGGCCGAGCGAAGAAAATGCGCCAGCGTGGCGCTGCCGCCAAACGTACGGGTTAGTAATGTGGTGGTGGCGGTTCCGGCGCAGCATCACCTAAAGACCGAGTATCGAGCGCCCGCAATTCGTTGCCGAGTAATTGTACTTGCCGTTGCAATGTTAATATCTGATGTTGCTGACTGACCAGCGCATCGTCCAGCTTTTGAATCATATCTTCCTGAAAAGCCAGCTTCATTTCCAGGCCGTCAAATTGGTGATTAGTCATAGTATCGCCTGCTCAACCTTCACGCGTATTTCAACCGCACTTTAACACCATGTTCGTGGAGCCACTGCTTGAGCCCACTCACAGTATACTCACCGAAGTGGAGCATAGAGGCCACCAGCGCCGCGTCAGCTTTACCTTCGGTCAACACCGCCAGCAAGTGCTCGGGTTTACCTGCGCCACCGGAGGCGATCACAGGAATTGATACCGCTTCGGCAATCATCCGCGTCAGGTTGATTTCATAACCTGCTTTCGTGCCATCAGCATCGATGGAGTTGACCACCAGCTCACCGGCACCCAGGGCTTCGCCTTGCAGCGCCCAGGCTAGGGCGTCTAAACCCATGGGTGTGCGGCCGCCATTGATCACCACCTCGTAGCCACTGGGAATGGTGTCACTGACCTTTACCTGTTTTATATCCATTGATAGTACGACGTTTTGATTACCGATCGCGTAGGCGCATTCGCTAATCAACTCAGGTCGGAGTACCGCCGCAGAATTGACGTTGATTTTTTCAGCACCCGCCCACAACAGCCTATTCGCATCCTCAACGGTACGGATCCCACCCCCTACGGAGAACGGGATATAAACTTGCGCAGCGACCGCTTCGACCACATCTAACATGATGTCGCGCTTGTCACTGGACGCTGTGATGTCATAAAACACCAGCTCGTCGAGGCCGTCCTCATAGTATTCCTTTGCTTTCGCGATGGGGTCACCGATATCTCGCGTATCAACAAACTTCACACTTTTCGCGAGTTGCCCTTCGCGTACATCAAGACAGGCGATAATGCGTTTACTTAACATATTTATACACACCCATCCCAGACGCCAAACTCGGCGAGAATTGAAAGTCCCTTTTTGCCACTTTTTTCAAGATGAAACTGGGTCGCAAACAGGTTCTTGTGCCCCAGCATGGAACAGAAACGACCACCATAGTCCGTCACACCATAAACATCCTCGGCATTTGCCGGACGGGTGAAATAGGAATGGACAAAATAAAACTCGTCACCCGATTCAATCCTGCTGAGCAACGGGTGAGGCCGAAGGATCTCAACCTCATTCCAACCAATATGCGGCACCTTCAGGGTTTTATCCGCCAAATCGAACTTTTCGACGACTCCCTCAACCAAGCCCAGACAATCGCGATGGCCTTCTTCAGACTTCTGCAGAACAATCTGGCTACCGAGACAAATACCCAACATCGGTTTGCCGGTGGCAAAGAAGTCCCGCATGGCCTTGTCCAAGCCCCGAGCATGCAAGGTATCCACCGCGCTCTCAGCAGATCCGACACCCGGGAAGATCAGTCGATCTGCGTCCATGATTTCCTGCGGATCAGCACTGATGCAAGCCGGTATTCCCTCGTGCTCACAGGCTCGCAGTACGCTACGCAGATTTCCAGCGTCATAGTCGACGATTACAAGCATACCCATCTATCCCAAATTCAGCAGGCCGCATTATAGGCGATAGCGCAGTAGATTTCTCAGTCCGCAACGGTCGATGCGGCTTTTTAGACGGATTTCTGTCATTTGTCGGTTGTTAACTGTATTATCCATGTAATACAGATTTCGCCGCCCAGAAACACACCCTAGGATGAACATGAAACTGACCGTAGACTCCACTCTGCCAATTCCCGTCTTCCAACAGATCATTGATCAAGTACATTTTGCCGTCAATGCCGGCGAACTCAAACCCGGTGATCGCCTGCCGAGCATTCGCGGTCTCGCCGCAGACAACGACATCGCAGCCAATACCGTTGCCAAGGCATTCCGCCAGCTAGAATTCCGCGGCATCATCAGCGCTCGCGACCGGTCCGGCTTCGTGGTCTGTGAAGCCACCGCCAGTCGTTATCAATCGCGGGGGGTCAGCGCTGACAAAAATGAAGTTCATCAGGTAGTAGACAATCTCGACGCTGGCGTCATTCCCGGCGCTTTTTGCAAAATTACCGAGGACTTTCTGGGCGGCGACCCCGAGAAGTGCAATGTCATTCACGCTGACGGTGCCGGCACGAAGTCTATTATTGGCTATCTGCAATATAAAGAAACGGGCAATCCCGAGGTCTTCAAGGGTATCGCCCAAGATAGCATCGTCATGAATCTTGATGATCTGCTTTGCGTCGGCGTCAGCAATCGTATTCTGATCTCCAACACCATTAATCGGAATGCACTGAATTGCCCCGGCGAGGTTGTCTCCGCATTGATTGAGGGTAGTGAACAGTTCCTGGCTCAACTCAGAGACCATGGCGTTAATATTTACTCTGGCGGCGGCGAGACCGCTGATGTCGGCGACCTAACGGGCACTTTGGTGGTGGACTCTTGTGCTGTGGCTATCATGAAAAAAGCGGATGTTATTCGTAATGACATTACCGCCGAATTGGCTATCGTGGGCCTGTCATCTACCGGCCAGGCGACCTACGAAACCCAGACCAACAGCGGCATGGGCAGCAACGGTTTAACCAGCGCTCGGCACGACATGTTGTGTCACTACTACGCCGAGAAGTACCCGGAGACCTTCGATCCAAACTTGCCACGGGATTTAACCTATTGCGGGCCCTATCGACTCGAGGACTCGTTACCCGACTCCAATATGCTGGTGGGCGACGCCATCCTCAGCCCGACTCGCAGCTACGCGCCGGTGATCTACAAAGCGTTGGCAGAACTCGGCAGCGAGATCAAGGGCCTGATTCACTGTTCCGGTGGTGCTCAGACCAAGTGCCTGAAATTCGGCAATCAGGTGCACTTCGTCAAGGACAATCTATTCCCAACCCCACCACTGTTCGCAGCTATTCAACAAGCCTCAGGAACTGGCTGGCAAGAAATGTATAAGGTGTTTAATATGGGCCATCGAATGGAGATCTACGTCTCACCAGCGCGGGTCAATGAGGTCATCGACATCGCTCGAAGCTTTGGTATCGACGCCCAGCAAATAGGCTATACCGCTCACGCTGACAGTAATCATCTCACCTTGACTGACCCGTTAGGTAATCGGCACGCTTACACCTGAACGAGCTATAGCCACCGCGACGCAGCCCACATTAGCCCCAGCCCTCAGCCCTCGCTCTCACCCAAAGCGAGCGCTAAGGCCTGGTAAAAGTGCGTCACTATCGGTAATGAGTAGGTAGATTTTCGTGCTACAAAACGCACTGGCCGGGTGAGTCCTTGTGCGCCGAGGTTCATCATCTTTTCTTCCGGCACATTAAGTGTGCGAGCGACGCCGATCGGCACCAAACCGTGACCGAAGCCTGCTAATGCCATTTGGGCGACGCTAAAAAAAGACTCCAGCGCCACCTCGCGACGAATCCGCAAGCGTTTGACCTCATCTCGAAAGGATCGCCAGGCACCGGAATAATCCTCGATCGTAATCACCGGTAACTCGCCTTTTTTCGGCCATTTGAGCTCACTCAAGGCAGACGGGATAATCACCATCGACTCACGCATCAGAACTTCTGACTGCAAATCCGTATCAAGGGTGTCGGAACCCGTACAAACCCCGAGCATGAATTCTCCAGAGCGCACACGATCAAGCACCACCGGCGTACGATAAGTATGAAATGCGAATTTTACATCGGGCATCGCTTGTTTGATTTTAATAAAAATAGCCGGTCCCCAGGAGGACAAAATGGCGTCTGAAACCCCGATCGTCAACTCACCGCGACCGGCACTGAGGTCATCGACAAACAAGTCGCGCAAACCAGACAGCACCGGGGCTATCTTGTCCACCAACTGCTTACCATGCTGGGTTAACTCCACTCGTCGACCCTTTTTCTGGATCAGCTTCCGGTCATAGTATTTTTCAAGTGTCGCGATGCGTTTACTCACTGCCGACTGGGAGACCCTCAGGTCAGTAGCGGCTTCCAGCATCGTACCTGTGCGTGACAGTGCCAACAGAGTTTCAAGATTTTCTATCATGATGACGTCAACTCATTCCTAAACGGTATACATGATACGTTATCTATTCCCCTCGCACCAACCACTGAGTCCCATCCCACACATTTAGCAGCGGACCACAGAATGATCCATTAACCCTGTCACGGGTGTGTCAAAACGTGCTTTTTAGTTTGTAAACTCGACGACCCAGCCTTGATCACTTGGCTTTGATGACTAATGCTTTGATAACTAATGCTTTGATAACTAATGCCTTGATGGCCTGCACAGGGGGTTGGCGTCGACAATCGACGGGGCTCAACATTGGCCCGAAGCGACGAGATACTTAAGCGCGGATATCGCCGGCCCCTAGCTTGACGCAGCTAGGAGCCGGCCATCAAACTCAGGCAGTTTCAGGCGCTACTTGTTGAGGTTTGATGACAAACAGCAAATCGCCTTCGTTGACCTGTTGGCCACTGGCGATATTAATTCGCGTGACTTCATATTGCCCGTCAGCAGGATAAACCTCGCCTTCGTTTCCGGAGAATGAGTTCAAATTCACGGGCGTGAACATCTTCATAGCCTCCAGCTGACACAAAGTGTCATCAGCATTGACGATATCGCCAACATTGACGTATTCGGGCTCGGTGGGCGACGGAGTTCGATAGAAAACCCCCGTTGAAGGCGATAGCACCTTGAGCTCATCGCTACCATCGATGCGAAGCATTTCCAGGTCAATACCAACGCCTTCAGTACCCGATGCTTCCGCTATTTCCTCGATCAACGCCGCCATATCTGTACGTTCTAAAAAGGCCGGCAAATAACCTGTATCGTAAACACCATCAAGGAAAACCTTGTCAGCCAAGATTCGCTTGATCAGACAAATGTTTGTACTGATGCCATGAATCTTAACCCGGTCCAAATAGGCGAGCATTTTTTTCACGGTGTCGTTTCGATCCTTACCGTGACAAATAATCTGAACGATCAAACTATCATAGAAAGGCGATACCACTTTACCGGGACCGGCCATAGAAATTAATTGAATGTGCGACTCGACAGGGAGTTCGCAAGCCGTAATTTCGCCTGGAGTCGGCGCGAAAGACACCTTGCCGTCAGCATCCAAAACGGCTTTCTCGGCATTGACTCGAATTTCCAGCGCATAGCCATTCTCGACTACTTTCAAGCCTTTAATAGAACCGCCAGATGCGATTTCAAATTGCTGCTTGACGATATCAACACCTGTAACAACCTCTGTCACCGGATGCTCGACCTGCAGACGGGTATTCATTTCCATGAAATAAACCGCATCATTGGGCACGTCATAAATAAACTCAACGGTGCCAGCACCAATGTAATCGACGGCATTGGCAATTTTGTTCGCGTGTTCATACACTTGCTTCTTGAGCTTGTCCGGCAGCATGGTCGAGGATGATTCTTCCATCAGCTTTTGGTTATTACGCTGAACACTACAGTCTCTCAAGCCGACAACCAGGGTATTACCATGGGTATCTCTTAATATCTGCGCCTCGATATGACGCAACGAAGTCACGAATTTTTCAATATATACATCGCCATTACCGAATGCCGCCTTGGCCTCACTTGTTACCTGGTGGAATAGACCATGTAATTGCTCCGGTCGACGAACGACCTGAATACCCTTACCACCACCACCATGAACAGCCTTCAACAAGATGGGATAGCCCACCTGCTCGGCAATCTCAGCGGCACTTTCTGAGGTATTGACGATACCATGGCTGCCAGGCACCACGGGGACATCGATGCTCTGCGTCGTGTTGATGGCATTTGACTTGTTACCCATGGTTTCCATGCTGGAAACCTTCGGTCCGATGAAGTTAATGGCGCGATTACGCACCAGCTTGGCAAAATTCGGATCCTCTGACAGAAACCCAATACCTGGGTGCAGTGCATCTACACCTTCAATCTCGGCAATACTCAAGACGCTCAGCGCATTCAGATAGCTTTCGTCTGAGGTGTTACCACCGATACAAACCAGACTGTGCTTTTGATCTGCACGAACCATATCTGCTGGCACTGAGTCCATATCCGGGTCCGACTGAACCAGAACCACTTCATAACCATAGTGAATCGCCCGACTCACCAGCTTCACCGCGGTACAACCGCGAGCATGGACAAGCACACGTTTAATCGGCCGAATCAGCTCGTCTTCTGAGATATGGTGCTGCACAACCATGGGCTCAGCCGCTTTTAGACTACCGGACATAATCCGATCAACGACCTGTTCAATCGATTCGATGGGAAGCGGTATGGCTGGATCAATACGGCGAAGCTCCTGATCCAGGTCTTCTGAGAATGGATGTTTTACCAAGCCGCGCATGGCGCCCGGAGTCACCGACAGATAGTTGCTGAGCATGCAGGTATAAGGCAAGTTCCGCTCAACCACTGTTTGACCCGCAAATGGCATACTGGTACCACTAAAATAATAATTCTGAACCAGTGGGTGAGTCACAAAACTTGCCTGCGCGCCACCGGTACAATCTCCAAACCCGAACATTATGATGGGCAGGTCGTTGTCTCGCACAAATCGCGTTATCCGGTCGTTAATCACCGCCATCGTAAACAAGGCTGCAGCACCTTCTTTAGTCTGCATACCACCTGAGGAGATAAAACAGACAACAGGAACCTGTTGCACGGCACATTCAACCAATAGCTTACAGAATCGAACGCAGTCAGAATTGTCGATACTACCTGCCTGAAAGGCAACATTGGACATTACCAAGCCAACCCGGTAACAGCCGGTCTCGGTGGTAAAATCACCCATACCGGTGATCAGCCCCGAAGGTCGGATATTATTCTTTAACGCCGCTTCAATCGAAGGCCGGAAGGTGGGGAAATCTACCGGGTTCGCTGACATCAACGTACCGTTTAGTTCTGTGAAATTTTTCACATACAGATTCAACAACGATTCATACGAGGTCCGTTTCGAACGCTTTTCACGGGTCAATTGCTCATGAAACAAAAGATCGCGATAGGCAATATTCAATCGATTCCAAAAATCTTTTCGGCGACCAATACGAACCGGTTCGATTTTTCCTTCATAGCGCTTGCCACTACCTTGGGTGGCGTAATACTCGGGCAGCAGTTTTTCAAAGAAAAAACTCACAACCACAAACAGCGTATCTGACTTGTCCTTATGGACGACTCGGATCCATTCTTCAACGGACTTTAGAAAGACACCGCTGCGCGAGTAGCTCGCCAACTCCTGCACCCAAACAGCAAACCGCTTATTGATTTCAGTTTTGTCCTGACCCGCAACAATATCAAGACCGCAGACTTCGTTAATGGATTTGTCGATCAACTGTTGAATAAACTCTGCAGGCAGCGCTCTTGATTCATGGGCCTGTCTTGCAACTGATACCAACTCGCTGATCAGATTGTCATACAGTACTCCAAAGGTAATCAGGTTCTGACATTCAGTCACGAAGTCGTGGCGAATATCTTCGTCAAAGATGACATCGAGAATTGAGCGGTCTTGTTCAGCAATAGGCTCTACCTGGCTGCGCTTGCGCTCAATATATGACCACAGGCTATCTTCCAGGAGTCTTCGGTTCAGCTGTATCGGATGCTCTGCCTCACTATCGATAAGTTTTCGGGTGAATTCAGACAGATTTTCACCGGCCAGGTTTTCACTGTCGTACAGGGAGCCCCCTTCAAGAATTAGGTTGAGTTCAGCGATGAGTTGACTGACAAGAAAATCAGCGGCCTTCTCTTGGATATATTCAGCATCAAATAGCTTCTTGCCCTCAAATGAAAACTTACGTTTTACATGGCTGACAAACACATTGTCAGTATTGGACATTGCCTCAAGCAGGCCTTTAACATCCTTGATATCCCTTGAATGGAGCAGATACGCACTCGCATCCTCATTATCCATGTGCAGGATTAACGCCGATAAATTATCTTTCGCGCTACCCTTCCAGCGATTGTAGAGATGCAGGCCAGTGACCAGGCAAAGTTCTTTTTTAGCTATCTGATAATTACGGGTCGGCTCGCCGAATATCAGTTGGGCAATACGTCCGCGTTCGTCGCCAACGACCGACTTTTTATCAACGTAGTTCTTCCAGGATTTACTCAGCACATCCTCGTAGAGAATTTTGTCCGGATCCTGCAGCCAGCCTAGAAATGCGACTCGACGCTCTCGGTGTAATCGCTGCGCTAACTCCCCTTCCGGAATTTTGGCATCTGCCAAACGGCCGTACTGCGTTGTGGTTGTACTCTTAATACGTTTGCGCAACCCCAAATAACGCAAATAACGATAAGCAGCACCAAAGACGTTAGGGTATTCCGTCGGTGAAACTCGCAGCTTTAAAGTGGAGCTGGCATTAATTGCTGACAAAAAATCGGAAGGGTTAAGATAACGCTTAACATTGCGCTGGTAGTGGTCGAAAATCTCGGGGTGCTTGCTGATAAATTCTCGAGTTCCATCCTCGATAGAGGTGAGCCCCTGAACAATGGCATCTCTTAAATGACTGATGGTCTCAGTTTCGCCTGGATCATAGTCGATCACACCATCGATATTGCCTTGCATATACAGTTCATAGGAAGACACGCCGACAAATTGCGCGCACTCCTGCCACGACAAGTTATAGCGCCGCACCAGATTAGCTAATGACTTGGGGTGGATTGTGTTGAACACGCCGGTTCGCACCGACAACAACAAATTACTCGCTGCCAACGGAATGGCACCGCCTGAATAACCCTGGCCAATAATAATACCCAGCGTCGGGACATCGACGTTGCAAAGCTCAGCAATCAGCCGTGAGATAGAATGTGCCTGATTTTGTGCATTGGCTAATTCGTAAGGGTCCGCTCCTGGCGTATCCATGAAGGTGACAATGGGCATAGAGCGTGCCGCAAAATGACCCGCCATTTTTGAGGCCAATTCGTGATGTTCCGGTCCCCAGACACCTGAGCCATGAGCCCGATTTTGGGCGATCAGACCGACTTTTCGGCTGGTTCCGCTAAATTCAAAAGAGAGTTCGGCACAGTAGAAAGGGCCACGCTCGATCACATTGGCGACCGGCACGTCCAGGGCCGCAACGACATCTTTCGCGCCAGGGCGGGTTGATTCTTCTGTCGGCGCCACGGTCGCCGCAATATAGGCATCAACTTCCATGCCGCGCAGTTGTTTAACTCTCGCCTCAATTTGCTTGTCATTCAGCAGACCGCCAATCACGGAAGCACTTTGACGACGAGGAAATAAGGAAAAATCCTGAGCTAACGTCTCGGCATTCAGGTACAGCTGGTCCACAGAGGAAGATTCGTGCCCCATAAGAAATTGCATTCCATTGATTCGCCGGCACGCCCTGGAGGATACCGACAAATGATAATAAATATTGACCCAGAGACCAGACCGGGTTTCCTGACCGTAATGTACTCTAATGGTGGCAAGCAAGCAACGCCATAACCGCCAATAAAAAACTTAACCGATTGATTTTTAAGCCATTATATATTCAACCAAAAACCAATAAAACCGGCTTAAATTTCCACCACCGGCAGGAGACCAATTTTCGACCGCCATAACTTGGGTCCGGTGATATGTACCGACTCACCCTTGGAATCCACCGCGACGGTCACTGGCATATCTTCCACCTCAAATTCATGAATAGCCTCCATACCCAAATCTTCGAAAGCGACGATTCTGGACTTACGAATCGCCTTTGAAACCAGAAATGCGGCCCCACCCACAGCCATCAAGTACACGGCCCGATGTTTTTTGATTGCTTCGATCGCTACCGGGCCACGCTCGGCTTTGCCGATCATGCCCAACAACCCAGTCTGGGCCAGCATCATCTCGGTAAAACCATCCATTCGGGTCGCCGTAGTTGGTCCGGCAGGCCCAACAACTTCTTCGCGGACAGGATCCACTGGGCCTACGTAGTAAATAAACCGTCCGGCGAGATCAACACCGTCGGGTAGACTTTCACCCCGCTCCAGCAGATCACGGATACGCTTGTGCGCAGCATCCCGCCCCGTCAGCATCTTGCCACTGAGTAACAACGTTTCCCCAGGCTGCCAACTGGCGACATCCTCGCGGGTGATGTCATCCAGATTGACTCGCCGAGAATTCGGGCCAGCCTCCCAGGTAATTTTTGGCCAGTCTTCAAGTTGAGGCGGCTTTAGATCAACACTGCCGCTGCCATCCAGCACAAAGTGAACATGCCGAGTCGCTGCACAGTTAGGTATCATCGCGACGGGCAAGTTTGCTGCATGAGTCGGGTAATCGAGAATTTTGACATCCAGCACGGTAGTTAAACCGCCCAAGCCTTGAGCACCAATTCCCAGCCCATTGACCTTCTCAAAAATCTCCAGACGTAGTTCTTCCACTCTGGATGACGGCCCTCGAGCCTGCAGATCATAAATATCAATGGGATCCATCAGCGCGCGTTTAGCCAGCAACATAGCTTTTTCTGCCGTCCCGCCAATACCAATACCAAGCATCCCCGGCGGGCACCAGCCTGCGCCCATAGTCGGTACCGTCTTGATCACCCAATCAACAATGCTATCGGCGGGATTTAACATCGCCAGCTTGGACTTGGCCTCCGAGCCACCGCCTTTCGCAGCCACATGGATATCAACTGTATCGCCGGGAACCAGTTCGGTGTGAATCACAGCTGGGGTATTGTCTTTCGTGTTGATTCGCTTGCCGGCAGGATCTGCCAGCACCGAGGCACGTAGTACATTATCTGGCAGCAGGTAGGCGCGCCGCACCCCCTCATTGATCATGTCTTCAAGGGACTGATCTGTTTCAAAGCGAACATTCATACCTACCGAAATGAAGACATTGACAATCCCTGTGTCTTGACAGATCGGCCGATTGCCCTCGGCACACATGCGCGAATTAATCAGGATCTGTGCCATGGCATCTTTCGCCGCACTAGATTCCTCCCGCTCATAGGCGGCATTCATGGCCTGTATAAAATCCACCGGATGGTAGTATGAGATGTACTGCAGCGCATCCTGAATGCTTTGCACCAGATCTTCTTTGGTAATTACCGTCATGTATTTTCCTTCGCCAGAATCGTCGAAAGCCCGGTTGACTTAGCGTCAATCGGGCTCAAACCGCTATTTTTTATCCCATTGTATTCGTTTCAGTCGGCTCTGTAGGTCGGCAATCAAATTTGCCGCCAACCTCGCACCCACGCCGTCAACCATACATAAGTCGAGTTAAAGACTCGGCAATGCAGACGGGCTTGTCACCACCTTGCAGTTCGATAGTGACCTGCCGCTTGACCTGAATCGTGTTCGGGTTTTTAAGCTCCGCTGACATTAACGTGTGCCGTGCGCGTATGAACGAATCCACTGGCACGGGCGCCGGAAACCGGACTTTATCAAGACCGTAGTTGACCCCCATGTAGATACCATCCAAGGCAGCTGGTTTCTTCGGCGCAATGCTCGAACCCAGATGCACAATCAGCGACAGCGTCAGGAACCCGTGAGCGATAGTCACCTTATAGGGCGACAGCTGTGCCGATTTGACGGGATCAATATGAATAAATTGATGATCCATGGTCGCATCTGCAAACAGGTTAATTCGAGCTTGATCGATTTGAAACCACTCGCCGACACCCTCTTCCTCACCTTCGTAGGATTTAAATATCGCCAGTGCTGCTTCTGCTTTCGAGGTCATATGACATTCCTTCAATTGATCCTATTAATTTGCGTCATTGCCACCGAACGGGCTCTCTATCAGCCACGATCCAGTGCAAAACGTCGCGTTGCCGGAGCATATCACAAGCGTTTTAATTTGAACCGTTGATTTCCGGGTATCCCTAAAATAGGATCCACCTTATGAAACAACAACAGCAACACGCAACACCTCGACGATTTGACGTCCTTGCCATCTTCACCAGTACCAGCCTCGTCGCTGCGCTCGGCGTTCCCTGGCATGGCATCACCCATGGCTATCACCCTGGCTTGTGGGTGCTGTTAGGGCTGATGCTGGCCTGGAATGGCTTATCGATCACAGCCGGGTATCATCGCCTTTGGTCCCACAAAGCCTATTCAGCCCACCTCCTGCCGCGCCTGATATTTGCCTTGGGCGGCGCTCTGGCGGTCCAAAACTCAATTCGAAACTGGTGTGCTGACCACCGCAACCATCATCGACACACAGACGATCCGGATCTGGACCCTTATTCCTCGCGCCGCGGCTTGTGGTATTCCCATATGGGCTGGATGCTTCGCGATTATCCCGCGACAACCAAGGACTATAGCAACATCACAGATCTCGACCGCGACCCGGTCGTTGTCTGGCAGCACAAACACTATGCGACACTGGCCCTCAGCCTAAACCTATTATTGCCCTTGGCACTCGGCTGGCTCTTTAATGATCCGATGGGCGGTCTGCTATTACTCGGATTTTTCCGCCTGGTGATCGGTCACCATACGACGTTCCTAATCAACTCTCTGGCCCACGCCTGGGGCAGTCAGCCCTACTCCGACCAGACCTCCTCGCGAGACAATCCGCTGATCGCGTTGCTGACTTATGGCGAGGGATATCACAATTTCCATCACACCTTCCAGTGGGATTACAGAAACGGCGTGAGGTGGTATCATTTCGACCCGACCAAATGGCTGATTAAAGCTTTGTCATGGTGTCAGCTGGCCCATCACCTTAAACAGGTTGCACCAGAAAAAATTGAGCAGAGCCGGGCAAAAATGCAGCTCGCCTATGCCAGCGCCCGAGTCCGGCAGTCTCGACCGAGTAATAAAGAGCAATGGCTGAACCTGCTTGAAGCCGAGTATGAACAGTTGGTGCATAGCCTGAATGCCTGGGCGCTTTGTCGGCAGCGCAAGCTGGAGTTGAAAACCGCCAAACTGAAGCAACGTTGGGATGAAACAGAATTACACCACCAGTTGCAGGAGCTTGAATCGAACTTGAACCGACAACGTCGCCATTGGCGTCTATTGACCCAACAATTTGCCTGATGGGGCAACCTGGCAAACGACCATGACGCTGCCCGCGGGGTTTCATCAGACCGTGCCAGCGGGGCGATTTTTTAGCATTATTGATCATAACTTATCATTATTTCTCCTACCAAAAAGAGACGAGACTGACTATGACTGACGTTTACATCGCCGCCGGCGCAAGAACACCCATGGGCGCCTTTCAAGGCAGTTTATCGAGCCTGACCTCCGTCGACCTTGGCACGACTGCCATCGCCGCAGCTGTCAGCCGCGCGGGCCTTGCTGGCGCCGATATCGACGAGGTTATCATGGGCTGCGTGCTCGCCGCTGGTCTGCGTCAGGGCCCGGCACGCCAAGCAGCCATCGCAGCAGGCATTCCTGTCACGACAGGCGCCACCACAATTAATAAGCTGTGCGGTTCAGGTATGAAGGCCACCATGTTGGCCCATGACTTGATCAAGGCTGGCACCAACAAAATCATGGTCGCTGGCGGCATGGAAAGCATGACAAATGCGCCTTATCTGCTACCGAAAGCCCGTGGTGGTTTTCGTATGGGCCACGGTGAGATTCAGGACTGCATGTTTACTGATGGCCTGGAGGATGCTCGAACAGGACATCTGATGGGCGCATTTGCTCAAGAGATGGCCGATCGCTACCAGATGACCCGGCAAGATATGGATAACTTTGCGATTCAGTCCCTAACTCGAGCGAAGCAAGCCATTACCGACGGCAGCCTGGTTGCTGAAACCATCGCCGTGACAGTCAAGAACCGTGGTGGTGAAACCACGGTGACCGACGATGAACAGCCTGGCAAAGCCAATATTGACAAAATTCCGACGCTGCGACCGGCCTTCAGCGCAGACGGCACTGTCACCGCGGCGAATTCAAGCTCAATCTCCGACGGCGCCTCGGCACTGGTATTGGCCAGCGATGAAGCTATCAAGACCCATCATTTGCAACCTATGGCAAGAATTGTTGGCCACAGTACCAATTCCCGCGACCCCTCCGAGTTTACTATTGCACCTGTGGGCGCCATTGAAAAATTACTGACGCAAGTCGGCTGGCACAAAGACGACGTCGACTTATTTGAAATTAATGAGGCCTTCGCCATGGTCACCATGGCCGCCATCCAGGACCTGGGATTGGATCCTGCCAAGGTCAACATTCACGGCGGCGCTTGTGCTCAGGGCCACCCGATCGGTTCTACTGGGTCGCGATTGATCGTGACACTCATGCATGCATTAAAGCAGCGCGGCTTAAAGCGCGGCATCGCGTCTTTGTGCATTGGTGGCGGTGAAGCCACGGCAGTCGCCATCGAGATCGTTTAATCTTCGAGGTCCGTGTTTATCGGGTAGATTTATGCGGGCCCATGACCGTACAATGATCACATTGATTAATTTTTCGTCCTACACTCTATTCAGGAGTTAAATTCTTGTCTCGTCTTCCTGTAATAGTCGGCTTCGGTGGTATCAACCCGGCTGGCCGAAGTTCTGGGCATCATGGCTACCGGCGCCTGGTCATTGATAACCTTGGGACGGAGATGGCCGATGACACCTGGCAGTCACTCGCTGGATTGATGCAATTGAGCGGGCCGCTGACTACTGAGCAAAAAGGTTTCATCCGTCAACATACCCTTGTGCGAAAGCTGGAAAACAACCTGTTCGACCCTAACGACATCCTCGTTCATAAAAATGCTCGACTGAACCCTGGTGCCGGCGAACCTATGACGTTTGCTCTTAAGCGCAATCAACTGCCTGACAACATTCCGCCAGGTTGGCAGGTTACGTCCCTCGATAACGTTAATGTGCTGGTGACCGCCGATCAGCATATGGATATTCTATTCCCAGATTCGCGAGCATCCAGAGTGAATTCTGGCGGCCAATTACCCACGGGATTCAACCCAGAAACCCTTTACCAGTCTCGCAATCATCCGCGCGGCCTACAATTGACGGTCTATGCCGCCTCCGACGCGATTAATTCTCTGGGCTTCGACTGGGATCTCATTCGCCAAAAGGTGCCAGCAGACCAGATTTCGGTTTATGCCAGCAGCGCTATGGGCCAACTCGATTACAACGGCGCTGGCGGCATGCTCCAGGCTTCGTTATTGGGAAAGCGCGTCAGTTCCAAGAATTGCGCACTGAGTCTGGCGGAGATGACTGCAGACTTCGTCAATGCCTACATCCTCGGTAGCGTCGGCACCACGGGCGCCAATGTTGGTGCCTGCGCGACATTCCTGTATAACCTGCGCCAGGGCATTCAGGATATTCGCTCTGGCAAGTCTCGAGCAGTGATCGTCGGTACGAGCGAAGCACCGCTGACGCCCGAGGTCATTGAAGGTTATCGCACTATGGGGGCCCTCGCTGAAGACGAGGCCTTAAGCAAACTTGATGGCGGTGGCGCTACCGATCATCAGCGCGCTTGTCGGCCCTTTGGTGATAATTGCGGCTTCACGCTCGCCGAGGCATCACAGTTTATCGTGCTGTTCGATGACGAGCTCGCAGTCGAAATGGGCGCCAACATCTACGGCTCTGTGGCAGACGTGTTTATTAACGCCGACGGCTTCAAAAAATCAATTCCCGGTCCCGGCATAGGCAACTACCTGACCGTCGGCAAGTCACTGGGGGTTATTCGCGCCATCTTGGGCGAAAAGGCCATGCGACAACGAACCTATATTCAGGCTCACGGTACCGGCACACCGCAGAATCGAGTCAGCGAATCTCATATATTTAACGAGTTGGCAAAGACATTCCACCTCGAGAAATGGCCAGTAGCGGCTATCAAGGCTTACCTCGGACATTCTCTGGCCACCGCCGCCGGGGATCAGATCGCCGCTTCGCTCGGCGCCTGGGCTCATGGCATTATTCCGGGCGTCACGACCATTGATCGCATTGCGGACGACGTCCATCACAGCCATCTCGATATTTTGCTGAAACATCAAACCTTTGATCCCCTACAGATGGATGCGACCTTGATCAACGCCAAAGGCTTTGGTGGCAATAACGCCACGGCGGCCATTCTTTCACCTCATGTGACGACCAACATGCTGGCGAAGAAACATGGCGCCAACGCCATGAAACAACATTCGCAGCGTAACGAGAATGTGCAGGCGCAAGCAACGGCTTACGATATTGCTACTACCGCTGGGCACAATGCTCTGATTTACAAATTTGGTCTGGGCGTGATCGATGGCGAACAATTAGAGTTGACAGACCAGGCCATCGCCATTCCCGGGCATACCCAAACCATCAGCCTCGCCATACCCAACCCCTACGAAGATATGACCTAGAATGAGCGCCGACAACCAGGCCAAAAAGCTTGGCCTGGTAGATCGTCAGCTCATTAGTTCAGCCGCCAAAACAGGCGGACTCTAGAATATTTCTCGAGTCGCCCGAAAACGAATATCCGGCCATCTTTCCTGGATTAAACTCAAATTCACCCGAGTTGGCGCCAGATAGGTTAAGTGACCACTGCCGTCAATGGCGAGATGGGTTTCTGTCTTGCGCTTGAATTCCGCTAGCATTTTAGGATCATCACACTCCACCCAACGCGCCGTATTGACCGCCACTGGCATATAGTTGCAATCGACCTTGTATTCATCTTTGAGACGAAATGCGACCACATCAAACTGCAGAATGCCAATGGCACCCAAGATCAGATCATTATTAGCCAGTGGCATGAAGACCTGAGTCGCGCCTTCCTCTGACAGCTGGGTCAGCCCCTGACGCAGTTGTTTGCTTTTCAACGGGTCGCGCAGCTGAACCCGACGAAACAGTTCGGGGGCAAAATGTGGCACACCGAGAAATTTGAACTTCTCGCCCTCGGTGAAGGTATCGCCGATCTGTATGGTGCCATGATTATGTAAGCCAATAATGTCACCTGACCAGGCTTCCTCTGCCTGGGATCGCTCACCGGCGAGAAAAGTCACGGCATCGCTAACTCGCACGTCCTTGCCCATGCGCACATGGTGCATCTTCATGCCTTGTTGATAGCGACCAGAGCAAACCCGTAAAAATGCAATCCGATCACGATGTTTAGGATCCATGTTTGCCTGAATTTTGAAGACGAAACCGGAAAATTGTCCTTCATGGGCATCTACAACACGATCGCTCGCCTCGCGGGGCAAGGGTGACGGCGCATATTCGACAAACCCATCGAGCATTTCCATGACACCAAAATTACGCAGCGCCGTACCGAAGTAGACTGGCGTCAAGGCTCCCGCCAAATATTCCTCAAGATCGAATGGATGGCTTGCGCCTTTGACCAGTTCAATTTCCGCCAGCAACTCTTCATGCAGGTTACCCAGGACCTCAATCGCGGCATCACTGTAGATCCCTTTTATCGTCTCGGTCTCGGCAAAACCTTCACCTTTGCCCGACTTAAAAAGGTGCACTTCATCATTGTATAGATGATACACACCCTTGAAATTCTGACCCATACCGATTGGCCAGGTCATGGGCGCACACTTGATTTTGAGGATGTCTTCGACTTCATCGAGCACCTCAATGGGGTCTCTGACTTCTCGGTCAAGCTTGTTGATAAACGTCAAAATCGGCGTATCTCGCAGCCGACAGACTTCCATCAGTTTGATCGTACGATCTTCCACACCCTTGGCACCATCAATGACCATCAACACTGAGTCAACGGCGGTCAGGGTTCGGTAGGTATCCTCGGAGAAGTCTTCATGTCCTGGTGTGTCGAGTAAATTGACCACGCAGCCTTTGTAAGGAAACTGCATCACCGAGGTGGTAATCGAAATACCACGCTGCTTTTCCAGCTCCATCCAGTCGGATGTCGCATAGCGATCAGACTTCTTCGATTTTACGGTGCCCGCTAGCTGAATCGCCTTGCCATAAAGGAGCAATTTCTCAGTAATCGTGGTCTTACCAGCGTCTGGGTGCGAGATGATCGCAAAGGTTCGCCGTTTCTTGATGTCTTCGATAATTGGCATGAGGTCTCAGATATGCAAAGCGCGGGGCATTATACCGATGCTGGCGATCGATGAGAAACAATCACTCGAGTATTAGTTCCTTCACCAGGACTAGTGCGTCTTCTCCGCCCATATGGCCGGGGTAATAATTTTTTCGAATCCCTATCTCATTAAAACCTTGGCGTTCATAGAGCTTATACGCAGTCAGATTAGACGCTCGAACTTCCAAAAACACACAACTGCAGCGGTTCACAATGGCGCGTTCAACGATATGCACCAGTAACTGCTCACCGAAACCCTGCCCCTGAAATTCAGGATTAACACAGATATTGAGCAGGTGCGACTCTCCGGCACCCATCGACAGAATGGCGTGCCCCACGATACGTTGCGCCACCATCAACATCCAGCATTCGTTACCCGACGCCAGACAGTCACGGAATATTCCTTCGGTCCAGGGATGCGAATAGGCTCGACGTTCATTTTTGATAATCACATCGATGTCTGTGTCTTGCATAGGCAAAAACTGCAGTCCGAGCTCCTCGTTAGACATTCCTCACCCCGAGCGCACCAGTTGCCTTGATCTCAACCAGGATACGCCACAACCCGATCTTCGCGTCTGTCTCAGTAAAGTAATGATTAACGTCTGCCAAAGGCCATAGCACTTTGCCCGCCACTGCACAGGAGACGCCTAACGGCGCTTGTGGAGGGATATCGAAATACTCAAAGGCGGCTTGACCGAACACCAGCACATGCCGTCCACGCTGATTGATGCCCGCGCCAACCACCTGTTTCGCCTCAGCTGCTGACTGAGCGATGTGGGCGGCCTTGACCATGGGCCAGCGCAACTCGCTGCGTTCCGGTACTGTCAGTTGAGAAAACCGGGCGGCCCCTATACTGTCTGCAAAACGGCTTACCTCAATGGGTAAAGACCGGGTCGAGTAGGGTAAATAGAAAACACAACTGAAGTCCTCGTCTGCCACAGTGTAATCCATAAAACACAGCAGAAATTCCGGCTCAGCCTGACCAACCGGCTTGATCGTGGTTTCCTTAGGCTCTGGCTGGCTTGCCCGGGACGCTGACCGACCCGGCAGGACTGCGTCCTTGGTGGCCGACCTGGCCTGATTGGGCTGCCGACTGGCCGGAGCCTCCGCGCGTTGAACCAAAGCCACAGGGGGCGCAAGCTCGACAGCAATCTCATGGCGAGCACCAAGGCGCTCAATGCCAACCGGGCTGTCAGGCACGTTCTCCCGTAAGACCCAGACATCAATGCCCATTTCCCGCAGGTATGTATTACGCGCGTTACTCATCCAGCCTTCGCCTGATTACCCAGTAAATTAATCCGCCTAGTCTAGCGCATTCGTTTCACGGATTCTTGCGCAACCGCATCAGCGACTCTTGAATGGTAGAGGCAACCAGTTCGCCCGCCTCGGTGAACATCAATCCGCGGTTGTAGCCTCTTGCTGCCGCTGCCTGCGGCGCATCCAGGGCATAGAGTAACCATTGATCGACTCGAACCACGGGCCGGTGGAACCACATGGCATGATCCAGGCTAGCCGACTGCATATCCTTGCGCTCGAACTTTCCAGCATGGGGCAAGCGAGACGTTGAAAGCAGTGCGTCGTCGGACTGGAACGTCAGCAATGCCGCATGCAAGAGGGGGTCGTCCTCGGCAATCGTCCCATTGGCTCGAAACCAGTGATGCTGCTTGGGCGGCAATGGCTGGCGGGCCAACTTTGCTTTGTACTCCAACAGAAATGTCACAAACGCATCACTCTGATTGACCCTGGCGAGAGTGGCATCATCTGGGCGTTGGACCGCGGGCATCTCGGCCTGATGGTTCAAACCTTCCTCTACCACTTGAAACGAGGTATCCATGCTGAAAATAGCCCGACCGTGTTGGATTGCGACAATTCGACGGGTGGTAAAAGACCGGCCGTCGCGAATTCGCTCCACCATAAACAATACGGGTACCGCGGGGTCACCGGGGCGTAAGAAGTAGCCGTGCAGGGAGTGTGGCGGACGATCGGCCGACACGGTTCTACCTGCCGCGATCAATGCCTGCGCCATAATTTGACCACCGTAGAGGCGACCTCGACCGTCCTGCGGGTGATAGCCTCTGAATATGTCGTTCTCGATCTGTTCCAAGTCTAAAATTTGGATCAGCTCGGCTAATTTTGGGTGCAACGATCAGTCCTCCTTTCCGGCAATATCCATATCGGGCCCATCGGGTTTCGGCTTCTCCCCGTAGTCCTGCCAAGGCTGGTCTCGCTCGCGAATGACCTCGCGAAACCCCTTCTCTTCGAAACCCTCAACCCAACGATAGGCTTCTTCCGTATGCCGAGTGACGCCATCAAACAAGGTCCCCAACATTTGTGTGGTTCGCAGTCCCATATTCTCAAACGCCTGATTGACCAATAGCTTGTTCAATGCCAATTGGTTCGCGGGGATATGCTGAAACCGCTGCGCCTCTGCCTCCACGATCGCTGACAGATCTGCCGGATCCTCCACATAGGATACCAGGCCTATGCGCAAGGCCGTCGCCGCGTCGATCGCCCTACCGGTGAGCAGAAATTGCTTGGCATGCTCAAGGCCTAGGCGATAAACCCACATCATGGTGGTAGGCGTCCCATAGATCCTGCTTGGCGCATAGCCGATATGCGCGTCTGAGGCCATAAACAACATATCACAGCACAGCACCAGATCGGTCGCGCCGCCCACAGCCCAGCCTCGAATTTCACCTAACACGGGCTTGGGGCACTCCCATATTTTCATAAAGCGGCGCACATTATTCCCCATGAACTGCATGTCCCGAACAGGATCCCAGGCGCCATCTCGCGCCTTAACCGAAGGCGCGCCATAGGGTGTGTCCCAGCGCTCTTTGCTGGTCAGATCATAGCCGGCGGTAAAGGTATCACCCACACCTCGCAAAACAATTGCGGCAACCTGCGGTGATCGCGTCGCCTGATCGATGCCATCCGCAATACCCTGAACCACTGACTCGGTCAGGGTGTTCTTCTTATCGGGCCGATTAATCGCGATAATCGCTATCCCGTCGCGCTCTTCATAAATCACTGGTTGTTCTGACATTGGCCGCGCTCCTTACTGATTGACATGGCCTCTTTCACCTTAAGGCCCACTCCCTGGTGCCAAGTGTTGATGAAACTACCCGCCAGGTCCAGCCCTCTGAGCGCAACCACCCGTCATCTCACTACAATGATTCGGCGCCGCCGTTCGGCAGCAACGTCTGATGGCAAAGTCTGATGGCAAAGTGGAATATCACAGTCACCAACCAAGGTCTTGCCTAGAGATTCAGTCCGCGCCGAAAGACATTAACGGCGGTTCGCTTGGCGCAGAACCGCGCCTCTAAAATATCGATGGCTTTCTCGGGCTGTGCTTCGCCGCACATAAACAGATCAAAAGCCGCAAAGCCTCTCTCGGGCCATGTATGAACGCTGATATGGGACTCAGCAAGCACCGCAACGCCGGTCACCCCGTCATTCGGCGTGAAGTGATCGAGATGAATGTGTAGTAAGGTCGCACCGCATTCAACCACGCACTCTCGCATCACTGTTTCAATAAAATTGATATTATCAAGCTCGATCGCCTCAAATAAGTCGACTGTGACATGCAGCCCGGCGAAGCTAGCACCGTCACGGGTCATTAAAGCATCTGGGCTTGAATTGGCGGATGGCTGGTTCACGGCTGCACCTCAAGACCAGCAAGGTCTATGTCTGCAAGTCTTGTGGGCGCCGTATAGAACAACGCCATGCCCGACTTGACGATAAAGACAAGGTCAGGATTGAGTGTCAAATGGCTATCCTTAACCGCAAGGACCGTGGCGCCGTATTTTTTCTTCACCCCTATAAATACCGTTAGATAATCCACGGCGACATTTCCCGGGGGAATGTCAAACCGATAAAGGTTTTCGCCGTCAAGGTTACGAATCAGCTGTTGAACCACACTACTGGACTCACGGTCTTGAAGCTCCTGAGCCAACAAGTAATCACTGGTAGGCAATATCACGTTATTTAGCGCAGTATGCAGCGCCGGCAATCGCGCAATTTTTTCCGCATGATCTGCGTTATTCAGATAACAAACCATTTGGGCGCTGGTATTGACGGACCTAAATGCGTAGGCCGTGATAAATGTCTCATTATCACTAGCACCCCATATGATGATGTTTCTTGCCGCTACTGCGCTCGATCGTTGCAACACGTCTTCGGAAGCTAACTCGCCCATAACAAAGTCCACACCCCTAAATCGTATTGGGTTTTCCTTTTGATCAAAGGAGCAAAGAACCAGCTTTTCTGCGGGATTATTACTCAGCAATTCTGCAATGACTTTTTCTGTGCGTCCCTGTCGATAGCCCATGATAATGGTATGCTTTTCATGATTCATCTTCCTTAAACCTTTCCTGTTTTTATTCGCAAAATCGATGACCGACTCAGCCACCTTGCCGATAACCAAGCCCACTGTACCGATGCCAATGAACATGATGAACCCAGCACAGATCCGCCCATAGGTTGTTAATGGCGAATAGTCACCGTAACCCACCGTCGTTATGGTGACCGAAAACCACCAAGTGTAATTTTCAAGAATCTGATCTTCGCCGGCATACAACATGACGAAATAACCCAGCACATACAGTAGCGCTATTGAAACAAATAAGGTAACCCAAGCATATTCATGAACTCGAGAAAGCACTTTCTTATATCCGCGCAGAATCAGGCTAAATATCATTCCAGCAACCAACTCCTGTCCAAATAATTCGTCAACAAACAGGGTTGCATAAGTGTGTTAACACAGGGATTATCCGCAACCAATTCGCCCTTACCAAACGCAAAGGAAGCCGCCAACAATTCTGGAGTTATAAAACCTGTATCAACCTTGAACTCGGCCAAGGAAGAAAGCTGTAATTTTACCGCCTCTGAACTCCGAGTACCGATCCACGCAAGGTAATAGCCCCAATCCCCGAAGGACGGTATGTTCTGCCTGTAGGGCAGAACTTTGAACCCCGTCGCCGTTAGTGTTTCACCAATTGACAGGAAGGCCTCTTTTGCGTGATACGGAGAAGTTGACTGAATGGCCACGTAGGCGTCAGCCGTCAAGTAACGCCGCAACGACTGGTAAAACTGCTTGCTATAAAGTTTACTCAATTCAATCGAAGATGGGTCAGGTAGGTCTATCACCACCGCATCCCATTTTTGTTCCGGCTGTTTTTTTAAAAACTGGTCAGCATCGATATTAAACACATCGACACTGGCCACCCACTCACGCTCGCCGATTTCGTGACCCACCTCACGCATATAAATGGCTTGCTTTGAACCTGCGACATAAGTGTTGATCGACTCTACATTCACTTTAGCATGCTGAAAAGAATGATTGTTCAAGCCGGTTAATATCTGATTATTCATCGCGATATTGATCATTTCAGGATCAAGGTCCACCAGCGTCACCGATTCTACTTCTGTGTATTTAATAATTTCTCGAAGCGCAAGCCCGTCGCCGCCGCCCAATACCAGCACGTGCTTTATAGCGGGCGCGACAGTCATTACTGGATGTACGAGAAAATCATGGTAGCGCCCCTCATCGAGGGAAGAGAACTGAGTATTGCCATTGATATACAAACGCGTATCGTCGATTTTCGAATTATGAGTCATCACAAGATGCTGGTATCTTGTGGTCTTCTTGTAAACGATAGGGTCATCGTAAAATTTTTGCTCTAGTAACGCGCTAAAATCCCTGTTATTCGCCCAACCAAACAACAGTGCGGCGGCCGTTAAGAGCAACGCTAATACCTGCATGGCCGGGCGATCAATCACCTTAACGTAGAGGAAATACAGTATTGTGATGGCAGCAACAATGAAATTGAATCCAGCAACAATGAAACTGATTTCAGACAGCGGAAAATTCTTTAGTAGATAATTCACCCAGATAAGTGCGCCGACAAATGCACCCACATAATCCATTGCATAGACGATTGTCAGATTCGTTTTCAGCGGAATATTTTGTTTCTCAATAATCCGCATCACCAGGGGAATTTCAAAACCGATCAGAAAACCGATGGACAGAACAAAACCGTAATGAATGATCGTAAAGTAATGCTCCATATACCCATAAGACGCATATATCGCCAACGGCGCGAAACCACCCAGCAACGCCATCAATACTTCTACAGTAATAAATTTTTGCAACAGATTCCGGTCTGTCATTTTGCTTTGAACAAAACCGGAAACACCCATCATGAGCATCATGCTCGCTATCACTAGCGAAAATTGCTCGATAGAGTTGCCGAGAATGTAAGTCGTAATCGTCGCTAACAGATACTCACTGACCAGGCCACTCGCGCCCGTTGAGAACATGCAAAACGCGAGCAGCACCGGCAGTAGTCGGGGCGTTTTCATGCCTGGATCCTAGTTTCTATCAGGCCAAGCGGGCTAGAGTATTGCATTGCTTAAAATCAGTGCGATACCAATTTTTGCCGAAGCCAACTGCACTGCTGGAACGATGCTATCTTCACTAAGCATGGATGATAAGTTTGCTGAAGTGACGATCAAGCGGTCAAGAATATACTCAAATAGATACAAAAATATCATGCCCAGTGCCGCCACAGCAAAAAACTCAAGGACTAAGTCGGCCGGCAATTCACTCGTACCATTACCGGCTATTGCACTCTTTAAAATCAAAGAGTAAGCGATCATTTTTCCGCCCAGGTAAATGCCCGATGCAATATTGTTATTTCCTATGGCTTCGACGATGTCAAAATTTCTGACAAATATTTTCTCGTAAACAATGACTAGTGCAACCAAGGTAATCTGACCAGCAATAAAATATGAAAGACTAGACAACATTCCGCCACCTTCACCCACCATGCTCGAATAGGCGACAATGCCTGTTGCCACTAACATCCCAAACTCGACAAAGCCCACTGCTACGTTGCCCTGCTTAAGCGACTCTTGATTATTAACTCCCGGCAACACTAACCGATCAGTGATGAGCAACGAACTCAACATGAAAACAACAGCGATGAAGCCATACGACGCAGTGTTGAACAAATCAGCTAGCAAATCGTCTGCACCACTACTACTCAGCACACCCGTCACAGCAATAGCTAATCCAAACTGCGCGCCCGTTCTGCGCAAGCCTACTGCCAGATTACCGCCGGCGAGTTGCTCATCGGCATTGTAGTCTGACAATGACCTGAAGTTGAGCGCGTACTTCAACACAACTGCCAGCGCCACATAAATGAGCGTATATAAAATGTAAATTCCGTACTGCTCTATATTCATCAAATCACCTATATACTTTTATTTGCCGGAACCTGACGGGCCCTTACCTCGACCGAAAGGCCCCGCACCTCGTATTGAGCCGCCTATTCCTGAGCCTCCGCCGCTTACAGCACTGCTTAAGACCGATGGATTTCTTCTTCCAAAGTTACTATTGGCGTACCTTGAGCCACTATAAGTCGCAGAACCATAGGTGCCATACTGGCGGTTACTACCATAAAAGGCTGACGAGCGACCATTGGCGTTATATTGCCGCCAATCATTATGTGAATAGCGACGTTGATAACCAAAGTCGGAGAACATCCGGGACATTCCATAGAAGTAGAAAAATGAACCACCACTGCCTTGGCGCCATTCACCTTGCTGATTCGATCCCGTTGGCACGCCATTGACCATGATTGGGGTCGCAATGCTTGCCATACCCAATGGCTCGGCCGTATCAATTAACTCTGATTCATAATAGCCAAAGGGTTTTGTCTCAATCGCCATGCCAAGATGCTCATAGTGACTCAAAAATACAGCTTCGCTAACAGACTCCCAGTCTTGCTCATTGACTTCGCCACCGGCCTCTTCCCCTGAGTTAGCGCTAACGGCTTCTATCGTGGCATATTTGTGCAGCGGCCTGATGACAGCTGAATCAACCCAATATTCAGCACTAGGCTCACTACGATCCCAACGGTATTGATAATCAATCCCCAGCGCATCCCAACGTTGCTTAGGAATCATCAATGACAATCGACCACCACCACCAAAACTTGTGGCATGCCGCGCTATTACGGAGACATCGTTGCTCTCAAAAAAGTCAAAGGTATCCTCGTCAACTTTGACTGCAGGATATTTGATTTCGGAGCCCGAACCGCAGTACTCGCCATCACACCAACTCGCCCGAGCGATCACGAGGTAATAGTCAATCTGCTGATCGACCAAAATTTTCACATAGCTTCTATCTAGCTGCGCCAGCAAAACGGCGTTTTCTTCAGCGAAGCTTAGCGCGTTTTGATGCGCGGTTTTCAGATCAGCATAACTATCGATGAAATGCGCATAATTAATCGCGGCCGATCGATATTCCGCACGCATCGCAGCGAACGCTGAACTGCCAGCATCTACTAGTTCAAAAAATGTCTTTTCTTTGGCTTTAATATCAGCATTTTTAGCAGGGTGAGCAGCCAACGACCGATCAAGCTTTAGCTTGAATTGCGCTGATAATCGATCGTTAGCACCGATCAAGGCTTCGGCGCCTTGAAAAAATACAGCCTTGTTCTCTACGGCTTCGAAAATATGTTCGGCCCGCTGCAGGGGGTAAGCTGAAGCTAATTTTGATGAGCGAATAAATTCAACGCCTTTTGCAATGCCCGCGACCAGCTCAGCCACGTCGTCTTCGTGATCTCGCTCTAGAATACGATCAACAACGTCAGCTTTTATCTTTTCCGCTTCTGCTAGATCTGCCTCAGCAGCCGTGAATTTTGCAGCCCAATTGCCAGATGCAGCATAGGGACTAAGCAAGGCCCACGCATCGGACTGCGTCAATTCAGAAAACTTATCTTGCTCAATGACCAGTGCCTTTTGCTGTCGATCCAAAGATTGAATAAACGCCTGAGCATCTTCAAAATTTCTCGCCGGTATCTGCGTCAATATCTTGTAACTGAAATAACCCACGAACAATACACCGAAAAATATAGCTGCCGGTTTTAAATACCTCATTAACTTACCTCGCTAGCGATCCCTGCCTGCAACACTTTCACGGCCGAAGGCTTAAGGACTTCGCTCAGAAACGCCTCCTTGTCGGGCTTAGCGCCTTCATCTTCCCAAAGCTCCACAGTGAGGCTTTTGTTACCTCCACCACTGAACTCCATCATCCGAACCTGCGAATGATCGCTGGCATTCTCGTCGTAATAAAGCGCGGCCCAAGTATCATCTTCTTCATAATGAAATTTGATACCGTCGATGCTGACGACCCCTTCCTCTTCCTCAGCGATTTCTTCCAAGTCAGAATACTTGAGGCGCTTACCCCGAAAGCTAAGATCACTCAAAGATACTCTTTGAATCGTTACACTAAGCTCTAACTCGTCATCGACTTCCCACTCGATGGTCGCAGATTCTCCTGTCAAAAGATTTAGTAGCAGTAGTTCTGTGACCCAGTAGTCTTTTTTTAATTTTGAGAAGTCCTCCCATTTCACCTCAAGGTAGCGATTGAGTTTCACCACTTGAAAAGAATTGCCGCCAAACTCAATATAGCCGCCTTGCTTCACGGCTGTGATATCGACTTTGGGTCGGTCGCCAACAGAGTGCATTGACAGTCCCCGGATAGCATCAAACCGTTGTCTATACTCAGTCATTAGAACCCCTAACAGCTGGCTCAGAATTTCCACTTTCCAAAGACAGAACCGGCTCTTGCGCAGCGCCTTCGGCACGAGCATCGCGCATGCCGGCAGCCACCGGCTCAAGCTCTGCAGTCATTTGGGCGAGCCGATCGCTGGTTTCTCGCGCTTTGATCGTACTGGTGGCTATTGTCGCGTTTGCCGTGTTGACCGCCTGCATTAATTGGTCAAAGCCTTCCTCGAGCTTCTCAAGTCCAATCACTGGATTGTTATACATATCACCGACTTTCTGTGCGGCTTGATTAACCGCAGCGGCGTTTTGAGCCATCATGTCGCCCATTGCATTCTGTACACTCTCCACCGCCTCGCGGACGCTGTCTTGTTGTGCCAACGCTGCTTGGATGCGCAACGCGTTACTCATAACCATTGGCCCAACAACTAAGGCACTATCAATTTGCTCACCTAGCAGACTGTTAGTCGCGACTGTTTGATCAATGCTAATAAAAAACTGCACTGCAGCCTGCTCCATCGTTCGAATATCTCGAATACGGCGCATGGCTTGATTTTTGACTGCGCCTAACTTCTGCAGCTCGCGAGGATCTGTATCAACAACAGCCTCAAGCTCTTCCACTTGTTTTATAAATAGTTCGCCCACATAAATTTCCGCTTCCATTTCTTTCTTGGCTGCCGCTATTTCGTCGTACTGCTCTTCTAAGGCAATGCTGGTTTCCAGTAATTCATCTTTGCCATTGCGCAAACCATCAAAAATTCCATTTAAGTGGGCCTGCATCGGCTGATAGCGATTAATAAACCGAGAAATCGCTTTGCGCTTGACACCTTTCGGCATCCAGGCGAACCACCACGAGTTGCTTAGCGAGTGCGGATTCAAATCGTCCATCGCTGAACGAAGCTCTAGCAGCTTTTCACCGGTTGGCGATTTACCATCAAGTCCTTTCAGCAGCGTGCCAACGCTACCCGCCATCAGATCATTGGCGGAGGACATTTTCTTCTGCGATGCCTCGCCGATACCAGCAACGATACGACTCAGCGCCGGGCCTGACTTTTCCTTCGTAGACTGAACCAAGGCCAATGTACGATCTTTCAATGTTGATAAGTCTTTTTCTACAGCCCACTTAGGCGGTGTTACTTCAGTAGTCATTGGTTAGGCTCCTGTATTATCAAAACGATTTTTTAGAAATTTCGCCTTAGCGTTAAACTGTTGTACATCACGATTGACGACCATTGCCTTGACGGCGGCGAGTTCGTCTTTGAGTGCACCAATGTTATCTATATAGGAGGCAACAATGGCCGCATCATTTTGCGATTTTTTATCCAGCTTGATGAAGGGGTAAACACATTTATTCGGTAAATACTCACTAGCAATACGGTTAACGGTCCACGTCAACTCGCCCGACGCTGAGGCCTGCTCTCGTACCAACGGCAGTAGATCGATGATCAGATCAATCAACTCTTCGGTCATTTCAACCAAATTCGCCACCATAATGGATTTACGCATAGCCAAGTTGAGACTCAATAAATCGTCAACGGGGTTAGGCCCGGCCGACTGGTCTACCGGCTCAACCCCGGTTTTTTTTGCCTTCGTCTTGTAAAACACAAAAAAAGCCACAATCGCGATCAAAATTGCGATAAAAATAATTCCAAACTCCATTCTTATTCCTTCAGCTCAGTGAAATAGCAGTTAACAATGGCATTAGTATCGAACTTTATTAATCAAATGACAGATCTTTTGAGCAGTGGCGCAGATTGACTGACTCGATCGCGGGCTTCGAAAAGTAAACATTACTGAGCGCTGCTGACACAAGGTTTCTGCTTTGCTCTTAACTTCGCCACACCAGGCTTTGGGTCTCAGCTGCAATCCATCCGCTGAACATTTTAATCGACCCTATTGTCGACACTATTGTCGACCCTATTCGCCCTGATGGCCGTGATCGACAACCTCTGGTTTAGCCTAACATCTTTAACGAAGTCACCCTAACTTGGAAGTCGTCACCAGGCAACTCGGGGGCCTGTCGATCCAGGTGCTATCATACTACCTGTACCGTCGAGAGGCCTTGCTCTGCGTGAAAATCTGCTGCGTGATCAACCCCAGCTGATCCACGCGAGCCTAACTTTCGTATTATTGCTGATAGATTGAAAACAGCTTCTCAGTCAGCACAGCCTTCCAATTGCTGACACTTCACTTATTGTCGGAGTCACCGTGTTATTCGCGTCAAAGTCGCCGTTTGACCAACGCTTGATCACCTTACTGGGCTACGCCGGCGTTATCCCCATGGCCATTTGTATCATCTTCCTGGAGACCACGTGGGGACTGCCCCTACTGAAAGCCTACTCCTTGGCAATCATTGCGTTTCTGGCCGGCAACTGGTGGACGACCGCCTTGCTGCAGCGCACGGTGTCGGCACGTCAACTAAGACAGGTCCTGCTAGTGAGCAACACTATTGTCATCGCCGCGGTTTTGACTGTGACTTTGCTAGATAGCCTGGCTCTCCTCGTCATTGCGTCGTTGTTTGGCTTCCTGCTTGTCGGTGAGCACTACCTAGTCGTTTTTAGTCTGCAGCCCAGCTATTATCGCGCTATGCGACGGGGCGTCAGCGCACTGGTCATCGCGCTGCACTTTACCGCGTTTTTGCGCTCGCCATGAGTACACTCTACTGGCTAAATGATGACTTGCGCTTGCGAGACAATCCCGCGCTGAACGCCGCAGCCGAAGATGATGCGCTGACCATCTTATTCTGCCTGGATGAACGAAGACTCAAAACAGATCGTTTTTCGAATAGCCGGATGGGCGAGCATCGGTGGGATTTTCTTCGAGCATCCCTACAGGATCTGCACAAAAGCTTGGTAAAACTCGGCCAGCGACTGCATATTTTAGAAGGTAATCCGCAGCTGATCGTTACCAGCCTGTTGAACTCTGGACGCTTTCAGCGGATCGTGCGCAGTCGTCAACACAGCAGCGACCAAACAGCAATGTGGCAGTCTCTGCGTCTGGCGCACCCAAACATCTTATTCGAGGAATACGACAGCACTACCTTGTACCTGCAGGACAACGTGCAATTTACCAACCGATTTCCAGCTACATTCTCCGAGTTTAGGCGAGCTTTAGATGCTGTGGCGTTCAGACCATCATCAATCCAGCCCATGAGCTTACCAAGTCCTGCGTTGATCACGCTGGACAACATCATGGTGGCTGAAACCAGCAGCACTCAGCACCCTCGTGGTGGTGAGACCGCCGGCGCTCAGCACCTCGACAAGTATTTCAGCTCCAACGCCGCCTCCAGCTACAAAGACACTCGAAATCAGTTTTTTGGGGAGCGATATGCCACAGGGTTCTCGTCGTGGCTAGCACTGGGTTGTGTTTCGCCCGTGCAGATATTCGAGCTACTGCGCCTCTACGAGTCACGCCATGGCGCCAATGAGTCAACAGGCTGGATCCTCTTCGAGCTCATGTGGCGGGAATTTTTTCGCTGGCATGCAAACTACCACGAAGCAGCCCTGTTTGAGTTTAGTGGGATCTCCGGGCAGCGGCCGCTAACCAGCTTTTATCCAGAACGCTTCTTCAAATGGCGAGATGGCAACACACCTTGGCCAATCGTCAATGCCTGCATGAACGAACTCAAGCAGACTGGTTTGCTTAGCAATCGTGGTCGACAAATCGTAGCGAGCTGCTTGGTCAATGAACTTGGATTGGACTGGCGCTGCGGCGCAGGCTATTTCGAGCAGCAACTTATAGACTATGATGCCTGCAGCAACTGGGGTAACTGGCAGTACATCGCCGGCGTTGGCTCAGATCCCCGCGGCGGTCGCCATTTCAATCTCGACAAGCAAGCCGAAATTTGGGATGGCACAGGTGCCTATCGACGCCGCTGGGCTGGCACAACCCCCACAGGGCCCCTCGATAGCAGGGATTATTATGACTGGCCAGTAGCAGCAGGACCGGTTGACGCACCATAAATCCCAACTACCCACTAAGCGTTGTCTGGCCTGCCATCGATCATTTTCGTGGCGCAAAAAATGGACCCGTGACTGGCCGCAGGTCAAATATTGTGGAGAGCGCTGCCGCCGGCAAACGAAAAAGATCTGCGACTAACGGATACTACAGAATCCCATGCGGTTCGGTAGCCCCTCCATAATCGATATCTGCAGGAATGTTGGGAACCCGATGCAAAGATGGTAATGTCTTAACGGTTTTTCGACATTCGACCTCACTCCCGCTTATATCGGCTCGAACAG
>JABBAY010000053.1 GCA_018607725.1 K189A clade bacterium
AAAGAGCCCTCAGCGGCTTTCAATAAAGAATCCTCAGCCATGCTCGCGGCGGCAGTGGTTAACAGCCAGGTTGCGCTAAGAATCGATATTCTTGTCGTCTTTGAACAGCGCATTGGCTTATCTCATCAGACGGGAGCCTGCAGGATGATTGGATCCATGAACCTGGCTATGACAATTGCTGCAACCCCTGGCGAGCAGGTTGTTGTCGCCACCGTTGAGGGCGGTGCCATCGGCAAGTCGGCTGGGATGACCGCTGCTCATATGACATTGCTGGCAGAGGAAAGGGGTGCGCGCCACAAGCATCGATTCGATGGTGGAGCCGTGAGGCTGATGACACAGGCCACAGTCTTCTGTGACCGGGTCGTGTTCAAACAGAAAGGGTCCTCGAGTCTCCGGATGGCAGTGAGTACAGGTGTCAGTAGGATTGGCAGTTTTTAGGCCGTGTTCACCCACATTGCCATGAGAATCGTGGCAGTCGCTGCAAATAACCTGGCCCTCAGCGACAGGATGGCGGGATGGATAGTTCAGTAAGGCCTTGATGTCGAGATGACAATCGGTGCAGATCTCGGCTTGAGTCGAGCGCGCCATGACGGCGTCCTGTTGGCTGTGTAATTGGTGACAATCCGTACACTGCACTTCGGCCAGGCTATGGGCGCCGAAGGACCAATGCAGGCGTTGCGTGTCATTATGGCAGCCGAGGCAAGTTTGGTTTTGGCGTTCTGCGACCGAAGGCTCGCCGTCATGAGGGTTCAAGTCTGAGTCAGCATGCACAGCGGAAAAAGTTTGGGTCGGCGATTGCATCGGGTTTTTCATATGCTCGGCGCTGGCTCCGTGGCACTGTTGGCAGGTCACCTGATTCGAGTCGTGTTTGAAGCCGAGGTTTAGTTTCTGGTTGGGATGGCAGGCGCTACAGTTCATAGCTGCCGCCTCGCTGTTAAGGGGCAGCATAAGCCCGACACTGCCACATAACGCCCAGCAGACGATCCAGAGCAACAGATCACTGCGAGTGCGCGGTATATCATTGGCGATACAAATAGTGACCACCTTGCTTCAAGCAAGACGAATTAAGCGGCTATTATTAGAAAATGCTGGCAATGATGCTTTGATGTGCATCATCTACTCTGGCATCAAACGAGTGGCCGAGGCTTGGTATTTTGCCCGGGGAAAGCCCTTGTCTGCCGCCGCTTGGGTTATTGACTCAGGGCGGGGATATCGTGGAAATAGGTCAGTGCTTCCGGGTTGGCGAGGGCGTCGGTGTTAGTCACTGGCTGACCATGAATGATGTTGCGTACTGCCAGTTCGACAATTTTGCCGGAGATGGTTCGTGGAATGTCGGCGACCTGAATGATTTTTGCCGGCACATGCCGAGGCGTGGCATTCGTGCGGATGACCGCTCTGATTTGTTGTTCTAAGGTTGCATCCAGTACCAGGCCGTCTCGCAGCACCACAAACAGAATGACTCGAACGTCATTTTGCCAGCTTTGACCCACACAGATAGCGTCAACGACAGCGGTGACCTTTTCCACCTGACGATAAATTTCAGCGGTTCCGATGCGAACGCCGCCAGGATTAAGTACGGCGTCGGACCGACCATGAATGATGATGCCGTTGTGTTCCGTGATTTCCGCATAATCACCCTGGGCCCAAATGCCCGCAAATCGTTCGAAGTAGGCCGCCTGATATTTTTCTCCTTGCGGGTCGTGCCAGAAACCCGTTGGCATAGCGGGGAAGGGCTGTCTGCAGACTAATTCACCTTTTTCGCCTCGAACAGATGCGCCACTATCATCGACAACATCCACGTCCATGCCCAGACCAGGGCATTGGAGTTCGCCAGCGTAGACCGGCAGGCAAACATTGCCGAGGGCAAAACAGGAAATAATGTCGGTGCCGCCGGAGATGGAAGCCAGGCAAACGTCGGCCTTAATGTCCCGATACACATAACGAAAACTTTCAGCTGACAAGGGTGAGCCCGTTGACAGAATCGTCTTCAGTGTCGATAGCGCGTAATTGTCGGCAGGACGGATATTGAGCTTTTCCAGGCTGGCCAGGTAGCGCGCACTGGTGCCGAACACGGTGACGCCTTCGTCATCTGCCATTTGCCAGAGGCTGTCAGTGGCGGGTGCCGTCGGTGAGCCATCATACAGTATCAGGGTGGCACCGCAGGCCAGCCCACTTACCAGCCAGTTCCACATCATCCAGCCGCAGGTAGTGTAATAAAACAGTCGGTCGCCTTGGCATAAATCTACATGTAGTCGATGTTCTTTGACATGTTGCAGCAAGGTGCCGCCGACGCCATGGACAATGCACTTGGGTGTGCCCGTCGTGCCCGAGGAATACAGGATATACAACGGGTCGTTGAAACCGACTCGGTTGAAAGTGATGTCTTGAGTCGCAAATTGCTGCAACAGATTGGTGTAGTCCGAGCAGCTCTCGGGGATGGGGTAGTTAGCGTTGTTCTGGCCGATCACTGTGACCATGACCACCTGTTGAATAGCGTCGATGCGTTCGCCCAGTGCCACTGCAATGGAGCGGCTATCGATAGTCTTGCCGTTATAGTAATAGCCGTCGGCGGCGAACAACACTTTTGGCGTTGTTTGGCTGAACCGGTCAAATACGCCGTTCTCGCCGAAGTCCGGTGAGCAGGAGGTAAACACGGCGCCCAGGCTTGTGGTCGCTAACATGATGACCACCGTCGCCGCGACATTGGGCATTAAGGCCGCGACGCGATCACCGGGTTCGATGCCCATAGAGCGAAGCGCCTGGGCCAGACTGGCCACCTGCTGACGCAGTGCCTCATAACTGAGTTGTTGGCGCTGTCCAGATTCAAGGCGGCTGATCAAGGCTATGTCATCACCACGGTGACGCAGTAAATTTTCAGCAAAGTTCAAGCTAGCATCGGGGAAAAAACGAGCACCAGGCATTTGTGTGGGATGAATCAACACGCGCGGTGGCCTCTGATGGTCGCTGCCTTTATTGCCGATGATCTTGGCATCGTCCCAAACGGCGTTCCAGAATGCCGCCGGCTGGTCTACTGTCCATTGATGAAAATCTGAATAACTCGAATCCGGCATGCCCAGTCGTTGCTGCAGTTGCGTGAGTTTTGAGCCCTTGATTCGGCTGGCTGCTGGCTGCCAAAGGGGCAAGTTCAAGGCTGATGTATTGTCGCTAGGTGTCGGCATAGATTCAGTGTGGACTGCTATTGTCAGTGAAGATTCGCTATTATTGGGGATTATCTCGATCAATGCGAGTGACGCCCAGGCAAATGACCAACAGGTTGGAGAGAAATTGATAGGTTCAAGTGGTGAAGATAGCGCGCACCCTCATCGGCGCTACAACCCGCTCAGCGGTGAATGGTTGCTGGTGTCGCCCCACAGGTCACAAAGACCCTGGCTGGGCCAGCAGGAAGCGACGGCGGAGGAGAATGCGCCAAGCTATGACCCAAACTGCTTTTTGTGTCCTGGTAATACCCGTGTGACCGGTGCAAACAACCCGGATTATGCGCAGATATTTGTCTTCGACAACGATTTTCCGGCGTTGCTGGCAGACTCCCCCGAAGTAGAGTCAACGGAACCCTTGTTTCAGGTAGCGACAGCCCGTGGTGTCAGCCGAGTAATCTGCTTTTCAAAAGATCACAGCAAGTCCTTGCCAGAACTCAGTCAGACGAGTCTGGAGCTGGTAGTGGATGCCTGGTGTGAGCAGACTCGAGCTTTAGGTGAGGAGTATCCCTGGGTCCAGGTGTTCGAAAACAAAGGGGCTGTCATGGGTTGTTCGAATCCGCATCCCCATGGCCAGGTTTGGGCCAACAGTTTTATTCCTACCGAGATTGAGAAAGAGCAACGCCAACAAGTGGATTATGCGCGGCAACACGGTGGGTCTCTGTTGTTAGATTATGCCCGGCGTGAGATTGATCTGGTCGAACGGGTCGTTATACAGTCGGAATACTGGCTGGTAGTTGTGCCATTCTGGGCCGCGTGGCCATTTGAAACGCTACTATTGCCCTTGTTTCCCGTCCAACAATTGCCCCAGTTGAATCGGGTGCAACGGATTGATCTGGCGAAGATGATCAAACAATTGACCACCCGATATGACAACCTGTTCGAGTGTTCTTTTCCCTATTCCATGGGTTGGCACGGCGCGCCATTCACGGCGGGTGATCACTCGGCCTGGCAGCTTCATGGACATTTTTTGCCGCCGCTGCTGCGCTCGTCATCGGTGAAAAAATTCATGGTGGGCTATGAAATGTTGGCAGAAGCACAACGTGATCTGACACCCGAGCAGGCGGCCGCGAGCTTACGGGCGCAGAGTGATCGCCACTATCGCAATAAAGGAAACCTATGAAAGCCTTGGTCGCAATCACTGAACAGCGTTTTGAAGTCGAATTTGGTTATCCGTCGACCCTGGCAGTTCAGGCGCCGGGGCGGGTTAATTTGATTGGCGAGCACACCGACTACAATGACGGCTTCGTTCTGCCCTGTGGCATCAACTATTACACTGTCGTCAGCGCGGCGGCGCGGACTGACAACCGACTGCGTGTCGTTGCCGTAGATTACGCTCAAATGGATGAGTTTGATGTTCATGCGCCTCAGGTCAGGGACGGTGAGCGAGACTGGGTCAACTACGTGCGGGGACTGATAGCCTGTGCGCAGGCCCGTGGCTACCGGCTGGCCGGCGCGGATATCGTCGTTACGGGCAATGTCCCTCAGGGTGCGGGCTTAAGTTCTTCGGCATCATTAGAGATGGCGTTGGCGCTGACGTTTAATAGGCTGTTTGACTGGCAAGCATCAATGCTTGATCTGGCCTTGTTGGGTCAGGCGGCCGAGAATGAATTCGTTGGCTGCCAGTGCGGCATCATGGATCAATATATCTCCGCGATGGCATTAGAGAATCAGGCTTTGTTGATCGATTGCCAGACTCTCGAGGCTCGACCTGTGGTGCTGCCGGCCGATACGCGGGTCATGATTGTGAATTCAAATGTGCGTCGAGGGCTAGTGGATAGTGAATACAACAGTCGTCGCTTGCAGTGTGAGGCGGCGGCTGAGCAGTTAGGTGTGAAGGTGCTGCGAGATGTCAGTGTCGAGACCTTCGAGGCCCGGGCGGTTGAGCTTGAGCCGCTGGTGCGCCGGCGAGCACGGCATGTGGTGACCGAAAATGCGCGCGTGCTGCAGGCAGAGACGGCCCTCAATAGCGGTGATTTGTCGACCATGGCGCGGTTGATGGCGGAATCCCATGAGTCCATGCGTGATGACTTTGAAATCACCGTCGCGCCCATCGACGTGCTGGTGACG
>JABBAY010000196.1 GCA_018607725.1 K189A clade bacterium
AGGTCATGGGCGAGTTCCACGGCTTCGTTTTCGAGCAATCGATGTTCGGCCACCAGACGTGCCAGATACGCGCTATCGGCCCGGCGGGCGACGTCGTGGCGCGCAGGAATCGACAGGAAAGCGCGAGTATCATCGTTGAAGCCAACGGTATTATAAAATCCGGCAGTTTCCGTGATCTGCTCACGATAGCGGCGCATGCCTTCCGGACTGTCATGAAACCACCAAGGTGGTCCGAGTTTGAGTGCCGGGTAATGGCCTGCCAGCGGCGCAAGCTCTCGGCTGTAACTGGTTTCATCGAGGGTGAAGAGAATGAGCGTCAACGCCGGGTCATTACCATACTTATCCAGCAATGGTTTCAGGGCTCTGACGTACTCCGTCGGCAGTGGAATATCGGCCCCCTTGTCGCGGCCAAAACGCTGCAGCAGTTGCGGATTGTGGTTGCGATAAACCCCCGGGTGAATCTGCATCACCAAGCCATCTTCAAGGCTCATGCTCGCCATTTCCGTGAGCATCTGGGCGCGGAATAATTCAGCGTCGGCAGGACTGAAGCCGCCGCTGAGAATAGTGTCGAACAACGCGACCTTATCACGGTCGGTCAGGTCTGCGGTGCGGGCGCTGGGATGACCGTGATCGGTAGAGGTGGCGCCATGGCGTTTAAAGTAGTCGCGCCGCTGACGTAATGCGGCCAGGTAACCGCTGAAGGACTGGGTGTCTTCGCCAGTGAGCGCGGCTAAGGTCACAAGGTTCCCATGGAAGCCTTCATATTCGGGGTCGAGGACTGGATCGGGCCGAAAGGCGGTGATGACTTTGCCCGTCCAGCCACTGTCGGCAATGCGTTGGTGATGGCGCAGGTCGTCCAGGGGAGACTCAGTGGTGGCCAGCACCTCGATATTGAAACGCTCAAACAGGTTTCGAGGCAGGAACGCCGCGCTCTGAAGTTTGCCTTGCATGTGCTGATAATAATCAGCTGCGGTGTCGCTATTGAGTACCACGTCGATACCAAAAACATCTGCGAACACATGATCCAGCCACAGCCTGCTCGGTGTGCCTCTGAACCCGTGATAATGATCGCCAAAGGTCTGCCAGATCACTTCCGGATCAAGCTCTCGATCCGCCGCCTGGCCCAGGCCCAATTGTTCCATGGATAGACCAAGACTGTAGAGCATCCGCAAGACATAGTGGTCTGGTTGCAGGAGCAGACTAACGGGATTTTCAAAGGCCAGGTTGTTTGCGAACCAGCTTGGATCGGTGTGCCCGTGGGGGCTGATAATGGGCAGATGGCGGATTTCTTGATAGAGCAGCCGGGCAATGTCACGGGTGGTTTTATCGGCCGGAAATAGTCGGTCATCGTGTAGCGTTAATGGCATGTTCATCATAAATTTCTGTATATCGTTAGATAGATCGGTACTGCCAAATTGCAATGGGCCTTATGGCAGTGACGCCGGACACTCACGTTGAGTACGCCAAAGGCCACCGTAGATTGACAGTGCGTGCCTGTCAACCAGTGGCGCCTGGCTCCACAGCCCCGTGCGGGGGCCCATTGACGCCGTTATCTGGCACCTGCCGCCTGGAATGAAGTGCGGCCTCAGTGCTGCTCGTCTTGCGGCCGCTCGCTGAGTATTTTGCGGCCAGTGAACATGGCGGAAATGATATTGCTGTCTGATCTGATTTCGGTGACAACAACCGCAACCACGTGCATGACAATCATGACTGCTAAAGTGTAAAAGCCGTAAACATGTATCGTGCCAAAAATTTTGCGGTACTCACGCATGCTCTCGTAGGCCGCGCTATCGTACATTTGCGGGGCATTGGCGACCAGTAACCCTGGGTCAATACCGGGTGCGGCGACCCACTGGGCAATCCAGTGGCCGATCGGCGGAAAAAACAGGTCAGTGCCGGCGAGCACCAGACCGGTGACCATTTGTGTCGCGAGCAAGGCAAATAGCAGCACAACGCTCAAACGCCCGAGGGGATTGTGCCCCAGATATTGCTCCGGGCGACCGGCCCTGATCGAAGCTATGTAACGCCTGACGGTGCCGAAGAATCCCCGTTTGATCTTGATGGATTGCCATCTGGCGTGCTGGTTACCCAGAAAGCCCCAGATAAACCGCCAGATTAGGTTCAGCGCAAAGACATAACCGATCAGTGTATGCACGGTCTTCAGCAGGACCTTGCCGTCACTAGAGATGCCCAGATCACGGCCAAACAGAACGACCAGCCCAACGGCCATCAGGCCGATCACGCAGAGCACGTTGAGCCAATGAAACCAGCGGGTACCAGCGTCCCAGACAACGTAAGGTTTTAGTTCAGACATATTGATGTTCCTGATTCTAGTTGGTCTTTGCTGATGATCTTTGCAGACGATCATCGGCGACAAATTATCGATCCGACTGGCATCCTGACATGGTAGGGGGGGGTGCTAGTCGTTCATCATGGCAGTAGCTTCGACCTCAATCAGCAGTTCTCGCATCACCAATGCGCTAACACCAATCATGGTCGAGGCTGGTTGGTCATTTTGGCTGAAATACCGATCCTTAGCTTGCCGATTAGCCTTGCTTTTGTCGCGGTCCAAATCGACCACATAGGTATTGAGTTTAACCACGTCATTGACGCTGGCGCCTGCTGACTCAAGCTCTCTGACGAGGTTAGCGTAGGCTATCTGCGCTTGCTCTTCGAAGGATTCGCCGACTCGCCCATCGGCATAGCCCACCTGGCCAGAGACGAAGATGGTTTTCGTGCCGTTGTTGCTACAAACGACGGTGTTGGTGAAGCCCATGGGGTGCGGATTAAGAAATTCTTTTTTTAACATATTAAGCTACCTCTTGGTGATGCCAAGTTGAGTCAATAGAAGCGGTTTCTAACGCCGCTTGGCCGGGCCAGCGTGGAGATGCGGACCAGGAACACAAGTGCAGATGATATCCCTTAGCTGACGGTATTGCAGTAAGGCCTACGTAGATTGTTGACCTAGGTTGAATCGCTATCCAAGGGTATTTGTCGCACCGTCGATTTTTGTTGCAGATGTGCCGCTCGGGGTAGGAAATATTCCAGCCATATCAGAAGTGCAGAAGTCGCCGTCACGCCAGCCTTTGATGAGGTGCTGAGCATTGCTTGGCAGGCGGATATTCCAACTAATATCAGCCACATCAAGCTCGCCGTGAGCCTCTGCTACCCGATTCGTCCATAGGCACATAGTCACAGAGGCGGCACATAGGCACATAAAGACTTATTGGCAGGTGCGTGTGCCCAGGTGAACGACTTGGGTATTCGTCGAGGGACTATCAAGGTTAACCACACATTCCTGGCCAGCTTTTTTGACCGTGATTGATGTCATGTCAGCGTCGATCTCTGCTTGGAAGTAGCCTTGATCATCCGTGGTGGCTATCCCTTGAGTGCCGAGCAATAACCCATGGCTCAAAGGTGTTCCGTCGGGTTTTAGCAACTGTCCAAGCGCCACAAGAATGCGTTTGGCTTCGATCTCAAGGCCGATGACATTGCCCGGGTACAAAGTTTTTCGATAGGTTTTCGTGTCTACGTTCAGTAGCGTTTTACCTTCAGTGAGGAATGCGATGTCATGGGTGTCATATTCGCTTGCTGGTACAAAGCGGGTAGAGTTCAGCTTGATCTTGGCCCGTTTTGAGCCATCAACGATGACGCTAATGTCGCCGTCTTGGTCGGATTTCCCCTTGGTGCTAACCAGAAACCCACTCAGTGCCTGACGATCGCCACCAATACCGAATGCCTGCTTCGTGACCACAAAACTGGTATTGGCTGAGCCCGAATAGTTGGCATACCCCAAGTCATGACGATATTCCGACGTCAGTGCAGCCTTGCCAAGGTTTCCCTTCGCTGCGACTCGAGTCTCAAATGTCCCGCTATCTTCGCTATCGGCTCGAAGCCCAACTTGATATTGGTTGGCGGCGGAACTGGCGTTCCGCCAGTCGGACGACATATAGCCTGAGCCCCCATCATTATTGACGTTACCTTGCTGGCCCCGATCTTGATAGCGTGCCGCCGCGACATGCACCCAGCGGTTTTTTTGGAATCGATAGTTGAGCCTGAAAAATAATTGGTTATCACCATCGTTGGTAGAAAATTCCAGGTTGCCATTGAGATTGCCGATCCCTGATGTCCAGTTTTTATCCCAGCGAGCGCCATAGTTTCTGGTTGTGTTAGTGTCAGATATTTTGTTCTCGCGATAAAAAGCGTTGAAAGAACCATAGCCAGTATTCCATGTGCCAGACAAGCGAGTTTGCAATGCGTCGGCCCCGATTTGAGAGACTACGTCGGTGTCAGGCAAGTCGTTCCAGATCCTTCTGCTGCTAAAGCTGATATGCGCGTTTTCAAAGCGCATTCTTAACTTCAGGTCCAGGGCTGATACCTGTAGGTCGTCGTAGGCAAAAATAGATTGTAGTTCATAATGGTTGCCCTGTTTGAAACCACTAGCTTCGATCATCGTTGATGTTTGATTAGTAGAAAAACCGAACCCAGTCCCGAAGCTAGCGGTTAATCGGTGGGAGATTCCCGCCCGCAAAAAACGCTTATCGTTACCTTTGGGTAGTATTTGCTCGGCATTGCTTTGATCCATCTCTTCCCCCACCTGCAGGAAATACAAGGGTTGATCAGCTGGCGGTAATCTTGAGGATTTGGAGAAAAATTGTGTTTCCAGACGTTCGGCGCCGGCACTGTTAATGATTTTTATTTCTATGTCGTAGGCGCCGGCAGGGAAACTCGATGTGTTAATCAGTTGGTTGCCGACATCATAAAACTGTGTGTTGATCAGTCTGCCATCCTTGTAAACTTCTACTCGGCTTCGAGAATCAAGAAAAACTTCAATTTCGTTGCCTAAGGATACGCTGAGATCATTTCTGGTAATCAGCGAACTTTCGACTGTGGCCCCAACGAATAGTGTGTCCCTCATAAACACAAAACTACCCGCGTTGCCGCGAAAGATGCCCGCCTGGAAATCCTTGCCCTGGAACTCACGAGCGACGGCCAGAGTGTCTACGGAAAAATTAGCCGAGTCGGTGAAATTGCTACGCATCAGGATCCGATTTTCGGCGTAGGACAGAATTGTCGTGTTGGCGAGGTTGTAGTGGTTCTCGCCTGCCGCAGAACCACTGGTGTAGATAGATGCATAGTCGAGTAAGGAAAAGCCAGCATCAGACGGCGGTAAAAAGGCCAGTTGCTGAGGCGTTCGAGTCTTGAGCAGATCTGGCGCGATGAAAAGGTCCATTCGTAGACTAGCCTGGTCAAAAATCACGCCCACAG
>JABBAY010000011.1 GCA_018607725.1 K189A clade bacterium
GAGTTGGGTGCCGCCATCGAACCAGGGCCTCCATACTGACCATTTTCTCCGTGATAGCATCAACAATCGGCTGATAATAAACTTCAAAAGTCTCATCGTGTAGCGCCTGTTCCATGCCGGTCTTGAGCTGAAGAAAAGTTAGCGCCGTCTCATACATATGATGATCAAACATGACATGAGAACCGGCCCCTTCAAGCTTCGCGCGGTGGATGGCATTGTCCGCATCGCGAATAATTTCGGCGGTCGTGCGATAGCCGTCGTGATGCAGCACAAGGCCAACGCTGGCCGACAGATCCATGCCGGTCCCCTGCACGCTCAGTGGACGACGGATCGCCGCCTGAATTTTTCGACAAATCTCTAGCACTCCCGCGGCATTATCAACAGGATCGAGCAGAACGGCAAACTTATCACCCGTGAAACGCGAGACCATATCATTCGTCCCCACCGTCGCGGCGATACGCTGGCCGACCTCCCGTAACACCTGATCACCCTGCTCGTGACCCAGCCCTGCGGTTATCGCGCTAAAATTATCGAGACCGACAAACAACACGGCAAACAAAGCTTGATCACCGTCACTTCGGTGCCGTAAAGAAATCCCCAGATGATCCATAAATAAGGTGCGGTTCGGCAAGCCTGTCAGCGGATCAAAGAACGCATTGCTGCGAATTTCCTCCTCATAATATAGCTGCTGGCTGATATCGCGCAAAGTAATGACCATAAGATCTGCATCTAGACTGCGGTTGATACTGACCGCAATTTCCACAGGCAGCACACCACCTTGTTTCTTGCAAACATGCTGGCGACAGCGTGGATCCATAGACAAACTGTGACTCAATTCGACAAGATCTAACGCTGCACCCTCGGGGCTGAAAGGAAGTAATCGCAAGACTTCTGTCAGGGTGCTGGCCCGCGCCTCGTCCTGAGTCCAGCCCGTCAGCGCCTCGGCGGAAGGGTTCAGCGTCAAAATCTGGCCCTTCATATCCGCAGAAATGACTCCATCACTAACATTCGCTAGCGTCGCATCCAGGTGACGACGAGTATCTGCCAGATCTTTCTCCACAGCATGCTTATACAGGGCGATTTCAATATTAATTTCCAGCTCGCGATTATTAAATGGCTTCAGCACATAACCATAAGGGCCAGCTACTTGGGCACGCTCGAGGGTCTCTCTATTAGAGTAGGCGGTGCAAAAAATTACGGGCACATCATACTGAACGTGGATATTAATCGCAGCGTCGACGCCGTCCATCTCGCCTATTATATTGATGTCCATCAATACCAGGTCAGGACGCAGGCGCAAGACCTTTTCCACCGCCTCTTCACCTCGCGACGCTGTGGCCAACACTTCGTAGCCCATACGAGTTAAACGCGCCTTAATATCTCTAGCGACAAGAACTTCGTCTTCGACAACAACTAGTGTTTTCTTAGACATCATGATGTTTCAACTTTTGTGGAAATGAAACCTCAAATCTGGCGCCCCCATTACTCTCAAAAGTAATCTCTCCGTCAAGCTGCTGAGTCAAGATTGATACAATCTCCATGCCCATGGTCAACGCCGCATGAACATCAAATCCTGCAGGCAGGCCAATACCGTCGTCACGAATGTGCAACACATAACGGCCTTCGACTTGCGAAAATTTGACAACTATGGTGCCTATACCCTGTCGTCCGACAAACCCGTGCTTCAACGAATTAGAAATCAATTCATTAATAATCAAGCCGCAGGGTACCGCTGAGTCAATATCTAACGAGACGTTAGTCACGCGAATATCGAGACTCACAGCAACACCCGGAACCTCGTAGAGGTGGCGTAGACTACCAGCAAGCATTCTGATGTAGTCGTCGAAATCAATTTCAAGTAAATCCTCAGACTGATAAAGATTTTCGTGAATCAACGCCATAGACTTTATGCGCTGCTGGCTTTCGCCAAGCAATTCAGCAAGCTGTTCATTACCCGTTGTCTCAGCCTGAATACTCAACAGACTGGAGATGACCTGCATATTATTTTTAACTCGATGGTGCAGCTCTTTAAGCAGCAGCTCCTTTTCTCTTAAGGAGTTTGCTAATTCTCGCTGCACTAACATGGTTTCAGCGATTTCACGCTCAAGCGCTTGAGTTCTATCGGCAACCAAAACTTCCAGATTACGCCGATGATCGGCGAGTTCGGATTCAGTGCGTTTTCTCTGCGTGACGTCACGGGCAATGCACACATAGGCTGTTACGTTGTCTCGCGCATCACGCACCGCTGCGATCGTCACATCGGTAGTAACCACCAGCAATCCGCTCCTCGAATTGACCTCGCCGTGCCAGCGCCCTTCAGAATGCAAACCCTCAGTAGATTTGCGCACATCGTCAGAAGCAGTGAAGAGCAACTTCGAAATCGACTTGCCGACGGCGTCTTCAGGCGCGACACCCAGTATTCGCGCAGTCGCATGGTTGGCATACATTAACTTTTTATCTGCATCAGCGATCAACACACAATCACTGGCCAGATCAAGTGACTCAATGTACAACTGCAAGCGGGCGCTATACCGTAACTCGGCCTCTCGCCGTAAGCGTCGCGCATTGGCAACTTGTAATTGGTAAAGTCCCCCCAACACCAGCACTAGATAGACCGCATAGGCCCACCATGTCGCCCATATAGGTGGCAAAACAGTTAATTTCAGCAGGGTCGGCGTAGGATTCCAGACGCCGTCATTGTTCGAACCCTTGACCTTGAAGGTATATTCTCCGGCATCCAAGTTGGTATAGGTGACCTGCCGCATGCCTTTAACGTTCACCCAAGCTTGATCAAAACCTGCCAACATATAGCTGAACTGATTCTTCGACGGCGCAGTAAAATCCATCGCGCGGAATTCGAAGCCAATCACCGAGTCGTTGTAGGCCAATTCGATTTCTGTCATGTGGGTGATGGGCTGACTGAATCTCTGCGCCACATTGAATTTAGAAAATTGGGTGATTCGTACTGGCGGCACATAGGCATTACCGCTGATGCGGGCCGGGTCAAAAGCATTGAAGCCATGACTCCCACCAAACAAAAAACTGCCATCTTCGAGCTGCAGATAGGCACCGCTGTTGAAGTCATCGCTCTGTAATCCGTGATGAGCGTCGTACAGCGTAAATTCGCCAGTGATTGGATCTAAGACACTGAGGCCCTTGCCGCCACTAACCCAAATTTTACCCTGCTGATCTGCGAGCATGCCGTAGACAGCATCACTGGCAAGGCCTTCAGCCTTGGTATAGCCAGTGAACTGGCCCGTCTCCACGTGATACAGATTCATACCCCGATCTCGAGTGCCCACCATGATTGAGCCATCCACGGCGAGTAAGGAGATCACGTTGTTACTCGTCAGACTGCCCGGGTCTTCAGGCTGATGGGTTAAGCTCTGGACTTTGCCACTATCCGGATCCAGCAGCATGACACCACCGCCGTCGGTTGCGATCCACATGACTCCGCCAGGACCCTCAATGATACCCAGCGCTCTCGAGTCAAAGGCCACACTCGCCTTAAGATCAGCGCCGGGATAGCGTCGAAATTTGCCAGCCCCTAGGTATCTATTCACGCCCCCGCCATAAGTGGTCAGCCACAACTGCTCATGACTATCCACATAGATTTGGCTGATTGCATCAGCGCTGATAGACGACAAATCCTCGGGATCATGGGCATAGCTACCAACGACCACATCATCTTTAATCAACGTGACACCACCTGCCATGGTACCCACCCATAAAACATCTTCATAAAACTTCAACGACATGACCAGTTGATTGTGCGGGCCAAGCGGAAGGTGGGAGAAATTCATAAACTGCTGAGTTTGCTTGTCCCATTTACTCAAGCCCTCAAATGTACCAATCCAGATATCCCCCTGAGTCGACTCAGCGAATGAGGTGATGGCATTGCTCGACAAATCAATATCCCGGCTGGCGCTCTTCAGAAAATGCGGAAAAGTTTCGGTACGAGCATTCCACTTACTGATACCGTTAAAGGTTCCGACCCAGATCACGCCACCGTGATCCTGAAACAACTCGAAGACCGTGTTATCGCTGATGCTATGCATATCTGTCGGATCAGTCACATAGCGACCAAACCGGCGAATTTTTTTGTTCCACAGATGCAGACCGCTGTCAGTACCCACCCAGACATCGCCATCCTGGTCTTTGAGTAGCGACCGAGCTCGCTTGAACTCAGAGATTGGCAGTCGTTCGGCTGTACCTGTCTGCGTATCAAATATCGACACACCGCCATTAAAAGTAGCCAGCCAGAGCTGTCCCGGTTCCACCTCAATAATAGCTCGAATATAGTTGTCACTAATGCTGACTGGGTCGTCTGGGTCGGAGCGATAATGGGCAAAGTTTTGCTTCACTTCATCAAAGCGATTCAGACCACCGAGCTCGGTGCCCACCCAGATTTTCCCGACCGAGTCCTCAAAAACAGCTCTAACACTGCCCGCGCTGAGACTCTCCGGATCAAGTGGATCATGATGGTAATGCACCATTTGACGTTCGGCATTCATGCTGACCAAACCAGCACTGGTACCGATCCAGATGCGGCCTGATGAGTCCTCGAACAGTACATGTATGGCACCACGATCCTCACCGGATGCCGCCCCTGAAGGCGGATCTAAAGCAACGGACTCAAACTCATTGTTCGTTGCGTTATAGCGATTGAGTCCAGCATCAGTACCCACCCAAAGATTGCCCTGAGTATCGCTGAGTAAATCCCAGATAGAATCATGGGACAGCGACGCTGGATCAGCAGGCCGATGGTAGTAGGTCTCAAAATGATAGCCATCAAACCGATTCAGACCCTCTTGGCTACCCACCCAAATAAAGCCATCTTGATCCTGCGCGATAGCACTGACCGCGGCTTGCGACAGACCCTCTTGGGTTCCCAGTCGATCAAAAATTAAATTTCGATGGTCGGCCAGACGCGTATGCTCCGCCGCGCCAACGGGATTCCAACAAAGTCCTAGCCATGTCAGCAACAGTGCATCGCATATCTGACGCAGACAGCTTGAAGAATGCGCTAACCGTGGTGAGAAAAGACGTGTCGAGGCCGAGTAGAAAGAGCCCTCAATCACTCTTGCTCAACCCACTTGTCGATACTCACCAAAGCAGGAATCACAACACTGCTATTCTCTAGCACCGTCATGTTCCAGATATAACCGCTATTTTCGGTGTCTCGCATATTCCAGATATAGCCGCTATTTTCGGTGTCTC
>JABBAY010000003.1 GCA_018607725.1 K189A clade bacterium
AGCAGGTCGTTGCCCTTGAGACTCAGGGCAAGCTGTCCTGGGTTCATGAGGAATGTGCAGGTATGACCACGAGCATCTCGACGGACGTGGATCCGCAGATTGCCTATCAACGGCTGAAGGGCATGGCGAAACTGAAGCAGGAGAGTCTATACCTGGTGAAAACGCTGTGCGCCTGGCGTGAGGTTAAGGCCCGTGAGTTGGACGTCCCCAGAAATCGGGTGATCGATGAGAAATCGTTGATCGAGGTTGCGCAGCTGGACTTCCTGGATGTCGGCGGGCTGCATACCCATACGACCTTGTCGTCTCGCCAGGTTCGCCAGTTTGGTGACGAGCTGATCCAGCTGGTGACCCGTGCTCGCGATATCCCCACCGCCGAGCGCGATGTGATTAGCGATGTAGACAGTGTGCCTGTGAGCAACAGCCTAATGAAACAGCTCAAGTTGAAGGTGTCGCAGACAGCCGAGTCCGTGAATATCGCGCCGGAAATGCTCGCCCGCCGGCGCCATCTAGAGCAGATTTTGCGCTCAGGTATGGATTCGGGCCAATATCAATTGCCAGAAGCTATGTGCGGCTGGCGCAAGACCGTGATTGGCGACGAGTTAATCGCGCTGTTGGCGCGCTAGGGAGAACCACTTGGTACTGTGTGACGTTTATAAAAGTTCAAAAAAATCTGGCCTGTTCGTGTATGTGAATCGGGCAGAAGGTCTGGCCCGAGTGCCAGAGGACCTGCTCGCGCAATTTGGTGAGCCGTCAGTGACCTTGAGTTTCAAGCTTCACGAGACTCGGCGAATGGCCCAACAGGATCCGGTGGTGATCATGGCTAATCTCGAAACTCATGGCTATCACGTGCAGTTGCCGCCGTTACTGTACCACTTTGGCAACAGCAAGTGAGCCTGCCATTCTGGCAAACCAAGACGCTGAGTGAGATGAGCAATCCCGAATGGGAGTCGCTATGTGACGGCTGCGCGCGCTGCTGCATGCACAAGTTGGAAGATGAGGACACAGGCGAGGTGCATTACACGTCCATCGTTTGTCGTTATCTAGACCAGGATAAATGCCAGTGTACTGACTATTCGCAACGTAATGTGAATGTTCCGGAGTGCGTGCTGCTGACCCCCGAGCGGGTTGACGAGTTTGCTTGGTTACCGAATACTTGCGCCTACAGATTGATCGCTGAGGGCAAGGATCTATACGACTGGCACCCGTTAGTGTCGGGAGATAAGGCGTCTGTGCAAGCTGCCGGTATTGCGGTCACCGGCAAGGTTGTCGATGAACGCAGTGTTCATCCCGATAGTCATCAAGAGTATATTATTCGCTGGGTAGAGCAATAAGCCGCCTCCATTGCAAGGTTAAGGATTTGGGTAAACCCACATGGCTGAAATCATCCATCAATACGAATATCTTATCGCCTGGTGTGTCTATGCACTGGCAGGCTTGGGTTGCAGCATAGTCTGGTGGAAGATGACATCATTTCTGCGGCACCGTGGCTGGCGTGATCTGGCGCGGGGCATCGTAGTGGTGCTGATATTCACCCCCTGGTATGCCGGTGAGTCCCACCAGTTCATGGCACCGGCAAGTGTGGTGCTGATGATGGATTTGCTGCTCGAGGGTGCCAAGGGCGGCCTGCAAGGCGGGCTGGTGCTATTGTTCAGTCTGTTCGCCATGCTGATTGGTTTGACGCTGCGGTTACTGTTCTGGCGTCGAACTGAGACGCCTTAAGCTTTCTCGATAGCAGCAGCCGGCCGCGGGTAACATTGGCTTTCATGAATCCTCATAAACTTGATGAATGTTGAGTGGTTGTGCTGCTTCAGAGTTCTTGAGGAATCCGGATGAAGGCCTGTTTTGCGGGGCCGACGAGGCACTTGCCGAGTTAGCTAGAAGTCTGAGGATGCGCGAATTTAAAGCCTGACCGCGCTTTTCGAAACGCTGCCGCGGCTTGCTCGGGGTAAAATAATGACTTAATCAGAGGCCCCCTTGATATGTGCCGCCGACCAAATTACAGTAGGAGTCAGGTAGGTTAATAAGAAACATCTAATTGATTCGCATGAGTCAGAAAATCAATACACCTTCGTATCATTTCCTTGGTTACTAATTGGTCACTAACATATGAAATTTTCCAGCACTACGACATATATCGCCACCGACGAACTTCAGATGGCAGTCAATGCTGCCGTCATTCTTGAACGGCCCTTGCTCATCAAAGGTGAGCCAGGCACGGGAAAGACCATGCTGGCCGAAGAGATTGCTGCCTCGCTGGGCATGGAATTGATTTCTTGGCACGTGAAGTCCACCACCAAAGCGCAGCAAGGCTTATATGAATACGATGCAGTATCCCGTCTGCGAGACTCGCAGCTCGGTGACGAGCGAGTTCATGACATCAATAACTACATCGCCAAGGGCAAGCTCTGGGAAGCCTTCACCAGCGACAAAAAGTGTGTGCTGCTGATTGATGAAATTGATAAGGCCGACATCGAGTTCCCGAATGACCTGTTGCTCGAAATTGATAAAATGCAATTTCATGTTTATGAAACTGGCGAAACCGTCGTCGCTAAGCACCGGCCTGTGATCGTGATCACCAGTAACAACGAAAAGGAATTGCCGGATGCGTTTCTGCGTCGGTGTTTCTTCCACTACATTCAGTTTCCTGATCGCGCCACCATGCAGGAAATTGTTGATGTCCATTATCCCAAAATCAAGCAGGACCTGGTGAAGGAAGCCATGGAAATTTTCTTTGACGTGCGCAAGGTGCCAGGCTTGAAGAAGAAGCCGTCGACTTCCGAGCTGATTGACTGGTTGAAGCTGCTAATGGCAGACGATATCCCTGAAGAAATTTTGCGTAATCGAGACACCTCGAAAGCGATTCCGCCGCTGTACGGCGCGCTGGTTAAAAATGAGCAGGATGTGCAGTTACTTGAGCGATTAGCGTTTATGAACCGTCGTCAGCAAAACACTGGCGGCAGTGGCCCACAGAAAGGTTAAACAACTATGTTGATCAACTTTTTCCTGGCATTGAAAAATGCTCGGGTGCCAGTTTCCATCACAGAACTGTTGCACCTGCTGGATATTCTCAAGGCCCGGCTGGTGTATGCGGACATTGATGAGTTCTATTATCTGAGTCGAATGGCTCTCGTCAAAGACGAGCGCCATTACGATAAATTCGATCGGGCTTTCGGCACTTACTTCAAGGGTCTCGAAGACCTGTCTGGTATGTTGACAGCGATGATTCCCGATGAGTATTTGCGTCGCGAGTTTGAAAAGTCACTGACGGCCGAGGAACTCGAAAAGATCAAATCCCTGGGCGGTCTGGAAAAACTCATCGATGAATTCAAGCGCCAGGTGGAAGATGCTGCGCGCGGTGAAGGCAAGGACAAAGACAAGGAAGGCAAAGGCCGAGACGGTAAGGGCGATGACGGTGATGACCGCACGGGCAAGAAACGTCGTGGTAAGCGCAACTGGGATAAACGCGACTACAAGACCTATGACGATAACGTCGAATTGGGTACTCGTGGCATGAAGATATCTCTGCGGCGTCTGCGCAAGCTGGCGCGCACCGGTGCTGAAGATGAATTCGATATCAACGGTACGATCGACAAGACCGCGAAGAACGGTGGCATGCTCGACATCCTAATGCGTCCTGAACGACGCAACACAGTCAAGGTGCTGTTGTTTCTCGACAACGGTGGCTCAATGGATGCGCACGTTAAGGTGTGTGAGGAGCTGTTCTCTGCGGCCAGGGCCGAGTTCAAACATTTAGAGACCTTCTATTTTCATAATTTCATCTACGATGGCGTATGGAAACAGCATAATCGGCGGATGAACGAGCGGCTTGATACCTTCGATATCATGCACAAATATTCCCACGACTATAAGGTCATCTTTGTGGGTGACGCCACCATGGCTCCCTATGAGATTACGCATGCGGGCGGTAGTGTGGAGCATTGGAACGAGGAAGCGGGTGCTATCTGGATTCAACGGATGCTCGATACCTTCGAGAAGCTGATCTGGATTAACCCGACGCCAGCTGATACTTGGGAATATTCAAACTCAGTGGCCTTGACCAAGAAGCTGGTTGACGACCAGATGTTCCCCTTGACGATTCGTGGCATTGAAGAAGGTATGAACTACCTATCGAAGTAAGGGACAAACCGGCGGTTTCAAGAATTTGAGACTGCCGTTCGAATACCACCCGGACCAACTCCGGCTTACAAATGCCCAGCCTGTAAGGCCCGTGGCCCTCAGAAATGTCAGTGCTGCGGCGCAGCACTGGTGATCCTTATGTATGTCAGGCGGGCAGCCGGTGATGCTGTCAAGCCTTTAAATAGCATTTTTAGTTTTTTGCGCGTATCATATGCCCCCATGTGCCGAAGGTTCCTCTAGAGACCGAAGGCATGGGGTCTTCGTGACAGAACGACATTTCTTAAATGATGGGGATATTGAATGAAAATTAACCTGCGCAGGCGATACCTTGCCTGCTTTATAACAGCGCTTTCAGCCGGGGTTGCGGCGATGCCTGCAGCTATCGCTGCAGAGAGCGAATCAGCCAATATGGAAGAGATCGTGATTATCGGATCTCGTCGAGCTGCAAGATCAGCAACGGACACAACAGCGCCCGTAGATGTGATTGCTGGTGAAGAACTGACTCGTAATGCATCAACAGATATTCAAGATTTGATGCGTACAGCGGTACCTTCATACAACGTCAACGCTCAGCCAATAAGCGACGCAGCAACGATTTCTCGTCCTGCCAACCTGCGTGGTCTGTCGCCTGACAACACCCTCGTGTTGGTCAATGGTAAGCGTCGTCACCGTGGTTCGGTCATCAGTTTCCTGGGTGGTGGTATTTCTGATGGTGCTCAGGGTGTTGATATCGCCACGATTCCGTCGCTCGCTCTGAAGCGTGTTGTGGTCTTGCGAGATGGTGCCTCTTCTCAATATGGATCTGACGCTATCGCCGGTGTTATCAATTTTGAGCTTCGCGATGCGGCCCAGGGCGGCTTCCTCGAAGTGACTAACGGTTCGACGTATGAAGGCGATGGGGATAACTATCGCGTAGCCGGTAATATCGGCTTGCCACTTGGTGACAGTGGCTTTGTCAACATTACAGCTGAGTACGGCGAAGTAGACGGAACTGTGCGAAGCATTGTCCGTCAGGATGTGCTGAATTTGATCGCAGCAGGTAATACCGCAGCGGCAGATTTCAAGACTATCAATTCATA
>JABBAY010000139.1 GCA_018607725.1 K189A clade bacterium
CCTGAGCGGCTTCTTTATAGACAGCCCTGAGCGGATTTTATCAACAGCCCTGAGCCGCTTCTTTATAGACAGCCCTGAGCGGTTTTCATATACAAACTCCAGCCGTGCTAGCCAACGGCTAGCCTTCGACGGCGAACCAGTATTTCGCTGCCGGTGATACTCACGCAAGCCAGCAAAAATCCCGTAAGCCCAAGGCTTGAATCATCTAAGTGAATACCCACCGAACCGAGACCGGGCAAAGCAATCAGCAAGCCACTCAAACCCAACATCAAGCGCACCAGCCAGTTTTCCGAGAGCGGCCCCAAGGCCAGTAGATAACCTTGCATGGCACCCGCTATCAAAGTGATACCGAGCATGACCTGAATCACCTGAATCACCGTGACCTGCCAGGTGCCCTGAAGGATCAACGCGGGCTCAAGCACAAAGAAGAAGGGAATAAAGTAGGTACTGGCACCCAGACCCATGGCACGTAGACCGGTCAACATGGGCCTGGCGCCAGCGATTGAGGCTGCGGCAAAGGCACCTAATGCCACCGGTGGCGTAATAAACGACAACATACCCCAGTAAAGGATAAATAAATGCACGGCTAACGGGTCCAAGCCGCCCTTGATCAATGCCGGGGCAAGAATGATGGCGAGAAAAATATACGCCGCCGTCACTGTCATACCGATACCTAAAACGAAACTGGTGGCCGCACCCATCAGCAACAAAACGGCCAGGGAACCACCGGCTAGAAACAACAGTTCATTTACCAGAGTGCCCGACAAGCCGGTCATGGACAGTGCCCCGACGATCAAGCCGACACCACTGAGAATCACCAGAAGTTCGATTAACAAGACACCACTGGCACGCAAAAACGCCAATGCTTCGGTCAACTGCCAGCGATGCTGCTTCGAAAACTGGTTCAAGACGATCAGGCAAGCTGTGGCCAACCAAGGGGCCAGGGCTTCGCGCTGCATCACCAACAGCAGAAAGATCAATACCATAAAGGCACCCAGGTAATACCAACCCGCCTTCAGAGTTTCGCCGACCCGTGGTATCTCAAGGTCCACTACACCCTCAAGTTTGTGTTTGGCCGCATAGGCATCTATCTGCAGAAACAAGGCAGTAAAATACAGCAGCGCTGGGATCGCCGCCGCTAGCGCAACTTGGTAGTAGGGCATTTCCAAAAACGTTGCCATGACAAAGGCCGTCGAACCCATAATCGGCGGTAATAGAACGCCACCGGTGGACGCACAGGCTTCAATGGCGGCGGCTGTTTCCTTATCGATGCCGCTTTTTTTCATGGCGGGGATAGTCAACTGACCAGTGGTGAGCACGTTCGTAATGACGCTGCCACTTAAGGAACCCATCAAGCCGCTGGCGACAATCGCGACTTTGGCAGGTCCGCCTCGCACTCGACCCAGCATGGCGAATGCCAGCTTGATAAAAAAGTCACCACCGCCGGTGTGCTGCAACGCCACGCCGAAAACCAGAAAGCCGATCACCAAGCTGGCGAAAGCACGAAACGGCAAGCCCACCAGGCTCTCACTACTCATCACATGATAGGCCGCTGTATCAGCCAAAGACGTCGCCATACCCTGCAGTGCCTCGGGCATCAGGTCTGCGACCAGGGGATACAAGGAGAACAGTAACACCAGAATAAACAACGAGGTGCCGGCAATTCGCCGAACGGCCTCGAGGACCAAGACCCACAAGATGATACTCAGGCTGTTACCTAAGTCAGGGGCGCCAAACTCCCAGCCTTCATCGAGCATGGTCTCGGCATTCAGGTACAACCAAACGCAAATGCCAAATGCCAACAGTCCCAGCAGCAGGTCAAGACCAATCAGGTCAAACCGAGGGTTGGATCGATAAAGCAAAAATGCCGGTGGCAGTAGTAAGGCCATCAGGGCGTAGTAATAGTGAGTCTCTACCGTGATCAGACCACTCAACAGCGGTGCACCAAAGGCCCGCACATTGTCCAGGGCCAGAGCCGCTGCCAGCACACAGACCACAGCAACCAGGCCTCCCAGATAGCCCGTCAGCGGACGGACCTTTTTCATTCTCGACCCGCCTGGTCATGCCAAACAGGATCAAAACCGGCGGCCAGCAATCTCTGAGTACGCAAGGTTAACCAGCCCTGCTCAAACTTCTCTTCGTCGTCAGTGCCCAGACGCAAGGCCTCTTGCCAGGCTTGCTGCAAGACTTCCTGGCGCTGAATCAGGCGTTCATTGTGAGCATTCATCGCTTCAGTCCAGACGCCCACAGATTGATAATACTGCACGGCTCCAGCATGCCAGGGAACCACCCAGTCAAACCGCTGCGAGGCGAGTGCCCAACCAATGGCGCCAGGATCAGCATCCTTGAACTCCGGGTAACCCTGATCAATGGCTTTAACCAGATTAAAGGCAAGCGCTTCGTCCTGATCGGCCATGGAGATCAGAATTGGATAAGGGTACGTCGCGCCTTCATGAGGACTGGCGACGGTGATGCCTGTCCCGCGGGTAGCAACATGCTTGGAAAAATACGGCGCCTTAGCCAACAAGCGTTGCCAACAAGCCCCGTCATCATGAGGCACCTTGGGCCAGAATATTCCCTGCGGGGATGCTTCGAGCTTACGCGTTGGGCCTGAAACGGTAGTGGCATAGGCTGCATCGATTTGACCATCAACGATCCCATTCCACATGGCGCTGTATCCGGGGTAGTCCACCCGGATCACATCATCCCAGCCGACATCGCCACAGGCCAAGAGGGCCTCCATGGAAAGGTTCAGTGCTGGGGCGCCGCGTACCCAGGGAATGCGTTTGCCCTTGAGCTGAGACCACTGAGTAATACCGGAATCTGCCGAAACCGCTACGGATTGGTTACTCAGGCCATTAGACATCATCAGCACGCGCACTGGCTGCGGCCCCCAGTTCGCATCCGCAAATTGAAATACACCTTCCTGCGCCAAGTAAGTGGCAACGCCATTGGCAGAAAACTGCACTCGACCAGACTTCAGAGGCAGCAGCCGGGAAATGTCATTTTTACCGGGAATCACCCGCAGCGTCACACCATGCTGATCTTTCAAGACTTTGCCAATGGCCACCGCTTGGTTATAACCCGTTGTCCCCAAGTTGTAAGCGGTCCAGGCCATCACTCGAGGCAATTGCACTTGCTCTGCCTGGGCAAATCCCGTCAACCCCAACATCAGTATTGGTAATCGCAAGCCACTTAGCAGGACTTGTGGCAGAAACGCCGTCTGGCTGAATAATTTTGCAGAAGAAAAGAACATATAGGCAGGTTCATTAGGGTTTGTGAGAAGGTTACCCTAGGCACCGACTCGACGCCATGGTCGTCAGGACCTCGGCAGCAGCAAGTTGGTAGAAGCCGACAAAAGACTGGCGAAATTGACTATTTTTAGACGACCAGTCTGCGACGGAAATCACTACCCCCTTGTTTTATATCGCTATTATTTTACGGCATGGTTTTTGTATGTTCATTAGGAGTCACTAGTCGCCCCACTCACTCGATCAGCATTCACTTATGGAAACGCCCAAATGAAATCAATCCACATCCTGCTTCTCACTGCCACTATGCTACTGCCCTTGGGGGGCTGCGTTATCGCCATCAATGGTGAAGACCGGGAATCAGATCATGGTAAGTGGAAGTCCATACAACAGAGCAATGTAAAGCGCATCAAGCAGCTGGAACTAGGCCGATCCCTCAGCAGCATTGAGTCTGAGTTTGGCACTCCGGACATTGTTGAATCCTTCCAGCGGGATGGCAATGCCTATAAGGTGTGGTTCTATCGAACCCGGCACGTCAACAGCGACGATATGACCCGCCGGGATGAGACCACACCTCTGGTATTTGTTGACGACGAACTCGTGGGTTGGGGCGAAACCGCCATAGACAAAGCCACGCGCTAGCGAGCAAGCATCTAACCCGGCTCTGATTCTGCGCCGATATCAGCCCTTAACAGACCACGAAAGGCGGTATTGGCGTTACTCTCGCCGCGCAGAACTTCATAGACCTCACGCGCGATAGGCATCTCAACCGCATATCGATCTGCTAACTCAATCACCGCTGGGGCGCTCTTGACGCCCTCGGCGACCATAAACATCTTGTTAGTGATCTCCTCGATACTTTTACCCTGACCCAGCTCAAAGCCGACAGAGCGATTCCGACTTTGCGGACTGGTGCAGGTCGCTACCAAATCTCCCATACCCGTCAGGCCCGCAAAGGTTTGGGCTTCACCTCCCATAGCGACTCCCAAACGAGTGATTTCAGCCAGGCCACGAGTAATGACCGCGGACCGGGTATTTTCCCCCGCACCCTGACCATCGCCCATACCGGCGGCGATGGCGATGATATTCTTCAAGACCCCACCCACCTCACAGCCGATCACATCATGGTTGGTATAAACTCGAAATAAACCGCAATGAAACACCTTTTGCACTTCTTTCATGATGATCTGGTCAGTCATGGCAATGACGCTAGCAGCAGCATAGCCCGACATAATCTCACGCGCCAGATTCGGGCCCGTGAGAACGCCGGCCGGATGGCCTGGCAACACCTCATTAATAATCTCGGTCATGCGCATACCCGTGCTGAGCTCAAGCCCCTTGGTCAAGCTGATGACCGGCACCCAAGGACGAATATGCTGCTTCACCTCTTCCAGCACCGCGCGAAAATTTTGCGACGGGACGCCCATCACGATCACATCCATGGGTGCAACCGCCGCTTCAATATCGTTAGTAGCGATCACTTTAGCGGGAATTTTGGCGCCAGGCAGATAGCGCTCGTTAGTATGCTGCGCATTGATTTCAAGCACTGTTTCAGGATCCCGCGCCCAAAGATGAGTCGATGCATTGCGGGCAACCAACGCTGCCACCGTGGTTCCCCAACTGCCGCCACCCAAGACGCCAACCTTTAGCATATTATTCATTCAGCCGTCTCCAATCAGAGCCCCCGCAATCGATAGATCGCGCGTAGGTCGATACTGGCATAACAGGTGTCATTGTCACGATCATATAAGGCTACTTCAGCATCAACGAATTCGTGGCCTTTCTTATTAAACAGGTCGGTGATAATCATCTCCGCCACCAATTCAGTGTTCATGGGTATCGACCCATAGTTCTGCGATTGAGTTGCCATATGCACCCAGGGGTTCATGTAAGCATTACGCGCCAAGATCCAGTTAGAACAACCCAGTACGAATGACATATTTGCCA
>JABBAY010000068.1:0-16073 GCA_018607725.1 K189A clade bacterium
TTGCCGCCCAAGCATCGCTGTCAGTAACATCGTGTTCAATAAATGTCGCGCCAATCTCGGCGGCGGTCGCTAGACCTTCGTCGACTAAGACATCAGTCAGGTAGACCTCTGCACCTTCGGCGCGAAATCGTTTACCTTCTGCTGCCCCTTGCCCACGTGCCCCGCCAGTAATCAATGCAACCTTGCCGTCTAATCGCCCCATTGTTTAATTCCTTTTTCCGATTTTTGAAGATGCCGCTAGTAGGCCACATTTAGTCAAAATCGGTCAAGGCAGGAAAGAATGAAGTAACCTTTCATATCCAGTACTGTGCCTACGACGCTTTATCAGAACCAAGGCGCAGGATTGAGAATACATCGCTGAAAAACCAAAAAAGCTCGTTACGTTTGCTACCGGCTAAAACCTATAGACGATTCATTCGAACAAATTATGACGCGTAATTCCATTTATAGAAGGATTGCTGTAAAACTAACGACTTAATCGTATTTAACAGAGACAAATTATGGCTATCTCTTTGTTTAGTTTTGTTCCCATTATTACCGGTATATTAGCTACCTATTTTGTAATCGCTTTGGCGGGTACTCGGTTTGAGATAAAGGGTGTGGTCGGTCCTTATTTTGGCGCCTTAGCAGTTATGTTTGGCTTGTTTGCGAGTTTAATGGCCGGAGATACCTGGCGGGAGACTGCTACAGCTAAATCGCTAGTTGCTCAGGAATTTAATGCATTAAGCGCAATCAATTCATTGTCTGATAGCTACGGTGAGGGGGCGGTAAGAATCAGAGAGCTGACAAAGCGTTACGCAGAACAAGACATCGCAACAGACAAATTGCAGACAACCAAAGGTCAGATTACATTTACGGAGTTACCCGCCTTAGTTGAGCTGCAGCGCTTTATCATTAATGACGAATCTGGCACCGCATTTTTGAAGAGCAGATTGTTTCTTCATATCGATGCCTTGAGAGATTTAAGGCTCCAAAGACTCGAAATAAAGAGGAACCATAGCGGGCCTCGAAAGCTAGCAATGCTTATTTTACTGGGCACTCTGACTCAGATTGCGATTGCGATGTGCCATGCGGGCAACAAGTCAGCGGCGATGTACACGGTTGGCCTCTTTACGCTCGCATTTGGGCTCGTGATTCATTTCGTGACGGTCTTTGATAGCCCCGGAAATTTCGAACAAATTGTCGACTTTTCTATACTGCTAGAGATCCCTTAGTTAAGTCTACGCGTGCTTGATAATGGCTTTTTCCGAATGCCGAGGCCTTTCATCATGGCACGCAAAGAGGCTTCAACTGCTATTAGCGATTGAGCTGAAGAGATTTGAAAAGCGAGGCGCTCCGTTTCGAATGATTCTGCGACAGATTGTTTGAGGCTGGCATGAAAAGCCCAGCATCACTTCTCTTCCATCACCCAGACACCATTCCAATCGTCTCCTGGCGGGTGGGCTTGCATGTAATCGCACCGCTCCATGTAGATAGAAGACAAGTGATCATGTTGGTTGAGCACCACGGCTTTCTGGAACTCTGCTTTGGCTTTACCCCATTGTTGATTCTGATATAAATCTCGGCCGCCCTTGAACAAACCCAAGACGTCCTGGATATGCGGAAAGCTTTCATCGGTGTGGTAATCGAGAATCTCATGGATCTTGACGGGTTCTGTCTTACCCTTAACGACCACCAAATCAATTTCTCTGGAACGATAGGTACCGCGCAACTTGCTGTAGGTTTGATCGCTGATCAATATTCTGGCCCGATATTGCTTACAGGCGCTCTCCAACCGTGCAGCCAGATTCACACCATCCCCTATCATCGTGTAGTCCATTCTCTTCAAGGAGCCAATGTTGCCGCTAACCACGGTATCCGTGTTCAAACCAATACCGATATCTACACGGCCCAGGCCCTGGACTCGACGCACGTCATTCCACTTCCACAACTCCTTGATCATCGACACCGCCGTTCGCACTGCCCGATCTTCATCGTCACCGTGGGAAACCGGCAAGCCGAAGCCAGCCATAATGGCATCGCCAATAAACTTGTCCAGCATACCTCCTTCATTCTGCAGACATTCCACCATCAGGGTGAAATACTCATTCAGCAAGCCAACAGTACCCTGCGCACCCAAAGATTCTGTCAGAGGCGTAAACCCACGGATGTCAGAAAATAAGACGGTAGCGACGCCGGATGTACCACCCAGGCTATCCTCTTCCCCCCCCATCAATCGGTCCGCGAGACTCGGATCCATGTAACGCGACATCATCGACTTCATACGCTTTTCTGTACTGATATCTTCCAACATGACGAGGGAACCGATCTTTTCCTTGTCTTCATTCATCAGGGGTTGGAAGCTGGCATTGATCGATATCGACTCCTTACCAACAGACAGCTCAGCATCCACGACATGCTGTATTTTTAACGTCTGTTCGGCTGCATTAATTTTTTCCAGTACCCATTCATTACTCAAACTAAAGAGATCGGTAGCGGTCTTATTTATGACCGAACCTTCGCTTAACCCGAGAATATTTAACGCATTTTGATTGCAGGTTTTGATCAGCTGGTCTTCATCAAAGGTAATCATGCCGTTCGGCATGCTCTGCAGAATGCTTTCGTTATAGTTTTGCATGGTCTGCACTTCACTAAACAATTTGGCATTTTCAAGGGCAATAGAGACCTGCGCGGTAAATGCAGTCAAGCGTTGCTCATCCTCCTCGTTAAACGCGCCACCACGCTTATTCAGCACTTGTGTGACGCCAATTTTCTTACCCGACTTATTGACCACGGGAATACAAAGCATGGAGCTGGTGAAAAAATTATTTTGCTTGTCGGATGCCGGATTGAAACGGAGGTCGGCATAGGCATGAGGTATATTGATGGTCTCGCCGGTCGTAAACACAGCGCCGGCAATACCCGCCGTATTTGGAAAGCTAATACCGCCCGCTGGCAGACCATCACCCACCAGCAAGGTGAGCAAACCCGTTTTTTCGTCATTGAGAAACACTGATGAGCGCTCCGCATTCAGCATGCGGGTCGCCTCCTGCATGACCTTATTGAGAAGCTCAACAATATCAATTTCCGAAGTCACATCTGCAATCATGTCGAGGAATTCCATTTCCTTGACAGTATTGCGCTGCATTTGCTCTATCAATTGATGACTTTGCAAAGCAATTGAGGCTTGGGTAGTAATGGACTCGAGTAAGGCTAGATCGTCTTCGTTAAACGCGCCATTGATCTTATTGAGTACCTGGGTTACACCAATGACTTCACCACGAACCGTCAATAGCGGCACACACAAGATACTCTTGGTCACAAAATCAGTCTTCTCATCTACATCGCGATTAAAACGCGAATCTGCATAGGCGTCAGCGACGATCTCACTTTTATTTTGAGTGAACACGTGACCCGCGATACCCCGATCGTTGAGCACCCTAATCTCTCGCTTAAAAATACCTTGGGCGATACGAGAATAGAGCTCGCCAGTCTGCGGATCGTTGAGGAATAAGGTACCACGTTCGGCACCGATCTCACGTGTGCTGATCTCAACTAACTCCGCAAGAATATCATCGAGAGAGGTCAAGCCCGAAACTTTTCTGGACACATCCAGAAGAAATTCAGCGCGGCGCAACTGCTCCACAGGATCTAAAGAAAGGCGCTTGGTGGTCGTATCTGAAGTTGTCTCACTCATTGCAGGGTATCCATCTGTTCACGCATCGAAATAACGGTTAATTTGAGCTGGGTGTTTTCTGCCGTCAAACGCGAGGTCGCCTGGTTAATAGCGATCTCTTGGTCTACGGCGGCTTCATCCGCTGCGTCACGAAGGGCCTGTACGGCCCCTTGAAGCATCCGAATCTCGTCACTGGTACTGGCTCGAGTCTCTTGCACGCGTCGCTCAAGTTCTTGCTGACTCAGTTCCAGCGCCTCGCGCAGACGCTGCGCTGTCCCCTGAACAGCCTTCTTATCTTGGTATTCCTCGGCTCTAGCCGCCTGCACAGCCGTATCGCGCGCCGTATAGGATAATTCCAACTGGTCTCGCAAAGCTCGAACAGTCGCTTCCAGCCCATTGACTTCCTGCCGGCTGCTCAACATCGCTTGCTGGACCTCGACGTCCTTTTGTTGATTCGTCAGAGTCATCTGATCGCGCAGAGATTGCGCCAAAGACTGGAGGACTTTTATCTCCATACTCGACGTGGCATAAGCTGCCTGGACAGCCTCGCTCATCTGGTGTTGCTGGGTCTCGAGTTGTTCTCTTAGGGTTTGGACCGTTGATCTCAGCGTTAGAATTTCTTGCTGCGACTCCGCTGCGATTCGCTGCACCGCTGCAGTAGTATTAATGCCAGCGAGTTCGAGTTCTGCCCGCAAGGCCTGGGCGGTAGCCTTGAGCTGCTGGAGCTCGAGATGAGATTCTGCACGTACTTGCTGGAGCGTTTGTGCCTCTCCATGGATCCTTGCTTCAAGCTGCTCGCGCAGGCTTTGCACCGTACCGCGAAGCTCGGCAAGTTCCTGCTGGGCATTCAGCATCTCAGCCTGAACGGCCTCGACTTTTTCATTACCCGCGAGCTCCAACTGCAATCGCAAAGCCTGAATGGTGGCCTTGAGTTGCGACACTTCCTGACTGACTGCAACCTGATGCTGCTGAATTGCCTCTTCACCGAGCCCGCTTGAGCGCTCTAATTTAGTACGCAACGACTCAATGGTAGCTTGTAAATGACGCTTTTCTTTCAACAATAGATGGAGCTCGTCAACGCCCTCCAGACTCACACTTGTCGCCATTACAATCTCGGATCCTTACCGGCCAAAACTCGATCCACAAGCCTAGTCCGGTCGAGACCCAAGATCAAGCAACCCATCTGCCTACATACCTCTCTAAATCGTCAATCTTGTGCGTAGCTGCCCGAATAGACGCATCGATGGCGCGGATCTGCCTTCATCATCTGTATTCATCATCTGTGTACAACAAAATTCACTTTCCGTATACTCAGATGCATCATCATCCTAGATGGTGATTCTCAGGGCGGGGTGAAAGTCCCCACCGGCGGTAATCGTGAAAGCGTAGCCCGCGGGCGCCCTTGTAACAGACTATAACGTGTTACGAGGGGACAAGCAGACCTGGTGTGATTCCGGGGCCGACAGTTAAAGTCTGGTTATGAGAGTGAGGTCAATTGAACGCTGCGGTTAACCCTGCAGATCGTGTGAGATAGACGTCCTCGTTTGCCCTGTTGTTTAACTTAACATGAGAGGCAAGCAACAGATGACCACCTTCAATTCTGACTTTTCAGACACGACCAAACGTGATCGTGTCGCATTCATTCAGTCCTGTTGGCACCGCGATATCGTTGACGAATTACGTGATGCGTTTCGTCAGGAATTTGCGCAAATCGATACTCGCCAAGTAGACTTTTTTGAAGTCCCTGGCGCCTTTGAAATTCCTCTACGCGCCAAACTACTGGCGGAATCTAATAATTATGCTGGCATTGTCACGGCCGGCCTGGTCGTTGATGGCGGCATTTATCGGCACGAATTTGTCGCCAGCGCGGTGATTGATGGCTTAATGCGAGTCCAGCTGGATACGGGCGTACCGATCTTTTCAGCGGTATTAACGCCTCATGATTTCCTCAGCGAAGGCCAGCCTGAATTCTTCAAGCAGCATTTCAAGACCAAGGGCGCAGAGGCTGCACAAGCTTGCGCGGCGACTTTGGGCGGGTTATTGCCACAACAAGCTGTCGTCTCTGGGTGAGTGCTTCTAGGGCCTAATGGTTTATTCGATTTCAAATCTTGTGAGGAATCGAGCGCACTTGCTTGGAAAACCCGGCGAGACTTGGTTGAACGGTATTGATGCCAGCCTTGCCACCCTGAGTGCGCGCTGGCACCTGGCTTCACTGAAACAACTGCCTGGCGGTTCAGAAAGCCTGGTGTTTTCCGTGGTTTGTGACAGCGGCAGAAAAGCTGTGTTGAAGCTCATGATGCCCACCACAGATCCGGTGCGCCCCGAGGCTCTCGCTTTAAAGCTAGCCGGCGGCCACGGCTATGCCCAGCTGCTGGAGTCTGCCGATGAACATGATGCCTTACTGCTGGAACAGCTTGGCCAACCTATCGGCGAGCTGGATTTATCCGTTGACGAGCAACTGCCACTGATTTGCAGCGCACTCGCCGAGAGCTGGGCTGCACCGGTTGACCCAGGACTATCGAGCGGCATCAATAAAGCCGACTGGCTAGAAGCACATTTCAGCAACACACCAAAGAGACTAACGATTTCACCGAGGCCAGAACTCATCAACGGCTGCCTCGACTATCTGCACCAACGCCGTCAAGCCTGGCGACCCGAAACATTCTGCCTTGTCCATGGCGATGCGCATGAACACAATGCCCTACTGCTAGCTAACGACAAAGGTATGCGGAAATGCAAATTGGTAGACCCCGACGGCCTGTTCTTCGAGCCCGCCTATGATCTTGGCATCCTGATGCGAAACTGGCATGAACAATACCAGCACCCGCAGGCGGCCACCATCGCCCAAAAACGCTGTCAGTTACTGGCGTCTATCTCTGGGGTCGACGCAGTTGCCATTTGGCAATGGGGCGTTATTGAAATCGCATCGACGGGTCTGCATTTGGCTGAACTCAACGCTGAACTGCTCGGCCAAGCCTATCTCGACATTGCGCAAACGTTGCTGAGCAGCGACTAGCGCACCTCAGGCAACCGTTAAAATCTATCCCGGACGCCCATAGCCACCCATAGACACCCAAGGCTGCCCGTACCCTTTCCGTCTCGGCATGGAGTCAAGCAAGGGGCATTGCCCGCGAGGTTATCAGCATTTCAGATTTCAAACAAAACGGGCTGATGTTTCGCCTGCCAAATGCTGAGGGGGCAAATCACGAGTTCGTGCATTGACCCAGTCTTCCTGAAGGCAGTGAGGCTTCGAGGCTAGCAATACGGGCCGCACAAACTCGTCTTTTTTGGGGCAGATGGCTGGCAACTCGCCGGTGGCTAAAGCGTCACTTCGCCTGAGGCTTGCCGAACTCGACGCGAAGCGAATGGTTATGCTCACCTAAGGCAGCGAGCTTGAGGGCCACAGGTACATCGCTGGAAGTCACGGCGCCACGGCCAAGCGCCTCAACATCTCCAGCATGGGTCTGGATCGTTCGATAGCGATTCTGTGGATGGTGCTGCAAGTCATCGAGATCTGACAGGCGGCCGAAGGCGATACGCGCATCATCCAGCAACTTGATCATGTGATCCCGCGTAAAGCCGATAAAATATTGGCCTACAAGTTCATCTAGCTCTTGACGATGGGCGACCCGCGCGGCGTTATCCTGGAATCTTGACTCAGTTGCCAATCCAGCATTTTGCAACACCTGCTCACACAAGGCTTGCCACTCTCGTTCATTTTGAATACTGATCAATACCGCTTTGCCATCACTGCAAACAAAGGCGCCGTAGGGTGCGATACTGGGGTGTTTGAGTCCATGATTAGCCGGCGTGAAGTGACCATAGCGATGCTGCAGATAAGGCACATTCATCCAGTCAGCGGTCGAATGAAACAATGAAACATTGATCAGGCGTCCGGCGCGATCCGGATCGCGCTCGCGGGCAAACAGCGCCTGCAGAATCGATTGGTAGGCGGTCATGCCCGCGGAAATATCCGAGACTGATACCCCTACCCGAGTTAACTCCTCACCGATACCTGTAATCGAGCAAAGGCCGGTTTCTGCTTGAATCAGCAGATCGTAGGCTTTTTGCAGCTGGTACGGTCCTTCTTCGCCATAACCTGAAATCGAACAGATCACTAACGCAGGGTGCTGAACCCGCAATAATTCCGGATCAAAACCTAGCCGCGCCAGCGCTCCTGGGGCCAGGTTTTGAATAAACACATCGGCAGTCGTCAGCATGTTGCGCAGCAAGGCTTTGTCGTTATCATCACGCAGATCGAGCGTAACACTTTCCTTACCGGCATTGAGCCAGACGAAGTAAGCACTTTGGCCAAGCACGAATTGGTCATAGCCGCGGGCGAAATCCCCCTCAGGCCGCTCAATCTTGATGACCCTGGCGCCGGCTTCAGCTAACCGACCAGACACATAAGGTGCCGCGACTGCCTGCTCGAGACTGACGACGGTAATGCCACTAAGATCACCCATCAGATTTTTGACCCACCGCAACGATCAGGATAAGCCACCTACCAGCGCCGGCAAGGCCAGCCTTGACCAGTGGATCAGACCACCGGGAATATTAGCGACGCGATCAAAGCCCGCGGCTAATAATATCTGTGTCGCCATCGCTGATCGTTTACCTGACTGGCAAACAGTCACTATGGGCTTATCCGTATCAATTTCTTTGATTCGCGCACGCAGTTCATCCAGTGGGATCAATGTTGCCCCGTCTATGTGCCCGAGCTCGCCAACGTATTCCGGCTTTGACCTGACATCTAACACATACAGATCCTGCAGATGACGCGCCACCCAATCCGGTTCTAATTCAGGAATGCCGGCAAAGGTCACTGTCACCGGCCCCCAGGATATCTGGCCCTGAACAAACTCTTCGCCAGGCTCACCACACTTCAGGTTAGCGGGCAGGGCAATATCCAGCAATTTCGGATGTGGCAGACCGAGGTTTTGCATATAACCGACGAAATCTTCTTCCCGGGCGTCGCCACCAATTCTGGGGTTATAGCGCTTTTCTTCCGCCACCGTGGAGACAGTGCGACCCAGATAGTCATGTCCCGGGTAGATCAGACAAGCATCGGGCAAGGAGAATATTTTTTCGCGAATACTGTGCCACATGGTGTGTACGTCACCGGACTGGAAGTCTGTTCTGCCAGCCCCGCGAATCATCAGGCAATCACCAGTAAATGCCATCGCCTTGTCACTCGTGACATAGGTCAGACAACCATTGGTATGACCCGGGGTGGTCCTAACCGTTAGCGCGTAGTTACCGAAACTCAGGACCATGCCATCAGTCGCCTCAATGTCGACGCCCTGTGCATGATACTCGCCAGACAAAACGATAGGCGCGTTGAAGGCCTCCTTGAGTCGCCATGCGCCCGTCACGTGGTCGGCATGTACATGGGTATCGAGACTATACTTAACCTTCAGGTTTAGCTCGCGCAGTAACGCGGTATCGCGGCCATGTTGCTCAAACACAGAGTCAATGACAACGGCTTCGCGGCTCGCCTCACAGCCCAATATGTAGGTATATGTCGAAGAAACGGCATCAAATAATTGGCGAAATATCATAAATTTCAGGCTAGGTTTTGTTGAGAAGTTTGGCTATCTTAGCACTCATGATTGGTAGACGAACATTGATATCGATACCACTTTCAACCGGATTATGCGCATACCGAAGGGCTATCAAACTACAATTAAAGGCGCATCTACCCTGCTAGCTTGCCGCAGGCTCGACTAACGCAGGCTATTCACCCAGCACTCCTCGGATACGATCTGAATTCCATGGCCCTGGTCTCGAAGTTCAATGGCCCGTTCAATGCTACGCCCGAAGGTCGCATGAACCCATTCAGGACTAGACAACTCACCGATGACCAAATAGTTGGTCTCTCGAGTCGGTGATTGATCAATCACACCACCCATTTCACTGACCGTTTCTGCACACTCGGTTATTGAGGCGAACACAAACCGACCCGTCAAACAAAACGACCGACCTGCATATTCAATCACCGGCGGCGGCTGATTGAGTGGCAGTGAGGTCGACCGATTAGACCCCTGGAACGACGAACCGCTTCCAGTCAACTGCTTCAGTGTGAGGAGTAACTCTCGCTGTTCACTGGCCGACAGAATGCCATCCAGCAACATTTCAGAGATTCGCGAGTAGAGCACACTCACCGGCCACTTATCAGCAATCTCGCGGTGGTTTTCAATCCATTGGCCTAAAAAAATGGCCTCTTGCTCAGCAACATTATCGTCAGCAATAACGCCCCGACAAATACCAATCAGCTCATCAATTAAACGATCCTGGCCGCGATTGATGGTTCTGGATGTCAGCTTTCTTGCCATCCTATTCTCTTCAGTAATTTGCGCAGCCTGTGGACCCGCGGCGCTGGCATAATATTAACCGTTGCTTGACCACGCGGTGACGAAATCCGCCACCTCAAGGTTCGGTAACAAACGGGATTTGCTCTGCACTTCACCGATATAGAGATAACCAATAAGGCGCTCATGAGCCTGCAACCCCAGACCCTGACGAACCACGTCATGATAAGCCATAGCACCGGTGCGCCACATGGCGCCCAGCCCCATAGCATGGGCCGCCACCAACAAGTTCTGGGCAGCAGCACCCGCAGATAGCAGCTGTTCTAACTCCGGCACCTTCGGGTGCTCGGTCAACGTCGCCACGACCACAATGATCAACGGCGCCCGCAACGGTTTTGCCTGGGCCCGCTGACACTGCATTTCGGTCATCTCAGGCACATCCGCTCGCTGGGCCTGAAGGAACAGTTCCCCAAGGGCCAGGCGCGCATCACCACTGATGGTCAGGAACCGCCAGGGCCTCAACATGCCGTGATCTGGGGCCCGTAACGCGGCTTTAAACAAGTTGTCCAGCACATCGGGGGCTGGCACTTCACCCACCAATCTGGCGGCAGATACTCGCTGTTGTAACGCCTCTAATGCATCCATTTGTTACTCAATCGCCTTTCATAAAAAAATTGGGTGCTTTGCTTGACTAGGGTATGGGCTATTCTTCAACGTCCACGCCTGTACGATACGTGAATGCGAGCGACAGGCAAACCCTGGATTTTTCTAGGCGGATTATCCGGGTCGAGGGTTAGGCTGCAGCAAATTGAAATCTGCTACAATGGCATCGAACACTAAGCCCTGTGATGCCATGATTCACGACCAGCGACCCTACCGCTTAAAGAAACTCTACCTCTGGATTGAGCAGCGTTACGCCCAACAGTTTATTGCACCTCAGCTTGCGAGCCTGGGCTCGGGCTTCCATCTGATGAAACCCTGGAATATTCGTCTGCATGGCGCGCACATCAGTGTTGGCAAGAATATTCATATCGTCACTGCCGATGACCGCAAGGTGTCTCTATCTACCTGGCAATTTAAAGACAATAGCGGCCATATCCGAATTGGTGACAACTGTCTGCTGTGTCCGGGCGTTCGAATTGATTCCGCATCCGAGGTTCAGATCAATGACAATTGCATGCTCGCCGCGGGCAGTTACATCACGGATGCAGACTGGCATGATATTTATGATCGCACGCGAGCGGTAGGCACAACGGCAAAGGTCCGACTCAACAGTAATGTCTGGGTCGGGGATGGCGCCATCATCTGTAAAGGTGTCACGATTGGCGAGAATAGCGTGATTGGTGCCGGCGCCGTCGTCACCCATGACATTCCTGCTAATGTCATTGCCGCCGGCAATCCAGCCCGAGTGGTCAAACACCTGGATCCGGCACGCACCTTGGTCACCCGCGCCAGCCTCTTTACCGACCCCGCCGCCCTGGCACACCAGAATGATCAGATTGACCGCTATGTTTTGACGAAAAATTCGCTGCTGAACTGGCTACGAACCTACTTCTTCCCCCGCCGCGGCGAGTAGGAAGGTCGGGCCGCGCAGGTCGGGCCGCGCAGGTCAAGCCAATCGTAAACTCAACAAACCACTGACTACTGCCGCCAGAGCCTGACTTCGGAGGTGAGTACGTCGCTATGAGACCGGAACGGATTGATATCAATACCCCCACGACGGGTGAACCGCGCTTGGACGGTCAATTGCTCCGGCTTACAACGACTCATAATATCGGTAAAGATTCGCTCACCAATTTGTTCCGCAAACTCCGGGTGTTCCCGGAATGACACTAAATAGCTCAACAGTCCCGGGTGACTGATATTACGCCCATGGTACTGAATCACGACGCTGGCATAATCTGGCTGGCCAGTCAGCGGGCAGAGTGACTTGAACAAATGGGTGTAAAGCGATTCTCGAACAATCGTATCGCTGACAAGTTTCAGGTGATCAGGATTCCAGGTGTACTCATTCATTTCAACATCAAGGTTATCCAGGGACTGCCCCACGAGGGCACCAATGCCATGTTGTTGAACCTGATCTGGCGAGAACAAGGTCACACTCACGGGACCTCTGGCTGCCAGGGTCAAGTCAGACTCCAGCGTATTGATGACCTCGGCCCGCCGGCTAAAATGGGTGCCCGAGTAGGAGCCCAGGTAGAGCTTAAGCGACTTTGACTCAATAATATTAATCGACTTGGCTGGCACCTGAAGCTGAGCCACGGCCACTTCCGGACGACCGCGACTATTCAGCCAGCTGAATTCATAGGCATTCCAGACATCCACACCTCGAAACGGCAATGCATCAGGCGCAATCCCAAGCAGCTGCCGTTGCTGTTGACGGGGAATCGATTCCAATAGCGATGGTCGATAGGTTGTAATGTACTCTACGCTTTTGTTGTAGTGTCCCCCGGCTTGCTCTGGGACTACCATGTCATCGGCCATTAGCTTGATGCTCACACTTCATTCGATAGGGTATGTTCACGCTTCCGGCAGGACTTTGCAATGTTTCCAGACTCGCGGCATGGAATACCGGGTCACCGGTCGATTTTCAAAACTTTTGCAGACTGCATCCCTGAGCATCCTTAAAACTGGTATGCTGGCGTTTTTTTAGAAGGTCAGTAACGTGCTTCGATTTATCACCAGCATCATCCTCGGCGGAATTTTGCTGCCGACACTTGCCCAAGCCAATATCCTCGAGGAAGTGGTCGTGACCGCCAATCGTGCGGACCAGACCATTGCCGAGGTGAGCTCGAACATCAGCGTTATTACAGCCGATGATCTCACGCGCATTAATCCAACGCACATCAACGAGGCCATGCAACGGGTCGCAGGCGCGTGGATCAGCCGGGGCAACGGCCAAGAACATCTCACCGCCCTGCGCTCCCCCGTATTAACAGGCGCAGGCGCCTGTGGAGCTTTTCTGATGGCCCAGGATGGCATTCCTTTACGCGCCAGCGGCTTCTGTAACGTTAATCAGCTGTTTGATGCCCACTCGGAGCATGCCGGCGGCATAGAGGTGATCAAGGGGCCTGCTAGCGTAGTCTATGGTGCCAACGCTATGCACGGCATGATCAACATTCGCACGCCAGCCATCGACGGCGGTTCTGGCGTAGGCCTTGAAGCCGGCCCGCACGACTACTACAGGACCTCGATTACCCTGGGCCAACCTACCTGGAGGTTGGACTTCAACGGTACCACCGACGGCGGCTACAAAGACGCATCTGGCTTCGACCAACAAAAACTGTCTGCCAAGGCGCTCGGTCAATGGCTTGGTTTCAGTGCCACCACAGGGTTATCTGTCACCAACCTGAATCAAGAAACATCAGGCTTTATTCAAGGACCGCAGGCGTACAAAGACAAAAGCCTGGCGAAACAGAACCCTAATCCCGAGGCTTTCCGCGACAGCCGTAGCGCACGAGTCTACAGCCGTCTGGAGCGACCCCTAAAAGCCGGCAAACTGGTCCTGACGCCTTATGCTCGCGATACGAAGATGACATTTATCCAACACTTTTTGCCGGGCCAGGCATTGGAAGAAAATGCCCATACCAGCATTGGAATCCAGAGTGCGTGGTACAAGGATCGCTGGACAGTGGGCGCCGATTTCGAGGTCACAGAGGGCGAACTGCGAGAATATCAGCCCGACCCCACCACGGGCAGTGACTTCCTGGTAGCGACGATTCCTGCTGGCGAGCATTACAATTACCAAGTCGATGCCAATACTCAGGCCCTCTTCGCCCGCTATCAATGGCCCCTGACTGACGCCACCAAGCTCACCGCTGGTGCCCGCTGGGAACGCGTCCAATATGATTACGATAACCTGATGCTCACCGGTCGAACTCGAGATGACGGCACCGCGTGCGCGCGCGGTGGTTGTCGTTTCAACCGCCCTGCCGACCGCCAGGATACTTTCAGTAATCTTTCACCACAGCTCGGACTGACACACCTCATCACTGCCGAACAGCAATTCTACGCCAACCTTTCCCGAGGCTTTCGAGCGCCACAAACGAGCGAACTGTATCGACTCCAAAATAGTCAGGAAGTGACCGATATCGATGTGGTACAGCTCGACAGCCTGGAGCTGGGTATTCGCGGTGGCGGGGCTGACTGGTCATATGATGCCAACTTGTATGCCATGAAAAAGTCAAACTTCATTTTCCGCGACAGTGATCGCTTCAATGTTGACAACGCCAAGACTCGCCACCGCGGACTGGAACTGACCTTATCGAAAAATCTGAACGAGCAACTGACAGCCAATATATTCTGGAGCTATGCGCGCCACCAGTACGCGAATGAACCTGAACCGTTGGAGCGACAGATCAACGGCAACGATATTGATACAGCACCACGACAGATGGGTTCCGCGAATGTGCAATGGCAGTTTAGTGAAGCTTATAGCGCCGAGCTCGAATGGGTCCATATGGGCAAGTATTACGAAGACCCTGAAAACCAACATGCATACCCCGGCCATGACTTGCTGAACTTAAGACTGTCACTGGCTATCAACGACGACTGGCAAGCCTTTATCAGAATCATCAACCTGACAGATACCCGCTATGCCGAGCGCGCAGATTTCGCCTTTGGCAATGACCGTTATTTTGTCGGCGAACCCGCTTCGCTGTACGCGGGTTTTAGGGCAACCTTCTAGCCCGAGGCTCTGACGCCGAGCGGACTCCACGTCCCTCGGCGACTGCCGTTCTCGAACCTTGATTCGATTTCTCGAAGGCTTCTGTCGATCAAGCCTTAACAGCCGGCACCTTGTCGTTATTGCCTTTCATTTACCGGGACCTGGGGCTATATTCCTCTCATTAACTCGACAGCCAGTACTTGGCCACGAAGATAAATCTGGCAAATGAAGTAACAGCGATTATTATTACCAACGAGTTGTTCGTCGTCGATGACTATAGCGTGCCTGTGAGCGATGTCGTTCGGGCAAGCACCATTACTGGAGAGACACTCGTCATCGACTGGCAGTCCATCAAGCTGCGCACCTTCAATAATCTGTTGATTCAAATTCCTAACGAAACGCCGATAAATTTTGAGCCAAAAAAATCAGCAAGTGCCCGAGTAGACAAGATGCCCATCAATAAGACAATTCTGGGTTGGCGAGAATGGCTCGCTCTGCCAGACCTGAATATCGATAAAATTATCGCTAAGGTGGATACCGGTGCTAAAACCTGTGCCTTACACGCTTTTTACATTGAAGAATTCGAAAGAGATAACCGCGCATGGGTAAGGTTCGGCCTGCACCCGAATCGTGATAGTCGCCTTCAGCACGTCGACTGCGAAGCACTGATCAAAGATCGTCGAGATGTTACCGATTCCGGTGGTCACAGCGAAAATCGTTATGTCATCGATACCACTTTCGCACTGGCAGGTAAGCAGATTCTCGCAGAGGTGACACTCACCAATCGCGACAATATGCGCTATCGACTATTACTGGGTCGCAACGCACTGCGCAAACGTTTTCTGGTTGACCCAGGCAGATCTTATCTGCTGGGCAAAGAGCCACAACCGGCCCTGACAAGTAACATTTTAATGTAGCCCTGCAACAAAGCAAAAATCTTGTGTCATTTCCGCCGAATTGCCCTTGACGAAAGGCACGAACCTCCCTAGAATTCGCGACTTCAAGTTTGCTGAGTGTCCCCATCGTCTAGAGGCCTAGGACACCTGGTTTTCATCCAGGCAACAGGGGTTCGACTCCCCTTGGGGACGCCATCAGCATTGATTGAGAGATTGGCCTTCGGGATCAATATCGACATCAAGTTCGGAAATGCTGGTACCGGGTTTAAATCCGGCTTTAACGTCTCAATCAGACGCTACTGTAAACTTGAAAGTGTTGTAGAATGTTGCAACGAAAATTGGCAGTTAGTTGTTTAGCGGGTGTAGCTCAGTTGGTAGAGCGCGACCTTGCCAAGGTCGAGGTCACGAGTTCGAGCCTCGTTACCCGCTCCAACAAGTTGGAAGGTTTCTAACCCTCTGCTGATACGCTTAGATTCAGCGGCCACTGTCGAATCTGACAACCAAGCGCTGACCTCTGCACCAAAGCCTCCAGACTCAAACCTCTA
>JABBAY010000068.1:16173-32596 GCA_018607725.1 K189A clade bacterium
GTTCGGACTCAAACCTCTAGTTCGGACTCAAACCTCTAGTTCGGACTCAAACCTCTAGTTCGGACTCAAACCTCCAGTTCGGGCTCAAACCTCCAGTTCAAGACTTCGACGCTCACGTCAATAACGCTGCTACAGATCATTCTGTCGATTGGCGCCAGTGTCATCGCACATCGCCTATTTAAGCTGCGACGTAGTCACTTGGTTACCAACCGCAACTTGAGCATCGAAATTATTGTTGGCTAATCTGAATTAAAATGCTCGCAGGCTCAGCGTCACCAAGCCTATCCCAGCAACTCTGACCAGCTGAGTTGAGCCGCCCACGATTACGGGTCGACTTAGCCTGAATCCATTGACCCGCATCAATGTCGGTCGCCAGCACATCAGCCAGACTCCAGACATCAGAGTTAAGTGAGGCTGTCAATATGCTCGGAGTCGAAAGAATCCTGGTGGCGTTAACACAAGATGAGGGCGCAGTTTTCGTCCTCGAAAAGGCTGTTCTTCTGGCCAATGCGGCAGACGCCAAGCTTGAGGTCATTCATGTGGTCTACGAGAGCCTGGCAGATCTACCCGTCCAAGCGGTCGAAAAAGATCAAACACTGAAGACGTTTATTCTCTCGGCTGCAGAAAGCTGGCTCGAAGACCAACTTGATGGCGTGCGCCACAAGGTCAAATCCTTGGACTCCGCGACGCTTTGGAATAAAGACGAATGGCAGGGCATTCTTCATGCTGCAGAGGTCAGTCAGAGTGACCTGATCATCAAGGCGACCAATCTCGAAGAAGACAGAGCATTATCCATTCGTACACCCCAGGACTGGAATCTACTGCGACACTCAACCATTCCTGTAATGTTGGTAAAACCCAGCGCCTGGGTCAAGGCGCCGATCATCATGGCGGCGATTGACGCGCTGAATGAGGATCAGTTTGAATTAAGCAAAAAAGTGCTGATTGAAGCAGATCAGCTCGCATCGATTCTCGGCGGCGAGCTGGCTATCGTCTGCAGCTACCCGCTGCTAGAGCCCTGGGCCGGACAGGCCGCCGTGGGCATCAATTTCCAGCAACTGCGAGAGGACATCGAGCGAGTGGCCCGCAAGGCCATTGCCAAGCTTACCGATGCGGCCAATGTTAGCTTCAACTATCTATATATCGAGGAAGGCCGACCTGCCATGCGCCTGCGCAGCCTCGCAGACGAAACCCAGGCTGAGATATTGGTGATGGGTACCGTTGGCCGAACTGGCGTCAAGAGTTTCGTGATCGGCAACACCTCTGAGACGATCCTGCAATATACCCAGTGTGATGTGGTGGTCTTACGCTAAGACCAGTGACAGTGCTGACCCACAGCCACCAAGCGCCCTACGATTAGGGACCTAGTCGGCCAATGGTGTACTGTTACTTTCGCTCAGGCCGCTCAGGCCGCTCAGGCCGCTCGGGCCTGGCCAACAAACGGGCCGCCAGCACCCCTGCCAATAGCCCGAATAGATGCCCTTCCCAAGAAACAAAACCATTCTGAGGCAGGACACCAAAAATCATGCCGCCGTAATAAAACAACATCATGGCACCGACTAACAGGCTACCCAGCCGCTTCTCATAAATTCCAACGGCCAACAGAAAACCCAAATAACCAAACACCAGGCCACTGGCGCCAATATGATACGCAGGTCGACCGAAGATCCATACGCCGAGTCCACCGACTATGACAATCAGTAGCGTCGCCTTGATGAACGCGCCTGTGCCGCGCAACGCAACGAAGAAACCGAAAATCAGCAGCGGCACTGTGTTCATCAACAAATGGACCGAATTGGCATGCAACAATGGCCAGATGAAGATACCCCATAAACCCTGCCAGTCTCGGGGATAAATACCTAGCCCATTGAAAGTCATACCATAGGCGCTATTGACGGCCTGTAGGGCCCAGATCAGGACGACGAGCCAAAAAATACGCCGTACGCTGCCTAGCCATTGATTCACGACCAATCGAGACAAGTTAATCCTGCATCACCTTATCCCGTTTCACTTCGCTGAGGTGTTGAATCAGTTTTTCAGCGGCAATCTGGCGGATCTTTAGTCGATCGCTCGCATCAACGCCAAAACGCGCCGCTAGCTCGGCAAAGTCTTGCTCTGACAGAGAGATTGACAGCCGCGGACGCATCGGTCGGGCGTTCACTGCCAAACCCAACAACTGCCGCACCCGGTCTGTTGGATTAATACCCTGAGTCAGCGCTTCGAATCGAATCAACTGGTTAACATCATCTCCCACATCAAAGGCCACCTGTACGGCCTTAAGGGCACTTTTTTCTTTTTCCCACTTACCACTGATCGACATTTATCCTCCTACTCGCCCAGCCTTACCCTTGACCGGCTTTGATCCGGGCGAGCACCTGTTTGGCACTGGTTTTATCCTGGATCATGCCGGCGCTGCGTAGCTTGTCAGTCAGGCTTTCATCCATTGTCTCTGATTGCACCGTCTCGGCGGCGCTCATTTGATCAAACTTTTCCTGCTGGCGTTGTTTGATTCGCGCCAGAGAATCACGCGCCGAGTGCATTTTTGAACTGCTGGCCGCAAAATTATCGGCAATTGCGTTACTGGCTTTTTGGACGCTCTCGGTGGTCTTGAGCATACTCAATTGCCGTTCAAACTCTCGAATCTGGCGCTCAGTCTTTGACACTAGCGAACGCAGGCGCTCTACCTGGCCGCTGAATGTGACTTGCACCTCACGCTGCTCCTCAAGGTCCGTCTCTAGCCGTGAGATTTTTTCTGCTATTGATAATGCTAAAGCTTCATCGCCCTGTTCGATGGCGCGAACCACAAATCCTTCATGTTCATCTATTTCATGATGCAGGCTCTGAATCTGTCGGCTGGCTTGCATTGCTTTGGCCATAACATCGGTCAGATCATACTTGGCTTTACGCAGATGCGTCTGGGCTTCACGGATTTCCTGCTCGAAGATACGGACAGCATTTGCATCCACCACCAGCTCACCCATTTCTCGAGCACCACCGCGAACCGCCGTCATAATTTTCTTTAAAATACTCATGCTATTGCTCCTCGTGATTGCGTCTCACCTAACGAATATATTCTTCCAAGACTGTGAGTGCCTCAGCGGCATTTTCAGTCAGTGTGATCAGTTCGTGGCAGATATCTTCAATACTGGAATTCACCGATAGTGAGCCAAACACGACATATCGATTGCCAATCTTTGAAAACGCTGACAACGGCATGGGAATATTCAGCTCAAGCATTTCCTCCAGCATCATGGTGCGCTTGGCGGTGATCACTTCATGGTCATTGAATAGATGGGTCATGCAGATGATCTGACTGTCAGTCACGGACAAAAATGCCGGAATCTCTTCATAGTCGCCCACGGTGATCTGCAACACGCCGGTCTCCCCGGGTATCGGTTGGCAGTCAAACTGATAACCGGCATAACCACTGAGATCTGTCAGGCGCAAGGCCAGATCCTGGGTGTTCACAACGCCACTCCTTGGGTTCAGTGCCCCGCTAACGGACATAATATGTCAACAGGCTCGAATTCTAGCGCGACGACATAATATGTCAAGATGAATCTGCCCGCTGGATCATCGCGAGCCCACCGTTGATAAAAGGATTTCTACCGGCCGCATCAAGACACGCACAACTTGATGTTCAAACGCTATAATCACCCTATGGCTGATATCAATATTGAAAACTTTTACCGGCACATTGCCGTGGCATTAAACCTGCTATATTCGAATTTTCCGTCGAAGTTCGCCCTGTATGTCGACGAAGTTGCCGGTATCGATGAGCCTGACGAATATGGCCTGCATAGCCCACGATATACCTCTGGCTTTTTTGCACTGTTATGGCTGGAGGAGGAAGGTTATATGCGTTTTGCCGACACCATTCGAGAAGACGGTGTTGATCAGGCGTGCCTAACTCAGAAGGCATTCCTAAAGTTAAGTGCGGCTTGCGATCCAATTTATGTGGACCCGACCCTGGACAACCCGCGCAAGGTCTTTCCGATCGAGCCCAGCGTCGGTCTCAGTCCGTCGCTGATTGAGGACCGTAAACTGGTGATCAGCCAATTACGCCAGGCGCTGCGCAGTGGCTCGTCCCTCGCCGTCAACAAAGTCATTCAGCACATCCTGCACACTTAGGCTACACACTTAGGCTACACACTTAGGCTGCACGATGAGACTGATACCTGGCATAACACTCACCTTCGAAACCCGTGATCACTGATGCCATAATCCTTCAGCACTGACCCAGCACTAACCCAGCACTGACCCGCGGCTATTTATGGCCACCTATGACTTGCCCCTCGCTTTGCTGGGCCAGACGGATACGCAAGCGCTCGCTCAAGCGCATCTCGTCAGCAAACACCGCCAAGGCCGCCGGATCGCACTGCGCCGGGCGCAGGTCGATGCACTCAAACTCCAACGGTATATCACACTTAATAGCTGTGATTTGGCGATACAACTGCAACTGCTGTCGGTGACTCTCCAGTGTCGCCGCGATTCTCTTCGCTCCGCGAATACTCGACTGCTCAACTTCCGACGTACGCGCCAGCAATTCGCTGAGTGAATCAAATGTCTGTAATAGTATTGCCGCCGTTTTCGCGCCGATACCCGGGGCACCGGGTATATTGTCGACACTGTCGCCCGCCAATGCCAGGTAGTCGGCCAACTGGTCGACCCGAACGCCAAACTTTTCTCTGATCCCTGCGGGTCCGGCGCGAGTATCCGCGGCAAAATCCCACAGTTCATCACCCGCTTCCAACAACTGGCCTAAATCCTTATCCCGGGTCAATATCACGACTCGACCGGCATTCATCAAGCCACGCCAAACTTGAGTGAGGCTGCCGATAATATCGTCGGCCTCGAAGGTCGGCAGCGCATAGTGCTGGATACCGAGCAATTCAGTGATCCGCTGACACTGTTGGAATTGATACAGCAGATTATCATCGGGCAATTCTCGATTAGCCTTGTAGGCCGGGAAAATGCCATTTCGAAAGCAGGTATTGAGACTCTCATCAAAGGCACAGGCCACATAATCCGGCTGGCGCTCGAGTAAATCCAGGAGAAAACTCGTGTAGCCATGCACAGCATTGACTGGTTCATTCCTGTGATCGGTAAAACTCGGCGGTAGGGAAAAATAGGCGCGAAAGACATAAATAGAGGCATCCACCAGATGCAGGGTATCAGTCACGAGGCAGTAACCGCTTCACGACCGCGCTGAAGCTCATAACGATCTCGTTCTGGGCATAGACCTGACCGCGAACAAACACCATGGAGCGGGTCTTACGCATAACCTCTGCCTGGCAGGTAACTATCTGGCCTATTTCTGCGGCAGCGACAAACTCACTGTTGAAGCTCACTGTGACACAGCTTTCCGCCTCATAGCCGTCGGTCGCCACCATGCAAAGTCCATAGTCGGCGAAGGTCATAAGCACCCCGCCATGGACAATCTGATTGGCATTGCAGTGCTGCGCGCCGGCCAGGAAGGCAAACTCGTAGGCGTCGCCCTCATGTTTAAAATAGAAAGGACCAATATGATCTTCGGCCTGATCATAGCCCGAGTCGGTCTGGTAGCCTGCAGGAAACGTCATAAAGCTAATCCGGTAATTGCGCGTAGGCGTTCAGTGTAGCAAAGTCCGCGCCGCCCTTGGGCATTCCAACAGCCAGGGCCTGAGCAAATTGTCGTGCCCGCACGGGCAACCCCTGACTGATCAGCCCACGTGCTTGGTCGCGAACCCACGCTTGCTGACGAGGGCGATCGAGATAGGCCGCATCGAAGTTATCGCTGCTGAGGCGAAATGGCAGACCGGCTGCCTGACTGAAAATCCACTCCAGCGCCTGGGGCTTACCTTCGACCTGCTCGAATTGTTGTTGCCGATCGAAGTCTCTATCTGCCTGATACCAGTAACCATAGTCTTCCAGTTGCCGTCTTCGCGCCCCTGCCAGGCACCAGTGAGCCACTTCATGCAGGGCACTGGCAGCATAGTCGGCGCGGAAGATTATTTGGTGCCAGGAATGGGCGGCGGTGGCGGGCAGATACAGAGGCTCGCTACCCGCGCCCACTAGCCGAGTCTGGTGGCTCGCCTGGAATTGCCTATTGAAGATATGGATGATCTGCGCTGCTGGGGTCACGCGGGCTCCTTATCACTCCCCGGCAGACAGGCGACGCGTTTCAGGCGCGCATGATATGGCGCTGACAGATACGGCTCACCGGCGAGCAGGTGCGCCAGGTACCAACTAGCTGGCTTCAGACCCGCCATCACATGTTCTGGGTTAGCAATATAGGTCCAGGCTTGAAATACCCCTTGACTGGTTTGGACGGCCTGTTGCGCCCGAGTGTAGAGATTCGGGTAACCCTCGAAAACATCCATCACGGTGATCTGATCCGCGTCGGTGAGGCGATAGATCACGCCTTCCACCACACTCGAGGCAGCAGCTACCATGACATTAGCCGATGCCGCACCGGGATATTTTTGGGAACGCTTATTAAAGGCCAACTCATAGCCTGACAATCGCCCGGCAAGGTGCAGATCAAAACCCATCTGCCGAGTTCTAACCCGGTCTGGATTCATATTGCTACCATAGGCGAAGTAATAGCTGTGGGATAGGTTACTGATGTCGGTCAGCCCTTTTTAATCCAGTAGGTATACACCGAGTCGGTCTGCTCCTGATGGAGCAACTCGTGATTCAAAAACTTGCAATATTTAACGAAGTCCCATGAGGTCGAGGGATCAGTCGCCACCACCTTGACGACGTCACCCGACGCCATATCCATCATCTTGTTGCGCACCACCATCAAGGGTTCGGGGCAACGCAAGCCGGTCGCGTCGATGTCATAATCTGCTTCTATTTCCATAGGGCACTTTATACACGGATTCCAGCGGCGCGCCTACCTCGATAACGAGTAGCGCCGACCCTAGAAAGGCATATTCAGCCTGACAATTGCATTCCAGCTATTTCGATTCCGCACCTGACAACGTATACTTTTCTTTCTCGAAATATTTGCTGCCACGGATAATTTAATGATCAGGGTTCTTATCGAGCGAAACGTCGCACCGGGTCTGCAAGACTACTACGACGCGACAATCAAACGCACCGTCAGCAGTGTCGTCAAGGCTCAGGGCTGTCTGTCTGGTGAGTCACTGAAGGACCCGAGTAACCCACGCCGGCGCATTGTTATGTCAAAGTGGCAATCTCGCGATGACTGGGACCGCTGGTTCTTCTCAGCTGAACGCCGTCAGGTCATAGCCGAAATCACGCCCATGCTCGAAGGTACTGAGAAAATCACCTTGCTGGAACTGACTCACTAGACCAGCCTTTTCGTCTTCCTTTTCGTCTTCCTTCTCGCCTTCCTGCCACCTCATAATAACTAGCGCATCAAGACCTGTAACCATCCAGCGCGAGCATTCCTTGCCATCAAAATCGACTCAGTAAAATTACACGCTGTGGGTCAGTCCTGCTTACTGAACCCAACACTGCGGAACAATTCACGCCCGGAGCTCTGATCAAATTTGAAACGGTACTTGAGAAAAATACCCTCAGCAGTGTAGTCACTGGCACTAAAATCCTGATCGCTAAAACCTGTAAAATTATAGCCCAGCGACATCCAAACATTGCGCGCCATGCTGTAACCCACCGAGACGCCGTAAGAGTAGTCAGCCACATCAGCCGCATAGCTGCTGTAACGCCCACTCTGGAAACCGATATCCCAACGCTCCCCCATGTCGTGTCGCACCTCTACGCCATACAGATCCGTGAAGCCGCGGTACTCATCTTGGTCGAAGTTATCCACCACATACTTCAAGCCATACTGAAAAGCGATTTGGGTATCCTCGCGCCACAGATAGTTAGCATTAAGATTGTTGACCACTTTCTGAGTTCGAGTGCTGAAGCCCAGCGTGGCCGTCGAACCATGGGATAGATCCAGACGATTGAACAGACTCCAGCGACTGTCTTGCGGCCGATAGACATACCCCAGCTGAACACCGGTGAGTTCAGTCTCTGCGGTATCACTATCTGAAGTTTGGACATCGAGTCGGGCCAGCAGTTGCTGGCCTGCATCCAAGTCATGGATGACGTCGGTCGCCAAGTTCATCTTGTCTTCGGTATCCGCAGTTCGATACTCCACCCGAGTCGCCCAGTCCCAAGCATCTTGCTTAAACTTAGAGCCGAACGTGACAGCGGTAAAGTCATTACCCTCCGGGCTGGTATAAACCGTGGTCACCGCCAGCGCCGGCGGCGCTCTTGAATCCTTGACGGTCTGGGATCGATCGACGCCGAAGTCAAAGCTCCAATTGTCGTTCATCTCCCAGCGCTGTTTGAGACCGGCAACCGCCGCCAGGCGCTGAGAATTTTCCTCGTCTTCGGCACTGACACTAGTGACCAACTCACCACCCTCCCACAACCCGGCATTCATGCCAATCCGGGTTTTCTGACTGTTCAATTCTTCGCCCCAGGAAAACTCCTGCTCGGCCTTCAAGGTGATCTTGTCGTTGAGCTTGTAATCAAGCCCCACCCGCAAGCGCTGCGGAAAGTTTGCCGCCTGTCCCTGGCCACCCAACGGGGTATCGGCGCTGGCATTCAACGTGGTTTTGCCGTCGGGCAGTCGATAGTTACCGCCCAGGGTCAACTGATTAGACACCTGGTCTTGCCCGCCGGCGTCGCTCACTGCCGTGCGCAGGCCGGCATTTACCGAGTACTCATCGGCCTTGTACTGCACGCCTGCCGCAGCGACGTCCTGGTTGCTGTCGTTCTGCAGGTTGGTTTCCCGGTATACATCACCAGTAATACTTATGTCTTGTGTCACGCCATAGGCTGCTTCAACGCCGATCTTGCGCGTACCCGACTCACCACCACTCTGCTGGCCCAGGCCAAAACCACCCTGCTGCTCTCGCACGTAGCCTTTGGCTTCCAGATTTTCAGATCGATGGGTGATTTCTGCTAGCGCCGCCGAACCCGTGGTGGTTTCGCCGTCCAACTCACTGCGGCTGGCAGCAAACTCGGCGCGCACCTCGGTACTATCGTTGATCTGGTATTTCAGGTCGGTGCCCAGTAACTCCGCCTCGCGACCCTGCACCCCTTCGGTGATCAGCGTCACACCAATCTCGGCATCCTCATTGGGTTTGTAGGCGATCCGGCCGCCGGCATTGAGTTTGTTCTGACCACTGCCTTCCAGCTCGTAGTCAACGACGATAAACACCGGATTAAAAGCCGTGTCTTGACTGAAAATCGGTTCTTTGAAGAACAGGCTGCCGGCAGCGTAATCAATGCTGTAGTCCACATAACGGCGCATCTCCCGAGTGGCGATTATATCCTGGGAGTGGAATCGATCTCGGGTTTCGATTCGAATCTTCTCGCTGTTGATCAACACATCGTTAGCTTTCAGGCGATAGATTCCCGAAGTGCCATCGCCACGAATCTCGTCCTTGACGAACGCCTGGTTGGCCTCGCTGACAAAACCTGTGAACTCGAACACCTCGCCCACGTACTCCGACTTGATGCCCGTCAGGCTCCGCGAATAGGTGGACAATTCGTTACCCGACAAGCCCGTTGAGAAGTCACCAAACAAAGCATAGAACTGGTCTTTCTCCAGTTTCAGGTAAAGCTTCTCGCGACTGGCCGCATCGTACTGAACCGCACTCGTATCTCCATACAGGCTGTAGTAAGCATTAGGGTCAATGGTCTGTTGCAGGGCACTGCGCTTTTCCTTGGCGGTGTCATAGGCCATGGTCAGCACATACTCACCTTTAATCTGGCCCTTGGCATAAAACGCCACGCGACCTTCCGCATCCAACTCATCATCTAGCCCAGCCTCAGTTAATCCCTGCATATTACCTGACAAGGTGCGATGGGCGACGGTACCCTCGGCAATACCCACCATGATCCAGTCACGTTTTTCCGGTTCAACAAAAATCTCAACTTCCTCAACGGCATCGTTACGCTTGAAACTGACGCGGTAGCTGCCACTACGACTAACCGGATTGAACAGCACCACGCCGTCCCGAGAGACTTTGACATAGTCGCCATCACGAGCCAGGGACAGGTCCGACAGGCGCATATTCTTCTCGAGTGGCCGAAGCTCATCGCTCTTGTATTGAAGCTCTGACCCTGCCGGGATCACCTCACCGGCCTTATCCCTGAGCTCCAACCGAATTTTCACTGGACTCGTGCCATCGGCGATATTTCCCGAGACATCTGCCACATGAATGCTGAAGATATCGCCGACCCGCAAGATATTCGCCACCTCCTCCAAGCGTGCGATACCAAAGCTATCAAAGCCCTGCAGTAAGAGCTCATGTTCACCAGGCTCACCAAAACTGACCCCAATATAGTTGTAAATAGTCTTGCCGGTGGCCTCATCCTCCATTCTGAATCCAATCTGCTCCTTCGAGACTTCAACACCATCGACGCTCAGTTTCGGTGTCAAGCGGCTGTCCATATCAAACCTCACTGAATTGGAGGCATTCGCCAAGTGCGCACCGTCAACTACCGAAATCAAGCCTTGCACGTCGGGCGCCCGCGCGGCCAAAAGCGCCGGCAGCAGCTCGGCCTCAATCGCATCCCAGCTGCCAACGGCCTGAGCTGTCACCGCAGCATTCAATCTATCAAAACCACCAATTAACCGATTAAGGGGCAATGTTACCGAATCGGTCTTACCCCGTTTATTGCCAGCTGATTGAAAAGCCAACCTCACTGTACTTTCGCCATTGAATATTTCGGCATTCGCGTTAATACGCTTTGAATTACCGGGAATCTCGACACCTTTGAGTACAACTTCCACCCGCCGGTTTTGACTGCGGCCATCGACGGTAGAATTGACCGCAATCGGATCGCGATCACCAGCGCCAACGATCGTAATCTGATCGACCACGATCTTACCTTTGATGTAGTCAGCAACCACCTTGGCACGCGCCTTCGACAGAATCTCATTGTTAGCAAACTGCTGTCGATTATGTGGTGCCACGGGTACATTATCGGTATGGCCGACCACCTGAATCTCTGCCCAACGCTTGCCCTGCCAGCTAATGATCAATTCATCCAGTGCTTGGCTGTCAGCAGCACTCAAATTCGTACTGCGGCTGCCAAAGCGGGGGCGCAGGTCCACCACCTCGATTGCAATTTCAGGCGTCGTCGGGCGCGCTTGGGTATTGCTTTTCGGTGCCAGGGCAAACCGTAATTCTTTTTCCTGAAGAATATCGCCCAACTTCCATACCATACCAACAATGGTGGCGCTCGGACTCAGCGCTTGACCGTCCAGAGTCCCGGTACCGGGGACTATCACCCAGCCATCTGGTACCGTATAGATCGCGCTGACATCGGTAACAGCCACATCGCCAACGGTGCTCGCCTGGATGGCGACCCACAAACCATCACTATCCGCTTTGATCGTCTGCTCCAGGGTTACTTTTGACTCGGGCGGGGCCTTCTCCTGCACCTTAAAATCAGCCCGCCACAGCGACCCGCCTTGCACATCAACGAACTGCGAATAAGATGAGCCCGCAAAACGCGTGTTGGCATTGCAAGGGCTGGCTTCGTAGCGCGCTGGCAATGAATCCACATCCAGCTGCACCACATGCGTACCCGGCTTGATGCCCTCGATATGCCAGAAGCCCTTGTCGTCAGTGATCACGTAAGTGCCGTCTTCCAGGAACAGACGGACACCCGCCAAGCCAGTACCCTGATCAGATTCCGCATCAAGGACCGCGGCAGCATCCTGCGGCGATACCGGTTCAGCTTCGCACTGGGCCAGACTGACTTGACCAATCAAAATTGCCTTGTTTCGAAACAGCTCGTCAGTGACCATCACCCGCGCCTGAGCAACATTGGTAGACGAGACCAACGCACCGATAACGCGGGCCTCGTTTATCGCCGGACCCTTGGTGGCACCGACCGTGACTTCAGTAATGTAGGTGATATCCATACTCTGCTCAGCAACCGCCGGCAGCGGGATCTGCAACTCCCGGCCATCAGCACTGACAATCGGGTCTGGCACTTTTTCGCCACTGACTCGTAGCGAGCCCTGTTGGTAACGGAAACCCTTGGGTAGTCGATCCAACACCTGACTACCTCTGACTCGCGTGGGCGAGTTGTTCTGGACACTGAGTCGATACTGCAGGAAGTCACCGATGGCAACGATGGATTTACTGGCCTGCTTCGATACAAACATATCACCCACAGACTCGTCTACCGGCAGATCAATATTTACCGGCGGCCCTATCGGCACATTGAAAATGCCACCATCATAGCCGTCGCCTAGCGCAAAGGGGGCGCCGGGCAATGACTGTAAATCCTCAATACTCGCTATCGAAGGGAAGATCAGGTCAGCAGCCAGGGTACTCACAGCGAGCCGATAATTGCCGGGCGCAACGAAGGGAAACCGATACTTGCCATCGGGATAGTTATAGACCAGCCCGGCGGCATCGGTGACGATAGAACCCGTCACAATGGGATTCGGATAGTCGGCAAACGTCGGGCCATCACCGAACACCTTCGCGAGTTCACCGGTGCTCACATCAATCAACGTGACGGTGACCCCATCAAGCGGCTCTCCCGTGCGGGCACTGAACACCTTGCCAAAGGGGTCAACCAATATCTGCGCGACAACTGAGTCGGCTTCATCAAAGGCATCGATATAGGTGGTCTCGACCATCTCGTCTTTCACCACGCCCAGAACACAACTGTTCGTTTGCTGATCACCCAAGGCGGTCTGGATATAGCCGACAAATTCCCCGGTATTGACACCCGTCTCGGTCAGGCGCAGGTACTCCCGGTCGCCACTGGCATTGACGTCTAGCTGGATCGTGATTTTTTCACGCACACTTTGATCGCTATTCTGATCCGGGTCCTTGACGCGAACGAATGCTGGATGCCCAGCATTCAGCGTCTTCGTCGGCAGCAGATTGACGACCGCAGGCACCGGTGGCACGACATTATTAAATCCCATCAGTTGTGGCCGGTCGCCATTGGCACATAGCGTTTCAGCAACGTCTACCGGCGCTCCCACTGCAGGATTAGCGCTGTATTGCAAAAACTCAATGATCGCCGACGTGACCATCGAAGGCGGCAAGTCTCGCTGTTTGCGCTGCACGGCGACATCAACCCGCGGCATTGACCCCTGAGACAAGTGGAACGGCTTGCCTCGAGATGCTTCAGACAATCTGAACGGCCCCGTCGACGTCAGCACAAGGGAGCGAGCCGCAGAAGTACCCAGTTGTTGTAATTCCGCATCGGGCCGGTTTGAGAATATCAGCCCTTGATCATTGAAAATATTGAGCCTGTAATCGCCGGCCGGGACTGATGGAAACCGATATTCTCCCGCCGCATTCACGTAGATCAAGCCAGCCGCATCACTCACTGGCTCACCCGTTCGAACAGAGGATGGAAATATAGCAAATGTCGGTCCATCACCTCGAACCGCAGCAGGCTTATCAGTGCCCGCATCGAGCAGTTGCAGAATAACGCCGTTCACCCGTAAACCTGTCCTATCGTCGAACACAAAACTCACAGGGGCGATCAGCGCCTCAGCGATCTGCTGATCTGATGCATCACTCATATCAGTGTAAACAGCCGTCACGATTTCTCTCGCCGCGACGGTCAAAGCACAATCATTGCTGGCCGGCGCCCGGGAAGTACTGTACGCATAGCCGACGAATTCGCCGCTGTCGACCGCCGTCTCCAACAGCGTCACCGTTTCCTCAGCGCTATCCGTTGCAACGCTGAGCTTGATGGTGACCGTCTCGCGCTCTAGGCGCAGCACATTTTGATCGGCATCTTTGACGCTGATAAACAAAGGGTCACCTACGGCATAAGCGGCAGTCTCGGCAAATACTGTTGTCTCAAAGCCACTCTGGCTAATCACCAAGCCTCGAGCCTCGGCCTGCCCCACCACGAACTCAGCTGGCGGCACGCAAGCCGACGGGGCGATATCAAACTCCCGACCGGCTGGGTCAGGCGCCAAGAAAGTAACCACCGCCGAAGTTCGCGGGCGATCGATGTCAGCAGCAATTGTGGTCACCGTCACATCCAGGCGAGTGGTGAGCCCACCTTTGTCGGTCACGATAATTGCCAGCGGAATGCGCACATCAGCCTCCAGGCTGATATCTGGCGCTAGCCGTAACACGCCATCAACAATCAAGAAACGGGCATCATCCAGTATCTGATAGCTATGCTGCTCACCTAGGTCAGGATCTTCGACGGAAATATTACCGATCGCCAGACCCGGCGACCCAGGGGGCACATAGCGATTGTCAACGACTGTATTGAGGGGTGGCTCATTCACATCGCGAATATTGAGGACCAGCACCTGATCAAATATATTACCAGCCGCATCAACGGCTCGCACCGTCAAGGCGATGGTGGGCGCCACCTCGAAGTCGACGCTTAACGTCGCCTTCAGCTTGAGCTTGCCGGCCACGACCTCGAAACGGTCATCGTCAAGAACAGTGAAGACATGGCCGGCGGCCTGGTCAGCATCAGTGGCTGACAGGCTACCCAGAATCTGCCCGACTGCATTCTCGACGATCAGACTATTGCAATCAGGCTCGATCTCACAATTCAGCGCAAGCGCCGTCGGACCGATCGCAGTTGGCAGCGAGGGATCAACAAACACAACATCGACCGTCGATGACACGCCAGTACCGTTACCGGTATAAGTCAATACCACCAGATTGGTCAGGATATCGCCATTGTTCGCGGCAAAGATCTTTGGGGTCAACAATGTCAGACACAAAAAAGCCATAACGAGCAAGCCCGTTATGGCTTTCGGTTTGACTCTCTTTTGCTGGACTCTTTTTTGCTGGACTCTTTTTTGCTTAACACTGAAGGTCGTGGCGCGGGCAGGGGCTAGACAATTTTCTGTCTTCGCTATTCTGCTGAATGCTACATTGCTGTGCGCGCCATCTCCAGTGTCCATTTAGTCAGCATTACTGCAGCGTGACTTTGTAGACAACATCTACTGTTTGACTTAAACCCACCACGCCAGTTGCAGCAGCTCCTGCAACTCGCGTGACAACATCGTCGTCTATCAACATGGGCGACAACAACGGAAGCGTGCTGCCGTCGCCGGCAACGGTCTTATTGTTCAACAGGGTAGATGAGGCAACGTAGTCCGTAAACGGCGGCAGAACATCAATGATCTCCGCATTGGCAAGCTCTGAGCCTGCATCAGGCGCTGTCTCAACCCGAATCAGGTACTCAAGGGTGTCAGCCGGACCCGCATTTACCTTGACATTAGTTACGCCGCCTCGAAAGTACTTGCTAGCGCCGCCCGCCGCCGTAGTTGTAAAGTTTGCCGCGACCGCGCATTCAGTGGTTCCAATTCCGGCTGTGTTTCCGCTTGAATCCAAGCAATTAGCAAGGGTGTCATTCCGCACATATTTTGTAATGTTCACCTTAACGACACTGACGATGAACGGAGTTCCATTCACCGTTGTGGCCCCGGCTGTGGGCGCTATCCCCGGCGTCACGTCCAGATCTATACTGATTTGATAAGTACCGCCGGTGTCCTGAGCACCGACATTGGCAGTATCTACCCAAAATTCCTGCACCTCGAAAATTTCAGTACTCGCAACAACCGGTGTAACCAGCGGCTTTACCCCGTCTAATGTGATGGTTGCGTAGGCAACGCCTGCAGCAGTCGTTAAGCCGGTATCTACGACTGACAAAATAGCATAGACCTCACCGGCGATATTGATCGTGTCGCCTGCTGTCAATCCATTGACCTCAGCACTACCAGCGACGCCGGTAACAGGATCAAGGGCGGCGGTAATAGAGCCATCCGACGGGACCCGGAAAGTCGTGGTAGTTAACGGCGACAGTACAGCTGACGCACCCAATATAATCGTAGTCCCCAGGGCACTACCGCCGGACGTACTAAGCAATGTCGGCGCAACGTAAGTACCATCCAAGCCTGTCGTCGTCGCAGAAGATGCCAGGGTATAGGTATCTACGCCGTTATTCTGCGCCGTGATCGTGTAGGAGTCTTCGTACGCCTGGTTCTCAGCCTTGGAGGTATTAAGCGGCGTTACCAACAAGGGGAGCACACCCACTGTCGCGACCGTCACTGTTACAAACGCATCAACACCGGTCGAGTTCCCGGTGTAGGTTAACGTCGCCTTGTTAATCAGCGCTGTATTACCTGGGGTCTGGCCTGCCTGGGCCAGACCAGACAACAGCCATAAGCTAAAAACCATAGCCAGATTGATAACATTCCTTGTTGTACGCATAACATATCCTTGTTATCGCTAATCGTTTTTATCCGCCTTGATCTGCCGGTTCCTTGTCTCGCTCGGCAGATAAGCTGTGCCTGAGCCCTACTACCAACTGGCTCAGGCGCACTTTGGTTGTCTCTGATTAATCTACTTTGACCTGGAACAACACCACTGAGACCTTGCCGACGGCCAGCTCGCCACCTGCCTGCCCAGTGACCACGCCA
>JABBAY010000193.1 GCA_018607725.1 K189A clade bacterium
GTGCAAAGCTGGTGGCCGTCAGACCGAACGCACAATACAGCAACCAGACGCCAGCCAGCAGGGCCCAGCGGTACGGGTTGTTTGGGGCTGCCGCTGACGAGGTTGCTGGGGTCGACGTTTCGCTCATGTCACTTTGGTCTCTGTTCCGGGAGATGAATTCTGCTGTGGTGGTCTGTCGACTCAGCGAGATTGAGTTGCGGTGAGCAGATGCTTCAGTGGCAAGGCGGTCGTGCCCTTGAGTTCCTGCAAGAGTACGTTAGAACGGACACTCGCGACAATCGGTAAACTCATCAGGTGATCCATCAGGAAGTCTGAAAACTCTTTCAGGTTAGGGGTAATCACCTTCAGTACATAGTCTTCCTCGCCAGTCACCGCATGGCATTCGAGTATCTCCGGATGCAGGGCAATCACCTGACGAAATTCTTCCGCTGGATTGCCGCCATGGCTGGAGAGTTTGACGCTGACGATAGCCTCGATTTCCAAGCCCAGCACATTGGCGTCAAGAATAGCCACATACTGTTTGATCACGCCCATCTCTTCCAGTTTCTTCATCCGGCGCTGGCATTGTGATGCAGATAGATGGACGATTTCGGCGAGTTCCACCGAGGTGCAGCGGCCATCCTGTTGCAGTCGGGTCAGAATCTGTAAATCATACTTGTCGATATCCATGCGTGTATTATGCATATTTTTAATTGATTGCACATTATATGTGCGTATTTGTCATTTTAGTAGAGGATATTGCGGGGATTCTCCATCGTAATCGGCCTAAACTTCTTGCTTACTAAGCGCCAATAGCGCGCAAGCAACCCGCATTTTCAAAAGGTAACGATATGACTGCTACCCATCTCGCCACAAAATCCGAAATGACGGTTTGGGATAATCCCATTGGTACCGATGGTTTCGAGTTTGTTGAATACAGCTCGACAGATCCCCAGGCTCTGGCACATTTATTTGCGCAACTGGGATTCGTTGCCGTGGCCCAACACCGCTCCAAAAATGTCACCCTCTACCGACAGGGTGAAATCAACTTTATCCTGAACAACGAAGCCGACAGCCAGGCAGCTACGTTTTCTTCCCTGCACGGCCCCAGTGCCAATGCCTTCGCCATCCGGGTGAAAGATGCCGGCGTCGCCGTCAAGGCACTGCAAGCGCGAGGTGCGACAGTACTGGCTTCCGGTGCCGGACCCATGGAACTCAACATCCCGGCGATTCAGGGTATCGGTGGCTCGTTGCTGTATCTGGTTGACCGCTATGGCGATGACTCGATCTATGACGTCGATTTCAAGCCTATTGCGGGTGTCGACCAACGACCTAAAGGTCTGGGTTTGACTTACATCGATCACCTGACCCATAACGTTGAACGAGGCCAGATGGATGTCTGGTCGGGTTTTTACGCCCAACTGTTCAATTTCCGCGAGATCCGCTCGTTTCATATCGAAGGTGCAACCACGGCGTTGTTGTCCCGGGCGATGACCAGTCCTTGTGGAAAAATCAGAATCCCCATCAACGAGTCGGCAGACGACAAGAGCCAGATCGCCGAGTACTTGCGCGAGCATAAGGGCGAAGGGATCCAACACATTGCGCTGGGAACCAATGATATTTACAGTTCTGTGATCGCACTGCGTGACAAGGGCGTGGTTTTTATGGATACCCTGGATGCCTACTACGACGGTCTGGCCGCACGCATGCCGCACCATGGTGAGGACCTGGAACGACTTCGCGAGCTGAAGATACTGGTTGATGGTTCGACTGACGAGGGAATTCTGCTGCAAATATTCTCCGAGGTGGTTATCGGGCCGCTGTTCTTCGAGATCATTCAGCGGAAAGGCAACCAGGGTTTCGGTGAAGGTAACTTCCAGGCCCTGTTTGAGTCTATTGAGCTGGACCAGCGCCGCCGGGGTGTGGTCTAGGGGTAAGTCCAGCATGAGTGACTTATCGCTGAGTCGGCAGCAGACAATCATCGAGTCCCTGCCCGCGCATCTGAAGGGTTTCGTCAAGGTGCAAGACTACGCTGCCTATACGCCCAGAGATCAAGCGGTCTGGCGGTTCCTGCTCCGGCAATTGCAGGCCCATCTAGCGGGCACTGCCCATCCTGTGTATCTGGAAGGCCTGCGGCGTACGGGTATCAGTGCCGACTACATTCCCATTCTGGACGAGATGAATGCCTGTCTGGAAAAAATTGGCTGGGGGGTGCTTGGCGTTGACGGTTTTATTCCACCGGCGATATTCATGGAGTTTCAGGCTCGCCGAATTCTGGTGATCGCAACCGACATGCGGACCATTGATCAGATCCTGTATACCCCGGCGCCAGATATTGTCCACGAGTCGGCGGGGCATGCGCCGTTCCTGATTGATGTTGATTACGCCGAGTTCCTTCAGCGCTTTGGTGAGATCGGCATGAAGGTTTTGTCGCGGCGCGAAGACCAATTGATCTATGCAGCGATTCGTCACCTGTCCATCAGCAAGAAAGATTCGACGGCGACGGCCATGGAAATACAACAGGCCGAGGCGAGCCTAGAGAGTGCGCTACAGGCCAATCAGTATCCTTCAGAAGCGACCTTGCTGGCGCGTTTATACTGGTGGACCGTCGAGTATGGCCTGGTCGGCACGCTGCAGAATTATAAAATCTATGGTGCCGGTCTGCTCTCATCCCTGGCCGAAAGTCGGCATTGCCTGGATGATAGCCGGGTGGCAAAGCGTCTGCTGACATTGGCGGCGATCACTCAGCCCTACGACATCACCCGTGAGCAACCGCAGCTGTATGTGACTCACAGTTGTCGCCATCTGTGCCAGGTGCTTGAAGATATGGCGCGTGGTCTCGCTCAGCAAACCGGTGGTCTTGGCGCGATAGAAGAAGCCATCAATTGTGAGACGGTGGCGACTGTTGAATATAATTCGGGCTTGCAAGTCAGTGGCCAGGTCACTCAGGTTCACAGTGATGCCATGGGTAACGTCAGCTACGTGCAGACCACAGGACCGACTCAGTTGAGCTTCGCCGGCCAGCAACTGCCTGATCAGGGTATTGAGAGACATGCCGCGGGATATGGTTCGCCCGTCGGTTACGTGACGGGCTTCAAACGTTGCCTGTCAGATTACAGCATGGATGAACTGCAATTTGTCGGTATCGAAGTCGGCCGCTCGGTGAGCCTGGAATTTGTCTCTGGCTTCCAGTTGCAGGGCGAACTGATCCATATCGTTCGGCGCCGACAGAAGAATGTGCTGCTGAGTTTTATCGAGTGCCGGGTGCTGTCAGCTTCCGGTGATGTGTTGTTTGATCCGGCCTGGGGACAGTTTGACATGGCCGTCGGCGTGCACATCGACAGTGTCTTTGGTGGGGCCGCAGATCCGGCCCGATATTGCCATCAGGCCAGCTGGTTGCCATCTGATATGGCCGCTCAGGAACCCGCCTATGACCTGGAGCCCAGTCGCCTCAGACCGGCGGCTGCGACGGAACTGGCGCTGTTTGAGTGCTACGCTGGCCTCCGGCAATGTCGTGAGGCACCGCAGACGCCTGAAGCATCTGTGTGGCAACTGGTGGAATTGATCATTGATCGGCATCCCGGTGAATGGTTACTGCTGTTTGAGGCCATCGAGTTACTGTTCCTGCGCAATCGCCGTTTTGACAGGAGCGGTGTTGGCAGTGACTGTCCCGCAGCCAGGCTCATCTCGACGCTACGGAATAACCTGCCATCAGAACCCGGTCTGGAAAAGGTGCTGATTGAGGCGCTACGACGCATGGAGATCAACATTGAATTGGGATGACTTGCAGTACCAGTATGGCTTTGGCAACGAATTCGAATCTGAAGCTCTGCCAGGCGCCTTGCCCCGGGGTCAGTTTTCTCCCCAGCAGGTTCCCCTTGGGCTCTATGCGGAACAGTTCAGTACCACGGCCTTCACCGTAGCGCGTGCCCGACAACGTCGGACCTGGCTGTACAGGATTCGACCGGCAGTTGTTCAGAGCGACCCCGTCGCCCGATCGATGGGTAATATTCGCACGGCACCGGACTCAACGGCTGTCGTCACGCCTGCTCCATTGCGTTGGGATCCCATCGATATGCCAGTCACCCCGACAACAGTGATCGACAGCCTGATGACGATCGTCACCAATGGCGATGTTGATCAGCATATAGGTATGGCCGTTCATTTGTATGCCGCCAATGCCTCGATGGCGCGGCAGTATTTCAGTACTACTGATGGTGAGCTGTTGATTATTCCCGAATCTGGCAGCCTGCGTATTGCGACGGAATGTGGTCGCCTGGTTGTCTCTCCAGGTGAGATCTGTGTGATACCGGCGGGCATGCGCTTCAAGATCGAGATCACTGACGCCCAGGTGCGTGGCTATATCTGCGAGAACTATGGCGAGCCATTGTGTTTGCCCGAGCGTGGCGTGATTGGTGCCAACGGTCTCGCCAACGAACGGGACTTCGCTTATCCCGTTGCCGCCTTTGAGGATCTCAGCTGTGCCTGTGAGTTAACCACTAAATATGCCGGTGAACTGTTCACCATCACCCTGGATCACTCACCCCTGGATGTGGTGGCGTGGACCGGTAACAGCGCGCCTTACAAATATGATCTGGCGCGCTTTAATACGATCAACACGGTCAGCTTCGATCATCCGGATCCATCGATCTTCACGGTATTGTCATCACCCGGGTTGAGTCCGGGCATCGCTAACCTTGATTTCGTCATATTCCCACCGCGCTGGATGGTCGCCGAGCAGACGTTTCGACCGCCATACTTTCATCGCAACACCATGAGTGAGGTGATGGGATTGATTCGGGGTGTCTATGACGCGCGCGAAACGGGCTTCGTGCCTGGCGGCTTGAGTCTTCACAATGGCATGACACCTCATGGGCCCGAGGCGAATGTCGCCGACATGGCCGCTAAGGTCGACCTGCAGCCGGTCAAGTTGACCGACACATTGGCATTTATGCTGGAGTCACCCTACCGCATGCGCCCAACCCGGGCAGCGATGACCGAACCTGGTCCGCAGGCAGAGTACACGGCTTCCTGGCAATCTATCCCCAGGCGTTTTTAGCCCGACCTGAGACGCAACCCGGTGCCTGTGAGTGATCATTCACGAGCGGGATTGGCGGATATAGCATCAATGTCACTTGCACATCGGCGACCCTTGTGGCAGTTTTGTCCGGCTTATTG
>JABBAY010000099.1 GCA_018607725.1 K189A clade bacterium
CGATTCTGAAGGCCGTTAATTAAGGAGGACGTATGCAAGTAGAAATTGGAGCATTAGTCCACAAGGATTGCGGACCCGCGGTATTAGAAGCTATGCGCGGTACCGAAGGCGTTGCCGCGACGATGATAGAAACTGGTCGATCAAATGATCTATTTGATGACCGACAATTTGGAGAGTATGGCGAAGCATCGATCATTACGATTATTGCTGATGAAGAACACAAATCAGCAGTTTTTGATAAATTATATGGTGCTTGTAACCTTTTTGATAAAGCCCAAGGCGTCATCTTTATGACAGAGCCAGTCATTCGCACTAGCTTATAGGCATTTAATTTACGGGGGCGGCTGCGGCAATGATTAAATCACCGCTGGCATTCGCCTCCCCTTATCAGACTCTGGGTACTGGCTTAAACACTGCAGGCCAGGGATCACATCCCAGGAAGCTGACCAACATAAACGACATGCAACCAACACGCCTGAGCCTCATTCTTCCTTATGATTATAGCGCCAGCCAAGATCACCAGGCCCGTTAAAAGGCCCTAGCTCAAAGTACCGAGCATCATTTCGATTTGTCTGATGCGTTTTTGACTTTTGGTTTTTGGAGTTGGGCGCTCAGATATAACACTTGGTAAGATCGAATCAGTCATTATTTTCCAGCACTTTTGCTCGAATAATAAGTTCCCGTGATGCGCGGCCCTTTACGCTGCCGCGTAATGTGATGGGGCAGCCTGCAATTTCGATACCGCTCACCATGACTTGCGGCACTGCTAAAATAATTGATACCTTGGCATAACCGTAAGCCCACTAGTTTCCAGACATCTACGCCAGCTAGACCGACCCTTGCTTGCGTTCATCCAAAGTATCGACGGAAACCCAATCCATGGTTAGGTCCAACCGCTGTGCCAATACTCGTTCTTTGGTAACAGGCTAAGGTCGATATTCTCGTACTGAGGCCTCAATCTGGCCTTGCCATAATTATTACTATGAGTAGTATAGAAGTAGTGAGCCTCGGGTTTATTCCCAGCAGGGGTTCAACAAACTAGCAACTCAGTAATAGGATTCCAAGTAATGCTTCGAGTGCAATCGGTTTTAGCCTTACTCTGCTTTTCGTTTTCATTCGCCACAGCTCAAGTTAGCTACGATTTAAGTGAATCAGACAATTTCTCTCAACGGATTCAGCAAGATAAACGAGACATTGATGCCTATGTCTCGCTTATCAGAAGCAATTCCGACAGCGCCCAATTTGATGTGGCACTTGACTACCAGAAAAAAGCACTTAGGTACGCTCGTCAAAGCCGAGACATTATTATCTTACGCACCTTGGGAATCATCGCTAACGCTGGTCTCGGCAAGTTAGACAAAGCTGAAGCCGAGTACAAACGCGCCTTCAGAACAAATGGCGCGCAAACTAATGTCGCACTTCACATAGCTATGTCGGAAGCTTATCTCAAGTTCAAGAATTTGGATAAAGCTAAGATGGCAGTAGCAACTGCCCTAAAAACCAACCCCGCAGACAATCAGTCAATCACTTTACTTACCCGCCTGTTGGAAATAGAAAAAGCAATTTTAGTGACTGGCAATGTCTTAGCATACGACGAATCGATTAAACGATCGCAGGTTGCGGGTCTTCTCATTAACGATTTACGGATTGATCAGTTTATGACATCGCCCGCAAAATCAGATCAAAGCATGACCTCAGACCAAGGCCTAACGGACTACGCTGATTCTGCTTTTGCAAAAGAGATACTCACAGTACACACACTTAACCTCCGAAGCTTTAGGGTTCAAAATGGCGCCTTCAGGCCTGACGCGGATTTCACATATCAGGATTTAGCATTGCTCGCTGAAGATATATTGCATCTGACGACAGGCATCAATAGGGCTTTATATATCGGATCGCCGAGTCCCTTCTTTGATTTATCTGCTGACGATACCGCCTTTAACGCGTTCATGAACTCGATAACGCGAGGTATTATTGAAGGCAATATAAGTGGCAAAATACAGCCGGAATCCAGCGTTTCTGGAGCTAAAACATTACTCGCACTTGTGCGTTTAAAAGAACTTTTAGCAACATCTGAACTTGCGAAAAATTAATATCAGGACAACTCGAATATGCAATATTTTAGCCGATTACTTGTTACCACTGCGATTCTCTTATCGCCATTGATGGCAAGCGGGGATACCGAAATTATAAAAGCGCAAGGCCAAGGGGTTGCGTCGACAAGCGATCGAAGTAATACACAAGCAAAACTAATGTCATTACGGGCCGCGAGAATCGATGCCCAACGGAAGTTACTGGAGGAAATTGAGGGCGTACAGCTCACTGCGTTATCAACGGTGAAAGATCTAATGCTCACTAACGATGTTATAGGCACAAGGGTTAAGGGCATGCTCAAAGGTGCTTTCGAGGTTTCATCGGACACAACCAAAGACGGTGAAGATTGGGTCAGCGCCATCGAAATGGCCCTGTGTTTAACATCCGACAGTGCGCAATGTCGTGGCCAAATCAATCTCACAACTTTAGCGAAACCCTATCTGGAAATCACACCGGAAAAAGACTTGTATTCAGAACAAGACCTTAATGCAACGACTAACACAACCGATAGCGCAAACCCGATAGAGGAACAGCCACTGTATACAGGCCTGGTATTAGATGCGACAAAACTCAAAGTAACTCCTCGGTTAGACATAAGAGTCAAAACTCGCAATGGCAAGGAACTATATGGACCCGGTTACGTGGCGGATGGAAAAGATTGGCTTCATTGGGCTACATCAGTTGAACAGGCGCAATCCTTCTCTGAAGTCGTCGGCGCTAACCCAATGACCATTACGGCAATGCAACTTGATGCCGCTAACCATATCGTACTTACTGATCTCGTTGCTGCTGGGCTCTTCACCGAGAACCTAAAAGCAGGTGATTTCCTCGCAACAGGCAACGTCATCTTTGTGGTTGCCAATCAAGAGCTATGAGTTTACTTCCGGTTGGATTGTTGATTTTATTGATTGCGGCTGAAAATATCAGTGCGGCTGAGCTGGATGCGTTCGATGCATTAGACGAACAATTTCAGAACAGCTTCGATATGCTTGATTCAGATCTTAACGCCGAATACGACCTGATTAACGCGGCTATCGATCAAGGCTACCAACAACTCAGCCAAGAGATTGGGGTTACTTGGGGAGCGGATGATATTAAACTCCCTGAGAAAGACGTTTGGGTAGACTACTCGCGCGACAAGACTACTCGCAGAGTTTTTGATTTCGCAGCGGAAACTCTCATCATTGAGCATCTAGTGGACCCCAATGCGAGCTCCGAATCGACTTCAGCGCAAATTAAGGACGCTGTTTTATCAGCACAAACAGACACTGAAATCGACTTAGAGTCAAAGGACGACGCGCTAAATTATGCTCTAGAATCACTTCGCAAGAGTGGAGTTAATCTACCGCTAACACCTAAAAGCGGAAGCAGCAGACCGAAACCAATACTCGGCAATCATTTACTAGTTTCTAGTCAGACTCTTAGCGCTATCGATGCGATTTCAAAAGAAATACCTGAAGCGGCATCGGGCCTATCGAGTCAAGCAGATCAGACACTTGCTACTGTCAATAGACTAGAGGCAATGCCAATGAATAACGCCCAACAGGATCAGCCCTCTACGGGCCTCACAAATCGCTCTGAACAGACACAGTCTCGAGCGGAACAGCGCCCCCCTAATGGGACCACCAGCACGATGAGCGATGGGCAGGACTCACTCGCCAATGTTAGAGGCTCGAAGCTCAGTAGCGGATACACGGTGGACGGCAAAAGGAAAATTACGGTTACCATACCCCTTCAACAGGATTTTCTGATCACCAGAGCAGAAAAATTTAGTGACGCTGTACAGGCGCAAGCCAGTCGGCAGGACCTGACAGCCAGTTTAATCTTTGCGATTATGGAAACGGAAAGCCACTTCAATCCAAGAGCAAGGTCGCACATTCCCGCATTTGGCCTTATGCAATTGGTACCCACTTCGGGTGGCGTTGATGCATACAACTACCTGTATGGTAGGAAAACAATACTACCGCCCGCTTACTTCTTTCAATCCGACCAAAATATCGAACTGGGTGTCGGATACCTAAAATTGCTGAATGAACGTTATTTAAAATCAATCAAAAACCCATTGAGTCGCCTCTACTGCACCGTAGCTGGGTATAACACCGGCGCGGGCAATGTTGCACGCGCTTTCAATAGCACTACAGATATCAACAAGGCAGCCAAAATCATCAACAAAATGACCCCCGCAAAGGTTTACGAGCAGCTGCTAGAGAACCTGCCTTATCCGGAGACAAAAAATTACCTCAAAAAAGTTTTCGCCGCTCAAACTCGCTATCGCCATAAAGACTAATCTGCCGGGCCTAAGGCAACTTAATGCCGGTTCTTTTGTCATTCACATAGGGCGAATGCAACTAAACTCACCTCATGCTGAGTGACACCAAAATTACGCGACTAGAGATCGGCCGCAGACCTTAAAGGTTTTAGTAATGATCTTAGAAATACCCCCTAGCGCTTGTGTGTCGATGTCGCTCTCCGGCGTGGTGCTAGGCTCCATTACCCGCTCTACACAAAAGAAGCTCTGACAACAAGCCTGAAGCGATCTAAGCCACTCGGCGCCGAGTAACGACAGCTTTCCTGAAGGTAGTCACCAATTGCCGCCATCTCACCGACTGGTGAATTTCATCCCCCTTCAGTAACGGTTACTCAAAATTAGCTGTTGATGACGCTGCCGATGTAGCAGCCGATGTAGCAGCCGATGTAGCAACCGACCGACTCAGGGCCATTAATCGGCACCCCAGTCGCATCGTTACTACGAATTGGAGATTAAAATGGGTCGTCAACATCTGAATCACCCATCCAGGCACCCGGTTTGGTAGTTCCTCCCTGACCAGTTGATTCACCGCCTTGCGCTCTCGGCAGCTGCTTTGTTTCCTGCTGATTAGAATTGTCTTTGGCTGCGACTCCGCTCGCTCCGGCTGCGCGTCCTTGCCGATACGCTACGGTGTCGTCTTTGCTTTTTGCGGCTTCTTCCTGCATTCCTGCTTTCTGTCCCTTCCTATAGCTTTGATCTGTATTGAGCTCTTTCAGCAATGCATAGGTATCTCTCATTAGTGCCGGTGACTGTGCTGCAATAGCACTATTGATGTTTGCGACTACGACAACCATATTCTTGCCGGTGGCCGGATGCAGTGTACGTATCACTTTCCTCTTCTCCAAACCTGCGATATTTAAATCTTTCACTTCCTGGCTCATCGACTCACTAAGCGCTTCGTAGTATAACTGCTCGGTCCTTACGCTCCCTTCGCGAAGAGATTGACTGTCAATGCCCGCCTGTTCTTTACCCTTCTTCACTGCTACTTCTGCTTGCAAACTTAAGAGCGCCATTCGCTGTGCTGAAAGCGTCGCAGAGGTTTCTGCGCGTGTCATGGTCGAGAGGTTTTGTTTGTTGTATTCAGCCGCAGCAATACCGATGTAATTATCAGACCCATCTCTTGCCAAGTAACGTCTTGGGCCCACCATATTCGCCAGATCTTGGTTACCCAACCAATCGTCCAGGCTTAACTTTGACTCGCGCGGCACGATCTTTCCCGAGCCAAGAAGAATGTGTTGCGCTTCGCGTTCCAGCTTGGGACTCCAAGCTACCAGCACCGCAACCTGCAAGTTCTCATATAGGTCATCGTAGGACTCTGCCTGAAACATGACGGTAGCACCAAATAAAGGCATTTGAGACTCAACAGCAATACTTGTACTAACTTTCGTCCCTACATCGCCACGAATTGCCTGAATTTGGCGCTCAAGCTCCTGGCTTGCTAGAAGAACCTCACTTGCACGACTATTGACATTATCTCGCCGTTTTTTGAGACGATCGACTTGCTGCTTCTTGTCCTCCAAAATTGACTCGGAGTCATAGGTCTCGTCCAGTTTTTTGATAATGGCATCGAGTAAGCGTTTCCCTCGGTCATCCCATGTTATGCCTTTGGCTTCTGCGGCTAATGCTGCATCTAGGCCCTCAGCTAATGTGGCTGCCTCTGCCTTCAGACTCTCGAGCTGTCTATCAAGCTGCTCTTGAGCCGCCTTTTGTTGACTGCTTGCCTGAGCAAGCTGTGCTTGAATCGACGGACCAGCTAACGCTATAAATTCGCTTGCGGACGCCGTGGCCATTCGACTGATAATAAGATCGGTCTTGGCTCGCAGTATCGCTTCAGTCGCAATCAGCTCTCTAATATTTAGAAAGTTTGGGTTTGTAGGGCTCACATTTCTCGACGCAGAGCCTTTCGCAAAATAGACGGGTTTAGAAGGGTCTGTTACATAGTTTTTCCTGGCAGCACTTTCATCCACCAAGTCTATCGCGAGCTTAGACAGCTCATAGGACGTCGGTTTGACTTCCGCTTGGGCCTCCATAACGGCTTGCACACCGGCATCTACCTCGATATCAGCACTAACGGCAGAAGCGCACAGGAGTATTGAGCCACTCAAAAGACTTACCCATTTTAACGAAATATTCATCTACTTCTTCCTTGTTATCTTGTTGCATCTCTATCGTTTAAAGCTTTTTTCGGTAGATTTCCTCGACCACTCTACCGTTCCTACGCTACCAGTCGTCAGCCATGATCTCTTTTTGTTTTTTCACGCGGTTCTTGAATTCACCATGAGTGCGCGAACCACTGGTCTGCGCCACTGATTTTAATCGACAGATGTATTTTCCTGGTGGTAGTTCAGCTGGCAGCATCTTCTCAATAGGTTCTAACCATTTACCGACACTGAACTTCGCCGTCACTCTCGTAATCTCCATCAAGCCAATCATTCGCTCTTCTCGACCGATCGACTCTTTCGTGTATGGATCTAGGATCCGCTCGCCAGCTTCAAATACGCTATAAACCGCACCTACCTCCACCATATCCCCACCTTGATTCAACGTCAACGCCGAACCGCTGGCTGCGACAACGGTCAGCGGATAGCTCGCTTCCAAAATTTGGCGTGCGATTTTTTTGCTGGCCAAGTCAGCAATAACAACATAGGGAGAAAAGTCATCAAGCGTTAGTTGAAGGTCCGAAAAATCACCTGCTTCAAACCGATAGGATACCAGGTCAGCAAATCGGACCTCACCGGAAGATACTTTTTGTACCTGGTAGCTAATTTGAATAGTCCCTTCTGGCAAAGGAAACGTCCTGTTTAGCGCCTCAAAACGCACCTCCCGAGTTTCAAATGCGACTGACTCAATACTTCCGGAGATCAATAAATCCGCCGACAAATCTGCCGCGACCCTTAACTTGTCAGATACTGCCACAGATTTGTTTTTCAATGTGACATCCCGCTCACTCTGTAGCGCAACACCCTCTCTTCGATCAATGACTTCAAATCGCCGACTGCTAGCTAGGCTCGCCGATAAAGTGCCAGTAAATATACCAGCTAGGCGTTGTAAAATAGGATCTCGTTCCCCTGCAATAAAAGGCAGTACCGCAAGACTCAGTCTCGAGCCTGATTGCTTACGCAGTCTAGCGACACGCGCCAATATCTGCACCGAGACCAAACCATTATCTAAGGACTCGCGAGACAAGAGATCATAGGAGTCAACGACTCCATTGGTTAAGCTCGTCACCTTTTGCTGCATTTCACTCGTAAAACGCCCATCAGGACCAAGCTCTGGGCTTTCTTCCCAGTTCTGATCTAAACGCTCAAGCGCAGCCATTTGTCGACCATTAATTCGGCCAATAGCCTCGACAAGGGCTTTCTTAATCGCCAGTGATTCTGTTTCCGCCTCCGCAGAAACCTTCACCTCGACAAGTTCCACGCTGGTTCTTGCAACTGCTGATTGTTTCTTATCTGGCTTTGACCAATTTTTGGTATCCTGAGGCGAGCGCGACTCGTCGTCATTCGAGACTTTTTTAGGCTTAAGTTCTTCCGAAGGTACGACCTCCGCCCGAATAGTTATATGGAAACAATCGCCGCTTTCAGGCGCATCCCAAACTTGGTCGACGATTGATAGGACCTTTACTTCGGCACTTGAGTAAGCCGCTACCGAGTCGCGTTTTAAGGCAAAATCTTCCATTTCTGTTTCACTTTCGATAAACGTTTTGGAAGATTCAACGGCTTTTCGCTTAGCATCCTGGATGGCAAGGCGTTCTGTTTCTTTACGCGATAACTCTGAACCCATACATGAATAACCTTTAACTTCGACTATCGACGACGGATTGGCGAGCACGTTTTGACCAATCAAGGCCCATACCAACACCAATAGATACCGCATTCGTGATCTCCTTTGCCGATTCGACACATACAACGCTAATACACTTATGACATCAAAATATTTTTCGCAGCATTCAGTCTGCGGGGTTACCGCTTTCTTCTCCACTTCGAGGAAGCTTTTTTCTGCCACCGAAAAGCCAGGATCTATTGAGGGTCTGTGCCAATTCATCCACACTTCCCAAGGCAAGTTCGGTTTTCCTAATCAGCTCTGGAAGAGATTCTGCAATCGGATCACCTGCTTCAATCAATCTCTCAGTTTTTTTCAGGGTTGCTGTCGCTTGTGCGGTTAGGCTAGCCGCATTTTTAACTGCCGCAACCAGATCGTCTTCTGACTTCTCGATTATCCGCTGCGCACCCTGTGCCGTTGCATCAAACGAAATAGCACTTTGTTCAATTGTCATCAGCAATTTAGGTAAGCTCTGAGAAACTGCGTCGAGCTGCGCGGTAACTGACTGCAAATTGCTAACCATCAAATACAGAGATGCTTGATTCTCAGAGAAACCCGTGGTTATGTCCTCTGTCGATTGGATGATATTTGTCAGTTGCGAAACGACTAAACCTACATCGAAGCTGTCTAGTATTGAGTTAAAGCCCGTTTCCAGTGAAGTCTCTAGTTCATCACCATCCTTGAGCTTTTCATTTGAATCCATCCCCGAGATAAACGACAGTCCGATACCATTTAAGATCGACGTCACACCAATCTCACTGTCGATTAACAGTTTAGAGCCTGATGTGTAAAATCGTTCGTACTGTTTGGACAGCGAAATCACTACGGTTACCCTGCCCTGAGCATTGAGTCCAACTCCACTCACGGATCCAATCGTCACGCCGTTTAGGTTGACTCTCGCATCTTGCTGGATACCATAGGTTTTGTCTAAATACGTTACAAACGTGACGTTATCTCTGTCGCCTAACTGCTGCAGCAACGGCGACAAAAATAGCACGAGCATTATTAACAAAGCTCCAAATACGAAAAACCCAATAATTCGGTCTCGCGCTGTTATTTCTAAGGGACCTGTTGCAGTTGCTTTCAAAACTTAAACTCTACTAACTTGTGCGCTTCGATCTTGTAAGCGCAGTCCATTTCACCTAACAGTACATCTTGTGATGTCGCTATTATTATTGTTGTAGCGTGCGTTTTCTGAAATTCCTTTAGTCCAAGAAATGCTATCTCTATCATTTCCTCATGCATGCCACCATCAAACTCATCAATCAAACACAATGATGGGCGGACGATTAAAGCCCGAATCAAATTAACAATTCTTATCTGAACATCGTTTAGGTCATATGGGAAGCTCAAAAGCAGTTGTGTATCCAATGCGAACATTTCACAAAGAGCATGCACTCGCGCAGAAATATCTTTGTCTAAGCGGTTGTGGTACTCCAGCGGCAATATAATATTTTGATAAACATTAAAAAGACTGATCAAACCGCCCGCCTCATATGAAATAGCAACGTGTTGAGATCTTTCTCGCTCAGAGAGCCCAAATGTACTTATCCCATTAATCAAAACCTCACCTGTTGCCTGGTCAATCAATCCAGCCAACCCTTTGAGCAGAGAGGTTGTTCCACCAAGCACACAGGATTCAACCCCACAGATCACTTGCGTGGGAAGCTCCAAACACAGATCCTCGAATAACAAATTACCAGGGAACTCTAGCCTAAAATTGTTAACGATTAGTGCCATAATTTTAGCGACTGTAGGCGAGATAAGAGAGCAAAACGTTCAGCGCCAGAAAAACTGCAAGCTGAATCGTCACCGATGTTGAAATAGCATTGGAGATAGACAGATGATCTTTACTCACCTTTAGACCAAAATGGATAGAAACCAAGCCAATCATTAGACCACCCAGCAAGGCTTTTAAAGCATTGATCAGCAGCTCGCTGGTTTGTATTTGCTGAAGGACAGCCATCGATAGTCCAGCAAATCGTGCCGATGGATCAGACAGCCAAATCATAAAATAACTCGACAAAAAAACTACCACATCGAAGTAAATGAACATGATTAACAAAGACACGGGAAACGCAATGACAACAGGTAGCAATAATATGAAAGCCGGATTAACGCCTAAGCCTCTCAAAACGCCTAATTCGCCTCGCAACTGCAGGTAACCTATCTCATAGGTCACAGCAGTTCCCGATCGCGCGATTAAGATAAGCCCTGAAATTAAGGGACCAAGTTCTCGAATCACAATCAACACGAACAATGAGCCAAATTGATTCTCTAATGCTTCACCAGGCAAATAATCGTATAGCCTCGAGATCATGAGCACACCAATCAGTGCACCGACTACAACATTGATATAGAGGGCTCGTACGCCTGTTGAGTAGAGCTGGTGGTTGAACAGTTTTTGAAATAGACGCCGTTTTGCACTATTCAGCAAGAGTCGGCTGGATTTGACAATGACCCAAGCGGTTCCTGTGAAGTGAAGCAGTGGATGAAAAAACTGGATCACAGCGCCGCCGATCGTGCTGACCAGCGGGATCGGTCGTCTCTGAATTTTTGAGCTAGACTCACGCATTTTTCAACAAATCGTCAAGACACATCGTTATCGGGGCATCAATGCCAAACAAACCAATTCATCTAGCCAAGGATAAACACATTGACTCATATGGAATTCGCTTGCGGTACCACAGGCAGAGACCGGCTAACACAGGCAGCAGCGAGAGGTAAGGGTAGGCGCTTCTATCAACACCTGCGCAGCGCACAAAATCAAAGGAATCTTGCATCCGGCCCAACGATCGCGTTGCGAGGGGGTTCGTCAATTTCTAACGATGGGCAATTTAGCGTACCGTTCAATTGAGCCTAATGACACATACCACTTTCATTCATGGATCGAACTTCAAAAAAATCTAAGCTCGTGACTCTTGAACTAAACGCTCCCTTGTCGTCGGGTTACAGAGATAGACCTGATTTTTCTTCATTTCTAAAACTCAAGTTACGTCCAACCTACCGCCAGAACGCTTTAGACAGCACCCAACCGTCAAACGGCCAGGTGCGTCTCGCTGCGCCGTTAAAAATCAGCGTCGTTTGCGCCCTCGTATGAAATATCGTTCTTCTTGAATACGTCGCGAGCTAGTTTAATCGTCGTGAACCATTTCTGCGCTGCACCCGGTGCATTAGTCGCAATAAAAAGCCCCTGAGAAAATTTCTTTTTCATCTTCGCCGCGCCCATAAGTCCAGCATCTTTTATCTCAGTTGTCGCTGACTTGCCCCAAGCGCCTAGCTTTGGAATGTAAAGCGCAGTTCTAACACCCGCTTTTAACCATGGTAGCATCGCTTTGCCGGCTTCTTCTTTTGAGACATCTTTCATCGCGTCGGCGTCAGTCATGGCAGACTCGATGATCCCATCCAACTCTGCACTACGTGCGATTGCTTCTTTTGTGCACTTATTGTCGCACGCTCCTGACATTGCCTTGGCATCGGCTTGTGCGGCGTTGCCCTCGTCTTTCTTTCCAAGCGCTATCAACATTGCACCCTGTGCAAACCTGACGTCACGAAGAATTTCGTTAAACTCGGTGACAATAGTATCCTGCGCATCTGCTGCGGAAAGCTGAGTTGCGCCATCTGCTTCTGCATCTGCAGATTTTTCTGCGCCTGGCACCACACCTTTCATGGCATCTCCAAATCCGGGCATCGCCATTGCAACCGGTGTGACACTGGCTAAAGTCAACGTGACTAGTACACTAACTAAAGATATTCTTAACATTTTCTCTACCTCTTTTTGTGACTGTGGTTATAGTATTCAGTTAAATCTTCGTCGCACCGAGTTTAGCCAGGACGTCTTAGCGACGATTAAGACATCCTAGTATCGATAAAGCTAGCTTTATTGAATCCCTGCGGATTTCAACTGATTTACGATTTCCTTGCTTGCGGCTTCTGCAGCCTTCACAAGAGCGTTTGTTTCCGCCGCTGTATCGCTAGTCCCCTCCCCTCGCATCTGAGTTGGCGCGACCGCTGCGACCGACTCAAAAAACAAACCATCATCGCGATAAACCCAGGCTTTTACTGAGGCAACAACGACATTGTTACCAGAGAATGGGTCGATAGCGGATTTTAAGACATCTACGGTTGCAACGACTAACAGAGGGATTTTTCCTCGAATCGCGTCGAAAGCCGCATTTTTAGTTTCAGGACTCAAATCATCGCCCACCCCAAACTCATCTCTAAATGCGTTCAAGTCAAAACCTGGGAACCGTGCGCCTACTTGAGAGGCATCTATAAAAGTGAAGCCAGAGGAGGAAAAATTTTCTGTCACTGCGGCGTCGAGAGCACCTGAGTTAAAGACCGAGTAGCGCACTTTATTGGCTTTTTTCTCGACGCTGCCCCCCGTTACACTCTTCTCTGTCGTCGTACTCGTTCCAACAGCTGACATCGACTCGCCGGACACGTCTGCACTTTGCTCTGCCTCAGAAATACTAGTCTGTTGATCAATTTGGGTCACCTTGTCCGCATATATTTTGACACTCATCTGCTTCCTAGCTATGAATACAGCAGTCATTCTAGATTTCGGACCCACAACAGCTGGCGCATTTCTCGCCATCAACTGTTCCAAAGCTGCTACATTTATTTCCGCCTTAAAGGCTAGTTTGAAGGTCTTACCGTTACAATCAGACCGAATCAAAGGGTTGAGCAAATAGGTATCGAGCGCGGCATGAATTTCAGACTCGGCACTCGATAAAAGCTTTGCTTCGGCTACACTCTTTTGAGATCCCCAGGTACGTATAGCCGCAATTTTCACTTCAGTTAAGGCTGCTTGATAATCTTTAGCAGAACGCGGCATGCCCTTTTTACATTTTTTACTCAACTCTTTGGTTATCGTAGCTTGTGTCCATTCCGTACCTGCATGAACCAATGGCGTGTGCAGTAGGCTGGCCACTAGAACCCACAAAAAACCAACCACAAAGAATCTCGCATTGGTAAATTCAATCGTTTTCATCGTCACTTCCCTTTGATTTCTTGGATTATTTTTATATTAACTGTCTGCATTTTCTTGGCGATTTCTCTAAATTTACTTTTGCTTTTTATGTGACGACTCACCCATTTCTTATCTGGCTTAACTAACTGCGCCATGAACTCGGTGATGAGAACCAGCTGGACTTCTTCGTAAAGTGGCCACTCAGCAACTTGGGAATCCTTGCTATACCGCACGACTCTACCCATTTGCATGTTTTCTGCGTAGAGGCGCTTCTTGAAAGCTACATCTGAGAAATGAACTTCCATGCCAACTATATGCGTTTTTGTCGTGGTTTTGGGCGTCGAGTCTAACTCTTTCGTGACAAATCCCCTGGCTACTAAATTAACAACGAAATCTGCGGGTGGAAGGGAAAAGCTGACATCATTACGTTCATCGAAAAGCAAACGCATTTTACTCACTGCTTCACCTTGGGTATAGGGTAGGACCGGAATGTCATGGAAATCCGAAAGGCTGCTCGCAAAGGAAGCCGCGAGCCAATTTTTATAGGCGTCTACTGGAATATTATTGATTTTTAGAATGGCTTCCGCAGTGGGGTTCACCGTTACATCACGGACCTTTAGGTTGATGTTCCACCCTTCTTTGAACGTCAAAGATTGAAGTTTCTTACCTACCAAGTCAAAAATACTCTTGCCTGGATCCTCATCGTTTTTGATTAAGGTTTCTAACACCAGTTGCTCCCGAAGCGCTTCCATGTCAGTGGTATCGTCATAGCTTCTTACTGCAGCGCTGTAGACGGGAAAGGCACTGATAACGCGTTTATTCGTAAAATCAAATGTCAGAATCTGAGCGCGAAGGGACAATTTCAAGGTATTCCCCGAACTCGTCCGGTTATCCCGAAAAGACTCTGCGCTTATGGCCACAGCTGTCGCGAGAGCACTTCCACTGTTGACACTGCCCCCCCCTTCGCCGCCAGTCAGAAACACTAAGTCCTCTCTGTCGACGTTGCTTACGATTTTCAGTAATTCTGTATTAGCGTTGCTACGTATAGATTCGTTCAGTACTTTTGTGACGTAGGGCATCGTCACTTTCGCGTCTTTCAGCCCACCGACAAAGGCTATACCGAGAAACTGAACATTTTGTTTTGCCTGCAGCGCAGTGGCGGCAAACAAGCACACGAAAAATGTACCAGCAAGGCTATACTTACGGAGCTTTATCATATGTCGCCTCTTTAATCTGATTGGGAAGTTGGCATCGTGGCTTTGTTCGCCATGAACTCGACGGCCATATCCAACATCGCTTTGCTGACGCTAGTACGAGCCTCGAGGTGCGTGCCAACAACCGAAATGATACGTACCAACTTACCAGCGGATTCGATCAGTTCACTACCATCTAAAGCGCCGCCCTCGTGATCTAAAACGAGTACATATCGAGTTGACCCCATAATGTCTGCCGTAAGATTCTCACCCGAAAACAAGTTATCGATACAAAACACCTTTTTGGCGCCTACCCTTGATTCCAGGTCATCCACCTCACGTTCATACTTTGAATCTTCATTAAAATAGCCTAAAAGCAACGCCTCTCTAGCACCTGTCCATTCAATTTCATCGAAAAACAATCTGGTTCCCCGACGTGATCCTCGGACCGGAATGGAATAGAGCTTGCTGACGGAGAAGAACGCAATTCCCATAAGCACAGGAAAAACAAGATCAATAGCAACTGTTGTATAACTCATTGAGATTAGGGTGACGAGAACGCTGAGAACTTCCGCCACTATAAAAACAGAATCGATTACATCCTCATCGACCTCGTAAACGTGCGCGATGGCAAGACACCAAAAACCGAAACATGAAAAAAGAACAATCATCCAAACTGGAATGGGCGTCAAGCCAGTATTATTCTTCATGTCATCAATAAAATTGGCTATCATGAAGTTATCATCAACCGTATTAGACAGCGGATTCGCCTTAAGTAGCGCTAGCCCAGGCGCGGTAGCACCAATCACGATAATTTTCCCCTTCAATAATCCAAGATCAAAATCCCCCTCTCCTGCCATAGCAGAGTAGATGTCAAAGAACGAATAGCGCGAATAACTTGCGTTGTAGGGACGCCAATTGACCAGATATTCATCTTTTAGCTCTGAGGAAATATTTGCGTCAAATATATCGATTGTTCTTTTCGCCAGCGACGGGAAGGCGAAATTTTTATCATAAAACATCGGCTGAAACCGGCGAACGACTCCATCATCGTCCAAAACCAGGTTGTTTATACCTAGGCGATCGTGTGCTTCCGCGAAATAGGGATACAACACAGCAACCGTTTCGTCCATCAAGCCGGCTTCAGGCAAAACAGCTCCTGGTAGTTGAGACAGTTTGACCTCACTGAGCACATCGTTTTCAGCCGATAAGCGTGTTATGGGAAAAGCCACCTGCCGAGCATAACCAGACATTTCTGCTAGCAAAGCGTCAGATTCTACATCTTGAAGATCTGGGTCACTAAACATAACATTAAGAGCTACGGCCCCAACTTCATTGTCTGCTAAGCCTGCTAAAAACTCACCAAAAACAAATCGTGGCCAGGGCCAGCGTCCGAATTCATTAGCCATCAGCGCGAGACTTCGCTCATCGACATCAATCAATATGATATCTTCGTCCGCGCTAGGTTGCTTTAGTCGATACTCGAAAGCTAAGTCGATGGAGTCTGTGTCATATTGAAGAAATGCGGATCCCTGCTGACTCGTCACCACACCAAAATACGCCATGGTTGCAACTGAAAATAACGCGGCTAGCCCTAGATAAAACCTCTTTTTTGAACGTCTACTGATCAGCCCAACGACAACTATCAGCTTAGGCATAAACAAGGTAAATCTTCTTAACAGCGACATAATATAATTGATCCTATGGCGCGCTGATTTTCATCAGCATAGATCCTGCGCGCGCTGGCAATGCTGCGGCTTCAAGCTCACTCGAAAACGCGATCGATAACATATCTATTCTTTGATTTGGTGTAGGGTGGGTCTGAAATAACAGCTCTACAGATTTCGCCTCAGACCTTAGCCCATCCAGCTTGGCCAAGACATCAAAAAGCGCACTGCTGTTATATCCCGCGCGTGCCGCGATTACAGCCCCATCTCTGTCGGCCTCGAACTCTGCGCCTTTGTCTAGTCCTTTAGTCATTAAGTCTGTGAAGACGCCATTCATTTGTGTGAAAAGCTCATTCGCATTATTCATGTTAGATTGCATCTTGGCGATCATTTGAGTGGCTGCTTGCTGCTTCTTAATAATTTGCCAATGATGTTGTCGGACGACGTGAGCTAACTCATGAGCGAGTACGGCCGCCAGTTCATCTTCAGTTTCCAATAACTGATAAAGACCTCGGGTGACGAAAACTTTCCCTCCAGGGGCACAAAATGCATTCACAGAATCCGTATCAAGAATACCAAACACCCATGGTAGCTCAGGCCTCTCCGTCTGATCGGCCAAGTGGCGTCCCAATAAGTTTATGTATTCGTTAACCTTTTTATCAGCAACAAGATGTACAGAACCTAGATACAACGCCGCAACCTGATCTCCCGCCAGGATTTCTTTATCATTCGATGCTTTTGCCGCCGTAATGGAAATACACAGAGCAAGCAAGAGAACGCCAAAGTTAGAGATTTTTTTATTCAATCAAATTACCCCGCCGCTATGCTTGAGAAACGCAAAACTACCAATCATCATCAGAGACAACCTGTTTATTTTTAGATGAATTCGGCTTTTTGACGGTTTTAGCTGCAGCGGTTTTTGAAGCGTCGAGACTTTTCGACGAATTTTGCGCTCTTATCGGGTCCGATAAGTAGGCGATTTTTCTACCACTAAGACTTCGATCAGTTGCGAAGTACATCGCGTCTAGCGACACCACCGCAGATTTCTTAAACTCTTCGAGTGCTTGAAAATCCGGATCTGAAAGCTTGATCATCTCTGCATCAAGCCCTCTTACACCACTCGCTGAAACTGCGTTACCAACGCCCTCGCGACCGCTTTTAAGGCCACTGAGAGACGAGCTTGTGGACCCGGTCCCAGTAGTCCCCATTTTTAACGAACGCAACTTAACCCAACCTTGTGAGGGCTTAATCAACTCAACCCATAACCCGCGACGCACACCTGTTTCCACCCGAGTTTCTGCTTCTAGCGACACGACTTTGTCGGCGCCACCTTTCGGCGCAGAAAACACAACAGCTTGCGATCTGACAACAGCCTCTTCAGCATTGGCTGTAAAAATCAACAGCGTCAGCAACGCTGGATACAAAATCTTAAACATAAAACACCGACCACAAACAATGTTACCGCTACCAGACCATTGCAGTATTTGTGAAAATAATCAAGAGGCGATTGAGCAACGTCGTTTCAAGCGCACGTACATCTGCAGTTACTCCCATCCTTCTGAACTATACCCGCATCCCATTCCAGGATCGCTGGCAAGCGCTCCCAACCAGCGTTAATCTGATCCGCTGCAAAACCTGACACGCAAAATTCACGCACTGCCATTTTCTGCCTCTAAACGATAGATTTTCATAAGACTGACGGACTGAGCATTCATGCCGCGGTCTAAAACACTGTCGTGATCGTGGCGCACGAAGGTTGTTCTGGATGTTTGCTGAATGTTTGCTGGTTTTTTGGCGTTTGGGGGGGGAATGGTGCCCGGGGCCGGGGTCGAACCGGCACCGCCGTGAGGCGACAAGATTTTAAGTCTTGCGTGTCTACCAATTTCACCACCCGGGCATTTTGGGAAGTGATCAAAGGCGCGTAGTGTACCGGTCTCGGGCTCGCGGCTCAATCTCTATCAAACAACTTTCGCGGGATTTTGGCTCGAAGCTGATAAATGCACACGCGCGGCCCGCGCTATGGGCTATATTGGAAGATGATCTCGGGCTTTTGAGCCACGATATCGAAACCCATTGTGTCAAGGGTAAATTACCGCTGAAACAGGCTAACAATGCCGTGAATTTATCGACAGAATCTATTACACTTGCGCTCGTTAAAAAGGCGGGGTGGCAGAGTGGTTATGCAGCGGACTGCAACTCCGTACACGCCGGTTCGATTCCGACCCCCGCCTCCATTTAACACTCTTGCTTCAGCCTCCCCAACCCACCTGTCTTATAGTCTTTGAATAAGCCAAATTACCATTGCCTGCATTGTCGTCGATTCAAATTCTTCAATGGCCGGTCAGTTCACTAATTATTTTGTACTCATTTCAAACAGCGCCCGTCACTATCAAAAGTTACTCTGGTTACTGCCAGCGTCTGCACGCTTGGTTGTTTAACGCTAAGCGTTGCATGGGTTTAATCACCAGTTTTAGATGCCTGGCGCTTAAATCACTGTTATAAACCTATGCTCTCAAGGTAATTTTGCTTCAGAACGAGGGTTGTCGGCTCGTAATAGACGTCCGTATAGATTCTCCTGTAAGGCTCATGCATCATGCTGAGGCCGGGTCCGCCCCGGCCAGGCATAACAAACCCTTATTCGCTTAACTCTTCGTTAGATAAAGGATTGCTCATTAAAGCCGGCTGATTAAAGGGCTGCTAGCTAAAGCTTAATCAAAATCGCTGGCGTCATGACGTTCGCGCAGCTGAAGCTCTTCAGGCCCAAAGGTTCGGTTGACTCTTCGACCACGCTGTACGGCTGGACGCTCTTCGATCTCAGTCGCCCAACGAATCACATGAGTATAAGACGCGACATCAAGGAACTCTGCGCCGTCATAGCCATTGTGAAGAACCAACATACCGTACCAAGCGTAAGTGGCCATATCGGCGATTGTGTACTCATCACCACACAGATAGCGCCGATCTGACAAATTTCGGTCCAACACATCCAACTGGCGCTTAACCTCCATGGCATAGCGATCGATGCAATACTCGATTTTAATGGGCGCATAGGCATAAAAATGGCCAAAGCCGCCGCCCAGGTAAGGCGCACTCCCCATTTGCCAGAACAACCAAGACATGCACTCGGCCCGCGCTGCGCCTGCCTTCGGCAGAAACGCATCAAATTTTTCGGCCAGATAAACCAACATCGCACCTGACTCAAAGATACGGGTCGGCGGCGATGTACTGCGATCAAGCATCGCTGGAATCTTCGAGTTCGGGTTCACCTCGACGAAACCGCTACTAAACTGCTCACCCTTGCCAATATTAATCAAAAAGGCGTCGTACTCGGCCTCGGTCTTGCCGAGCGCCAACAGCTCTTCCAGCATGATCGTCACTTTGACGCCATTCGGCGTACCCAATGAGTACAACTGAATGGGATGTTTACCTATGGGCAATGCCAGCTCGTGGGTAGGACCGGCAATGGGTCGGTTAATATTACTGAATCGGTGCTCGGCATTGGTATTCCATTGCCAAACTTTTGGTGGTGTATAGCTTGTATCAGTCATAGTGGCTTCTTTAAGTGATGGCTGTGAGCGTTAAAACTGCCAAGAATAGTAACTCACCCCCTACTGAGCATCAATGCCGGTAGACCTTCCTCCCATCGTCAATGCAGCATGGCTTGGGGTAGACTGTTGGCTGGCGTTCCTGCCTCCCTGTCGACCGTAACTGGATAAACTGATGATCGATTTATCGCTGTTTCCCCGCATAAAGCTCGCTCAACTGCCGACACCACTGCAGCCGCTCAAACGTTTATCCGCGCTACTCGATGGTCCGATGATCTGGATTAAACGCGATGACTGCACTGGCTTGGCATTAGGTGGCAACAAAACCCGTAAGCTTGAGTTCCTGATGGGCGAGGCTCAACACCAACAGGCCGAGCTGATTGTTACCTTTGGCGCCGTGCAATCGAATCATGTCCGCCAAACAGTCGCAGCCTGCGCCCAACTGGGGTTTCCCTGCGAACCTATTCTGTCCCGCAGCGTCGACTTCGACGCGGCCAGCTATCGGCAATCAGGCAATCTGTTTCTCGATCAACTGCTCGGTGCCACGATCCATCAGGTCGACCCGGAAGACGTCAAGGCCACCTTTCGGGCCTTGCTCGACCGCGAGTCGCGCCGGGTTTATGCGATACCCGCAGGTGGCTCCAATGCCACAGGTTCGTTAGGTTATGTCGACTGCGCGCGGGAGATTAGCGTTCAAGTAGACAACCTCGGCATCGAGTTCAAAACCCTCGTGCATGCCACCTCTAGCGCCGGGACACAGGCAGGTTTAATCACAGGAATGGCCGGCACCGCTAAGCCCATCCCGATTCTGGGCATCAATGTCTATGACGCAGATGCCGGCCACATGGAATCTAAAGTTCGTCAGTTGACTGCGGAAGTCGCCGACAAGGTCGGTACTGCGCCGATTTCAGACGATCTCATTCAGCTCAATCACGCACACAGGGGACCCGGTTATGGCTTACCCACGCCCGCCATGATCGAGGCGGTCACCTTGGTGGCGCAACAAGAGGGTGTGTTACTCGATCCCGTGTATTCCGGCAAAGCCATGGCAGCATTGATTGCCGAGATCCGTGCCGGCACATGGCACCGCGAAGATCACGTGATGTTCCTGCATACTGGTGGCAATCCAGCCCTGTTCGCCTATCATTCGATCTTCCAATGAGCCTAAGGCTGGCGGCATATTCGCTGGGTTTTTCCCCGCCACTTGAGGTATTCTCAAAACCAGCCAGCTGGCTTGCCGAGACTGGCGGAATAGCGATGACTCTATTCGGCGCCGGAAAATTGTTTTACACGTCAATAGTCTTAGACATTAATCAAGCACATGCCCGCCGTGTACCTGCAACACGGCGAGCCAAAGCGACAAGGAATCAGTATGACCAACCCAGAAACTCAAACAGCTAGCGCCCATTTCGACGTCGTCATTGTCGGTAGTGGCTTCTCAGGACTGTTGTGCGCGTCGTATTTAACCGAGGCTGGTATTGATAATGTCCGTGTCTTTGAGATGACACCCTCAGTCGGTGGTGTGTGGAGCAATGGTGGCGTTGGCGCCTATCCGGGCGCTGCCTGCGATGTGCCCGCCTATACTTACCTTCCTTTTCTCGATCGGACTGGTTTTATTCCTTCGAAAAAATATGTCAGTCAGCCGGAAATCTCCGGTTACGCGGAATTGTTGGTCGACCACACCGGTATTCGCGACAAGATTCGCTTCTCGCGGAAAGTCGTCGACATGACTTACGTTGGCGATCAGCAAAAAGTCTGGCAAGTCACGACCATCGATACCGTTACCGGCGCGCCAACTGAAATTGTCACCTGCACTCATATCGTGACCGCTAACGGCCCCCTTTCCAGCCCGCGTTTACCGGAAATTCCTGGTATGGCAGACTTTAAGGGTGAAAGTTTTCACACCGCCAAATGGGATCAATCGGCGGTATTGAAAGGCAAGCGCGTTGGGGTTGTGGGTACCGGGGCGTCGGCCGCTCAGGTGATCACCTCAATTGCTGATGAAGTGGAATCATTAACCGTGTTTCAGCGCACGGCCACTTGGTGCCTACTGCGAGACGACGAGCCAACCCCACCGGAACTGACCGAGAAATTTCGCGCTGGTGGCTACGGCGAAACGCTGCGATATGTGGATTGGAAGGGCGAGTTGCCGCCTGCCGAAGTTGCGTTTTCCTTTGAAGACCTGCATGACGAAGCTAAGAATGCGGCGATTTGCGCCCAAATCACAGCACGCCTGAATTCAGAAGTTGACGATCCAGAAATCGCTAAATTATTGACCCCTGACTATCCTTTCTTCTGCAAACGCGCGCTGTTTATCGATGACTACTACTCCACCTTCAATAAGCCGAATGTCACGCTTGTTAATGATAATGGTGGCGTGGTCGCCGTCAACGAAACCGGTCTGCAAATCGCCAACGGTGACACATTCGACTTAGATGTGATCATCTACGCGACGGGCTTCGACAGTAACTTTATTCCGTTTCGCATCGCCGGTCGTAATGGCACAACCCTGGCCGACAAGTTTGGCGCTAACGAGGCCAATAACTTCCAGATGACCACGCCGCATTCTCTGTGGGGCGTACATGTAGACGAGATGCCAAACCTGTATATGATGATAGGACCACAGAGCCTGAACCCGGTAACCAACGTCACGTTGTTGTGTGAGCAGCAATCCCAATACATCACTGACTTGATCAAAAAGATGCAAGCAGCGGGCCACACTGAAGTCGAACCCACGACCCAAGCGGTCGGCGCCTGGACAGATCTGTGCAACTCAACGTCAGAAGGTAAGGTGTGGTTACGCTGTAATAACTGGTATATGAAAACGACCAAGACCGATGCCAAAGCCGGCCGAGAAGTGTCTGCCGGTATGTGGATGGCCTCTTATGCTGATTACCTACAGCACGTCCTCGGAGAAAGAGGCGGCTCCCAAGACGAGTTGCTGCAATTTAGCTAGACGGCATCAATAGAGTTACTAACGACAGCCTGCCTCATGCGCCACTGATGAATAGAATTCGTCAGTAGCACATGCGGTGTTGGTCTATTTGTCTTGCCGGCTCATCTTGAGCTCAACTTCCAAATGCTTAGCGAAACGCTAGGCCTTCAAATTGCCCCGACTGACGCCACTCGTCCAGATACTTGAAATAGGCCATGGGACCCGCGGGATAACCCACGTGATACTTTGCGCCTGGACTCGGCGTCTGACCTTCATTGTTGTAATACCCCGGCGTACAGTCCGGCGACCCCGTCATCCTTGGCGGCGCATGCAAAAGTAATTCAAGCCAGGCATCTTCAGCCGCACGGTTCAGCTCAATCTCTTTGAAGCCATTGTCCAGGGCGTGTTTGATTGTCACGGCAATGGTCTTACCTGCCTCAGTCAAATTGTGCGGCACATTTGAAATCAAGTTGGCGCCCTGAGTCGGCTGAACTAAAAATGCATTGGGAAAACCGTGCACATGAATACCATGTTTGGTACGCATGCCTTGCCCCCAGTAATCTGACAACTTAAGTCCATCGCGACCGGTCATATCAAATCCGGCTCGACGTTTGAATTCAGTACCTACCTCGAAACCAGAGGCATAAATGATACAATCCACGGGGTACTCAACGCCGTCAACGACCAGTCCATTGGCGGTTATACGCTCAACGCCTTGGCCATCGGTGTCGATCAAACGGGTACTGGGCTCATTGTAAGCCTGCAGATAATCATCATGGAAACAGGGTCTTTTACAGAGCTGCTGATACCAGGCTTTCAGCTGTTCGGCGGTACTCGAATCCTTGACGATGGTGTCGACTCGAGCACGAATTTCTGCCATTTTCTCGTAATCAGAATCAGAAAAGGCCTCCATCATCTTAGCCTGCGTCATGTCTTCAGGCTTGAGTTCCATGATCTTCGAGCGAATCCGTCGCGAAAGATCTGTCCAACCATCCATCACCAGATCTTCGGTCGCCAGGCTACCAGTCTGATTCGCCGTGAAATTTTCCAGCCAGCGTTGCTGCCAACCTTCAGAGGCGATCGTTGCGAACCATTCAGGATCTGTGGGTTTGTTATTTCTGATATCAATAGACGAAGGGGTTCGTTGGAACACTAACAATTCTTTGCAGGCCTTGGCTAAGTGTGGAACACACTGAACGGCTGTCGCCCCCGTACCGATGATCGCCACCCGTTTGCCGGCCAAATTCACCATGGGCGCACCTGTAGGATCACCACCTGTATAGTCGTAGTCCCAACGACTCGTATGAAATGAGTGGCCCTTGAAGTCTTCAATACCTGGGATACCCGGCAGTTTCGGCACGTGCAAGGGGCCGGTGCCCATCGCCACAAACTGCGCGGTAAAGGCATCACCACGATTGGTTTTAATCAGCCAGCGATTGTCAGCCGCCTGCCACTCTAACTGTTTCACTTCGGTGTGAAACAAGGCGTTGTCGTACAAGTCGTAGTGTCGACCGATATGCTGGCAGTGCGCTAAAATTTCGGGCGCATGGGCATATTTTTCCGTCGGCATATGGCCCACTTCTTCAAGCAACGGCATATACACAAACGACGCGGTATCGCACTGCGCACCCGGATAGCGATTCCAGTACCAGGTACCACCAAAGTCCCCGCCCTTCTCAAGAATGCGTACATCTGCAACGCCTGCTTCTTTAAGCCGCGCCCCTGTCACCAGGCCCGCAAAGCCGCCACCAATGAAGGCAACCGTCACATGATCAGTCTTCGGTTGGCGTTCTACGATGGGGGTATAGGGGTCTTCCAGATAATGGGCTAACTGGTCCTTGAGCTCTAGATACTGGTTGTTACCATCGGCGCGAAGGCGCTTATCACGTTCCAACAGGTATTTCTGACGGATTGCTTCTTTATCAAAAGGCGCCGCATTCGCGTTATTGTTGCTATTGGCATCGGTCATAAGAATTCGTGTGCTCCTGGTTTACATTGGCGGTGCTGACGTGAGTGCATGCGCGAGCGAGCAACGCCAATGGCTATTATGCAGTCGAAACGGTCATGCTCGAAAGCCGGCGAATGCTACACGGCGAGTGCCATAATAGTACCATTATCACGATGTCATGCCAGTGGCTTGCAAATCAAGCGCCGACAGCACTGCAGATGCCCGGCGATCAAGGTTTCGCAACGGGACTTACTGGCTGGCATTGCTGAATTGTGGCGCCGGGGCAAAGCCACGAACCTAGTCTTTCTTGGTCATACCAGAGGCCAGATCCGGCCAGGCAACCCGCAGATATAAAAACATAGACCAAAGTGTCAGGCCCGCTGCCGCATACAACAGAACAAAACCCAGGACAACCCACACGCTCTGATCTTGAGGGCCAACCGCCAGCAAGACAATAATCGCGGTCATCTGGACCCCGGTCTTGATCTTGCCCACAAGCGACACCGCAACGCTGCGGCTGGAACTATAGTTCGCCATCCACTCGCGCAGCGCTGAAACTACGATTTCACGCCCAACGATCACCAGTGCCGGGATCGCAAGAATCGCACTAGCATGTACCTCAACCAGCAATATCAGGGCAACCGCCACGATCAGCTTGTCCGCGACAGGATCTAAAAAAGCACCAAATGGCGTCATTTCGTCGAGCCTGCGCGCCAGATAGCCATCTAACCAATCGGTGATACTGGCCAGGCTGAACACCACCGAAGCCGCCAAATAACGTGACTCGAAGGGCAGATAAAAGACCACCACTAGGATAGGAATCAGGAGTATTCTGATGCTGGTGACAATGTTGGGTAGGCCGATAGTCAATTATATGCCCTGAGCAATAATGGGTTTAAAACCGCCAGTCTAACTGTTATGGAGCGTGGCATAAATCTGTTCTGCCATAGTCTGACTGATTCCCTCAACTTTGGCTAATTCTTCAGTGCTGGCACTTTCCACTCGCTGGCTTCCGCCAAAATGGCGCAGCAATGCGCGGCGGCGTTTCGGGCCCACACCCGCGATATGTTCCAGTACCGACTCGTTACGCTTTTTGCCTCGCCGCTGCCGATGCGCCGTGATCGCAAACCGGTGACTCTCATCACGAATATGCTGAATCAGGTGCAACCCGGGATTATCTGGCGCCATCTCGACCTCACCACCACCCGACAGAAACAGCGTTTCCAACCCCGCTTTACGCCCAGGGCCTTTAGCCACACCCACCAAGATCACGCCGGTGATCTGCAATCGCTCCAAAATTGTTTCAGCCTGGCTGAGCTGACCTTTACCCCCATCGATAAACAGAATGTCAGGCAGCATCCCTTCGCCCTTCTTAACCCGCGTATAACGCCTTAACAAGGCTTGCGACATGGCCGCGTAATCATCGCCAGGCGTTATGCCATCAATATTAAAGCGCCGGTAATCAGACTTCAGCGGACCATTGCGATCGAAGACCACGCAAGACGCCACCGTCGCCTCTCCGGAACTGTGGCTGATGTCAAAGCACTCGAGCCGTTCCGGAATTTCGGCCAGACCAAAGGCCTCACGCAACGCTTCAAATCGCTGATTGGTATTGTTCCGTGTCGCCAGATGTCCACCCAGGCTTTGTTCAGCGTTGGTCATGGCCAAACTCACCCAGCGATTGCGCTGGCCTCGAACATTATCGCCAATATTCACCTTACGCCCTGCCACCTCGCTCAGCGCTGCCTCCAGCAGCGGCTTTTCAGCAATTTGCGCGCTGATGACGATATCTTTTGGAATTTCGCGACCCTGATTGCCAGCAAGATAAAATCGCGGAATAAAAGCGGATAGTACTTCTCCCGGCGTTTCTTCCAGGCGAATGCGTGGAAAGAAGGTCTGGTTACCCAGCAGTCGACCACCACGCACCATCATCACCAGGACACAGACGCCACCAGGATTGACTATCGCCGCTATCACATCGATATCACCGCCGTCGCCGGTGACATACTGAGACTCTTGAATCCGCTGTAAGTGCGCGATCTGATCGCGGTATTTGGCTGCCCGCTCAAATTCGAGTTGCTGGGAGGCCGCATCCATCTTGTCGGCGTAGTCATCAAGCACCGCGCGACTCTTACCCTCAAGAAACAGGGCCGCATGTTTCACATCATCTGCGTAATCCGCAACACTAATACGACCACAGCAAGGACCCGAGCACCGCTGGATCTGGTATTGCAGACAAGGCCTTGAACGATTTTTAAAGAAGCTGTCTTCGCACTGTCGCACTCGAAATATCTTTTGCAGAACGTTGAGACTGTCACGCACTGAATAGGCACTGGGGAATGGCCCGAAATATCGCCCTGCGCGCTTCTTCGCACCACGGTGAAACGCCAGCCGCGGGTATTCTTCTGCCGTCGAAAGATAAATGTAGGGGTAGGACTTATCATCCTTGAAATCGATGTTATAAGGCGGTCGCAACGCCTTGATCAGGCTTTGTTCCAGTAACAAGGCCTCAGTTTCACTGTTGGTGATCGTGTACTCGACCGTTTGAATATGGGACACCAAGGCCATGGTTTTCGCGTCGAGTGCCGTTGTTCTGAAATAACTCGACAAGCGATTTTTCAGATTTTTGGCTTTGCCCACATAAAGTATCTCGCCCTCAGCATCGAACATCCGATACACGCCCGGCCGACCGCTGACGGTCTTGAGGAACGTCTTCGCATCAAACGGGGGAATATCCAGATCGGCCATGAACGAGACTTGTAGCAGCTAAGTGATCTGGTGATGATACGAGGCTCGCGACCCGAGTGCCAGCGTCCTGTGCCTGGATTACCCAAGCCCACCCACGTCGACCCGGTCACAGCAAGCGTGGCGACTCGCTGGCGGCTCTTAATCGGATTAATCGCTCTGGCGGCACTGACAGCTTAGCTGACAGCACCCGCATCAATAATGCCATGTTTGATCGCCAACTTAGTCAGGCCTACATCATTCATCAGGTCAAGTTTCTCAAATATCCGATAACGGTAGCTGTTAACGGTTTTTGGGCTCAAGGAAAGATTTCTCGAGATACAAGGCACCTTGGTACCATCGACAATCATCAAGGTGATTTGCATCTCTCGATTCGACAAGGCCTCAAAGGGTGAGGCTGCGTTTTCAGAAAACGGCTTAAGGGCCATAGCCTGGGCAATTTCCGCGCTGACATAACGCTGACCAGTAATCACCTTCTTGATAGCACGGACCATTTCTTCAATATCAGCCCGTTTGGTGACATAGCCGTGGGCACCGACATTAAGTAACTTCGAGGGATAAGGTTCGCTTTCACAGACCGTGACAGCCACCACCTTGATGCTCGGGTCGACCCGCAAGCAGCGCCTGGTTGCCTCGAGCCCGCCAATACCGGGCATCTGCACGTCCATCAGCACTACGTCCGGTTTCAGATGTCGAACCTGCTCAATCGCTTCCTCGCCGCTGCCGGCTTGGCCAACCACCTCCAGCCCTTCTACATCAGCCAGTAATCTCGAGGTACCAACTCGAACCAATTGGTGGTCGTCAACAACTAGAACTCGAATCATAATGCGTCTCCTGTCTTGTTATCACACGAATCAATAACAAATCATCTGCCGCAGGGTAGATACTACTTTACTGACAAAAACTCAGAAGGGAAGGACGTCAATGACGTGCGGTACAGCCCGTGGGCGACCAGTCGGGTGGCCGCCAAAGTCGCACTGGGGTGTGCGACTCAGGCTAGAACAACGGCGCTTAAGGCTCACCGGCGCAAATCAGCGCCGGTATTGCCACCACTAGAAGAATGCCTGCAACCCTGTCTGCGCCCGACCCAAAATCAGGGCATGAACGTCGTGGGTGCCTTCGTAGGTATTCACGGTTTCCAGGTTCATTAAATGTCGAATCACATGATATTCATCCGAGATACCATTGCCGCCATGCATATCCCGTGACATGCGGGCAATATCCAAGGCCTTACCGCAGTTATTACGCTTCATTAAGGAGATCACCTCAACGGGGCAGTTGTCATCATCCATCAACCGACCGATGCGCAATGAGCCCTGCAACCCCAGCGTAATCTCTGTCTGCATATCTGCCAGCTTCTTTTGAATCAATTGATTCTGTGCCAGGGGCCGATTGAACTGCTTACGTTCCATGGTATAGGTGCGTGCGGCATGCCAGCAGTATTCTGCCGCGCCCATCGCACCCCAGGAAATCCCATAGCGCGCCTTGTTCAAGCAGCCGAAGGGACCTGCCAGGCCTTTAACGTTGGGCAGCAGGTTCTCTTCTGGGACTTCAACATCTTCAAGCACGATTTCACCTGTGACCGATGCTCGCAGGCTCATCTTGCCTTCGATTTTCGGCGTTGAGAAACCCTTCATACCGCGTTCGACCACGAACCCACGGATCACCCCATCGAGCTTAGCCCACACCACCGCCAGATCAGCAATGGGCGAGTTCGTAATCCACATCTTCGCGCCATTCAGCAGATAGCCATGACTGGTCTTCTCTGCCTTCGTCACCATGCTACCAGGGTCGGAACCATAATCAGGCTCAGTCAGACCAAAACAACCGACCCACTCACCACTGGCGAGCTTTGGCAGGTATTTCTCGCGCTGGGCATCACTACCGTAAGTATAGATCGGGTGCATCACCAGAGAAGACTGAACACTCATGGCTGACCGATAGCCGCTGTCGACCCGCTCCACTTCTCGGGCAACCAGACCATAAGACACGTAATTGACCGCCGAACCTCCGTATTCTTCAGGTAGCGTGGCGCCCAATAAGCCTAACTGACCCATCTCGCTCATAATCTCACGATGAAAATGCTCGTCACGGAAGGCATGCTTAACCCGAGTCTGAAGCTTTTCCTGGGAATAGTCTCTGGCCGTGTCTCGAATCAGTCGCTCGTCTTCCGTCAACTGATCATCGAGAAAGAACGGGTCGTCCCATTTAAATCCTGCCATGACTACTCCTGAAATTCGTGTCGGTGTTTGGTTGGCGCTTTGCCGAAAGGATGCTTACAATGCGGCTTTAGATTACGCTACTTTGAATTGAGCCGGCATTATATAGACACTGGTCTATGATATACAGGCCAGGACTCGAACCCGCGTTTCGTTTATCAACTCCTATAAGGTACAACATGGCCCTTGACGCAGACACTCTGAAGCAACTGCTCGACACCATCGATAAGTTCGTTGAAAACCGTTTACGCCCACTGGAATCACAGGTTGGCGCCGAAGACCTGATCCCCGACGATGTCATTCAAGACATGCGTGAGATGGGCTTGTTCGGCCTGACCATACCCGAAGCCTACGGCGGTCTGGGTTTGAACATGAGTGAAGAAGTGGCAGTTGCACGAGTTTTTGGCCATACCTCACCGGCGTTTCGCTCGATCTTTGGCACCAATGTCGGTATTGGCTCACAGGCCTTGATCATTGATGGCACCGAGGCCCAGAAACAGCAGTACCTGCCGGGTATGGCTACGGGCGAAATCATCGGCAGCTTTTGCCTAACTGAGCCAGAGGCTGGTTCTGACGCGGCATCTGTGCGCCTGACGGCGAAAAAAGATGGTGATGACTACCTGCTCAATGGCACGAAGCGCTATATCACTAATGCACCAAAGGCCCAATTGCTCACTGTTTTCGCCCGCACCAATGCCAATGAAACGGGCTCCCGCGGCGTGTCCGCATTTCTGGTTGACGTCAAAAGTGCGGGCATTAGCATGAGTCAGCCCTATCGCAAAATGGGCCAGCAAGGCACCTATGTTTGTGATGTAATGTTCGACGATGTTCGGGTCAGCGCTGCCAATCTGGTAGGCGGCAAGGAAGATGTTGGCTTCAGAACTGCCATGAAAGTATTGGATAAGGGCCGCTTGCACATCAGCGCCCTTAGCGTCGGTATTGCCGAGCGACTGATCCGCGACAGCGTCAAATATGCGGCGGAACGCAAGCAGTTCGGCAAACCGATCTTCGAGTTTCAAATGATTCAATCCATGCTGGCTCGCAGTCAGACCGAGATGTATGCCGCGCGCTGCATGGTTGAGGACGCCGCCAGACGCCGTGACGCCGGCGAGAACGTCGCGGCCCTAGCGGCGGCGTGCAAGCTATTCGCCACCGAAATGGTTGGTCGCGTCGCCGACAACGCGGTGCAAATACATGGTGGCGCCGGTTATGTTGAAGACTATGGCATCGAACGGTTTTACCGCGACGTGCGGTTGTTCCGCATCTATGAAGGGACTTCCGAAATTCAGCAAACGGTGATTGCCAAGGACCTGCTGACGCAACTGGGCTAATCCCGGCTGTTAAAGGACACCATGATACTGTCGCTGTTCGAGAGACAGCGACTGTGAGGTAAGGCGCCAAAACCAAAGGGCGATACCAAAGGGCGATTGATGAAAGGCTATTCCACTCGTGAGGTCGCTGAACTGCTAACCATGACGCCACGGTCAATTCGTGAGATAGCCCGTGGCATCATTGATATCAAGCGCGACCCCAACAGCCCCTATCAATTCAGCTTTCAAGATATCGTGCTGTTGCGCACGGCCAAAGAATTGGTCAACACTGGCGTCAGCCAAGGTCGCATCAATCGCACATTACTGAGCCTGCAGCGACAACTACCCCATCGTGCCCTGACGTCCCTGCGGATCACCGGCGACGGCGGCGCCGTGGTGATCCGCAACCAAGATCACGTTTACAATCCCGAAAGTGGCCAACTTCACTTCAACTTCACCATTTCGGACTTGGCGGGCGCAGTGGCCCCCCTTGCTCGCCAGGCTGCCCAGAATGCGTCGCAACAGGATCACCTGACTAGCGACGACTGGTTTGATTTGGGGGTGGATCTGGAGGCCGTCACGCCTGAGGACGCGCCGGCCGCTTATCTGCGTGCCCTTGAATTGGATCCGAATCACGCCGATGCTCACGTTAACCTCGGCCGGTTAATGCAGGAATCCAATCAACCCGAGCTCGCAGAAGAACATTATGTTCAGGCCCTCACGCTGGCGCCTGATCATCCGTTCGCCTCGTTTAATCTAGGCACACTGCTAGAAGACATGGGACGTTTCGAAGATGCCATTATTGCTTACAAGCATGCGGGCGCCTTCGCAGACGCGCACTACAACTTATCACGGCTATATGAGGTCATGGGCGAGCACCTGCTGGCGCTGTCGCACTTGAAAACCTATAAAGCGCTGAGTGATTCGCAGTAAGTCGCCCTTGCCCAACCCCCGTAGGCCTTGCCCTGTGGTCAGTGAATCACCGGATTGAACGTCTCCATGGCAATCCTTAAGACCCGAGACCCCAATAGCGTCACTCTTCCCCTAAACCGCGTCTCACCATCGTCGGTGTACTCGAATTGATACTCACGCCACACTCGCCACTGCTTGTGTTGATCCCGACTCAGAGAGATCTTCAGCTGGTGCACCGTCTGATCCAACAACTGAACTTCGCATCGTTGGCTTTCCTGGCTTGCCGCCCTAACAGCCAGCTCCTTGGCTCGCATAGACGCTTGCCAATAAAGCACAAACACTACCACTCCGAAAATCAGCAACAATTCGATCATCAAAAACACCTGTTTGGAGACCTTCATAGTCGCAATTTTCGGCTTTCGGCACAATTGAACAATGAATCGTTGAGAAGATTGCAGAAGTCGCTTAACAAGTGGCTCAAAATGACCTATATTACGCGTCGTTCGGAGGGGTGGCAGAGCGGTTGAAT